>JAGQRB010000686.1 GCA_020425925.1 Planctomycetota bacterium
GCGGCGCGTTTCGCCGGCGCCGGACGCCCGTTCTTCGCGATCGTGCTGCCGCTGGCGGCAGCGACCGGAACGCTCACCGGCGCCGAGATCTCCTACCGCCACACGCTCGCGACCCTGCCGCCGGCCGTGCGCGTCGATGCCACCGACACCATCGCGCTCGTGCGCGACAACGGCGACTACGCCCTGCCGCCGGCGCTCGGCCACCTGCGCGGCCCGGTCGACAGTGCGTTCGACACCTTCTACGTCTGGTCGCAGCGCTTGCGCCTGTTTCCGCGCGAGCGCGAGTTCGACACCGCGTTGGACAGCGCCGCGGTCATGTTCCTGCGCCCGCAGAGCCCGCTCGGCCCCGAGCAGACGGAGCGGCTGGCGAAGTTCGTGCTCGACGGCGGACGCCTGCTCGTGGTCGACTCGATCCTCAATCCGAGTGCGGCCGCGAGCCGGATCCTCGAACCCTTCGGCATGACGCTGGAGACCGCGCTCGTCGGCGATCCGAATCGTGCGCTGCGTTCGCCGCGGCAGCTCGTGCGCGGGGGCGAACCGCTGCTGACGGACTCGGACGGCCAGCCGCTCGCCGCGATCGCGCGCGTCGGACGCGGCGTCGTGGTCGCGGTCGCCGAGGGGGCCGGGCTCAGCCGCGCCGGCCTCGGCACGCCGATGGACGATCCGGACGCCGCCCACCGCTCGAGGTTCGAAGACGTCTTCGCACTGCTGCGCGAGCTGTTCGCCGCCCCGCGCGCCAAGTAGGGCGGCACCGGCGAGCTGTCGACGAGGACCAGGACGCCGCGCCACCCGTCGAGACCGATCGGGCCGCCGGCCCACAGCATGCCGCGACCGACTCGCGGACGTTCGCGTCCACAATCCGGACGGATCGGCCGCGGGCACGGCTGGCCCCCGAGTTGCTCGCGTCGTCGCGATGAACCACCTCGCGAGGACCCTGCTCACACTGCTGCTCGCACTCGCGTGCGCGCTCACCGACCTGCCGGCGCAGGGCGCCTGGTCGCGCCAGAACGACCTGCCGGGCTTCGGCATCGCCGGGCGCGTGCTCCATCTCGGAACCTGGCGCAACGAGCTCATCGCCGGGACCTATCGGACACCGTGGCGCGACGGCGATCGGCTCGAACACATCGCCCGCTTCGACGGCGTGCGCTGGTATGCGCTCGGCACCGGCGTCTCGGGACCGGTGCGCGCGAGCCTCGAGTTCCAGGGCGACCTCTACGTCGGCGGCGAGTTCACCTACGCCGGCGGGCAACCGGCGGGCTTCGTCGCGCGCTGGGACGGCAGCGCGTGGCATCCGGTCGGCGCGGGTTTCGACGGGCCGGTGTGGGCATTCTGCGAACACCAGGGTGCGCTCTATGCCGCCGGCGAGTTCGGCAACTCCGGCGCGACCGCGACGGCCGGCATCGCACGCTGGAACGGCGCCGCGTGGCAGCCGGTCGGCGGTGGCATGCAGTGGGGTCTCGGGGTCTATCACGTCGGGCATGCGCTGGTCTCCGACGGCCAGGACCTCTACGTCGGCGGCAGCTTCGACCGCATCGGCAACGTGCCGGCGAGCCACGTCGCCCGCTGGGACGGCAGCGCGTGGCACGCGCTCGGCACCGGCATCAACAACTACGGCTTCGGTTTCGTGCGCGCGCTGGCGTTGCACCAGGGTGTGCTCTACGTCGGCGGCGGCTTCGGCCAGGCCGGCGGCGTCGCGGCCGACAACATCGCGGCCTGGGACGGCACCAACTGGAGCCAGGTCGGCGCCGGCGTGCAGGGCACGATCTACGGCGCGATCGTCTGGGACCTCGATGTCTTCAACGGCGAACTCTACGTCGGTGGCAGCTTCCTGCTCAGTGGCAGCACGACCCTGCAGCGCGTCGCGCGCTGGGACGACACGGCGCTGCAGCCGATCGGCGGCG
Organism: Planctomycetota bacterium; assembly: GCA_020425925.1. Taxonomy (GTDB): domain Bacteria; phylum Planctomycetota; class UBA1135; order UBA1135; family UBA2386; genus JAGQRA01. Next base: position 1,902 of record JAGQRB010000686.1, read on the forward strand.
TGTCGGTCGCGGAGACCAATCCGCCGTCGGTGATCTCGATGACGACCTGGAACGGCCGGCTCTACTGCGGCGGCGAGTTCCACTTCGCCGAGCCGTCACCGCTCGCGGCCGAGGTCGCGGTCTACCACATCACGGCCTACGACGGCGCCGTCTGGCACCAGGCCGGCGAGGGCTACGGCATCGAGAACGAGGTCCACGTGTTCGGCCGCTATCAGGGTGACCTCGTCGCCGGCGGTCGGTTCCATGCCGCGGGCGGCAGCCAGGCCGCCTGCCTCGCGCGTTTCGACGGCGACGACTGGCGCTACTTCGGGACTTTCGACGGACTCGTGCTCGGCATCACCGAGCACAACGGCGAGCTCTGGGTCGCGGGCGAGTTCTACCGCGTCGACGGCATCACCGCGAACGGGGTCGCGCGCTGGGACGGCACGAGCTGGCATGCGGTCGGCAACGGTCCGAGCCTCTACCGCGCCAACAGCATCGCGAGCTACCAGGGCATGATCCACGTCGGCACCACCGGCAGCCCGCGGCGCTGGAACGGCTCGACGTGGGAGCTCTTCACGCCGCCGATCACCGGAATCATCACGGCGATGCACGTGCACGCCGGAGTGCTCTACATGGGTGGGTCGACGCCGTTCCACGCGGGGGCGCCAAACGTCTTCGCGTGGGACGGCGTCAATCTCTCGGTGCCCGGCGGCGGCGTCGACGGCATCGTCGAGTCGCTCGGTAGCTTCGGCGGCGAGCTGATAGTCGGCGGACGCTTCGCGAATGCGGGCGGTGTGCCGGCGCGCTGCATCGCGCGCTGGAACGGCTCGAGCTGGTCGACGTTCGGAACCGGCATCCAGGGCGCGACGGTCGCGGCGATCACATCGTTCGGCGGCCGACTGACGATCGGCGGCGACTTCAGCCAGCAGCAAGGCGCCAACGCCGACTACGTCGCGAGCTGGGACGGCTCCCAGTGGCAGCCGATCGGACCGTCCGCGCCGGACGGCGCCGTGTTCGCGCTGCTCGGCGACGACGCCCGCGGCGAACTGCACGTCGGTGGCTGGTACCTGCAGAACGGTGCGCAGGACGACGGCTACTACAGCCTCTGGCAGGACACGCCGACCTGGACCGATCTCGGCAACGCGCTCGGTACCACCCGGCGTACCCCCCACCTGCTCGGCGCCGGCACGACGTTGCCGGGTGCACGGCTGCGCTGGCGGCTGTCGTCGGCACCCGAGAACGGGCTCGCCGCGTTCGTCTTCGGCCTGCAGCGCGTCGACCAGCCGCTGCTCGGGATCACGCTCGTGCCACGGACCGATGCCGTGTCGATCGCAGGGCTCGACGGCATCGGCAACGCCACCGCATCGCTGCAGTGGCCGGGGTTGCCAGGGCTGTCGCTGTGGGCGCAGGCCTTGATCGCAGATCCGGCGGCGCCGCAGGGCATCAGCGCCAGCAACGCACTGCGGCTGCAATCGCACTGACGCGACGCATTCGCTAGCGGCAGAGGTTGATGCGCAGCCCCTGGCTGGTCGCGAAACCGGACACCGTGCCGGACGGATCGAGCACGCCGGACTGCGCGAACAGCGACAGGCCGTGGAACGCCGGGTCGTTCGGCAGGCCGAGCGGCTGCACGTGTTCACCCTGCGCATCGGTGATCCCGATCCAGCCGACGAACGCCTGAACCAGGATCGGCGTCGTGCCGCTCGGTCCCCCGACCGCATGCACGGCGAGCGCGTTCGGCCTCGCGTCGTGCAACGTCAGGGCGAACGTCGCGCTGCCGAGCACCGGGAAGCCGCCGCTCGGCGACAGGATCGGCACCGTGCCACCGGTGCCCGCCGTACCGGCACCGAACGGCTCGCTGTAGCATTCGCGCAGCTCGCGCATCAGCAACGCGTACCACGCCTCGGCCATCAGCATGTCGCCGGCGGCGTTGGTATGCGCCAGGTCCGGCGCGTAGCAGCTCGGGTAGCAGCACCAGTGCAGGTCGTGCTGTTCGGGTCCGGCCGCGATCCAGGTCCTGCCCGTGGCCGGCGCGACCGCGCCGACGAGGTGCTCGACCGCGGCGCGCTCGTGGAACGCGGGGAGCATGTTGACGGGCTTGTAGCGGTGACTGCTGAAGTAGACCATCGTCGCGCCGTTGCCGTTGTCGTGCGCGTGGTCGGCGATCGCCGCGAGATCGCCGACGAAGCGGTCGAAGTCCGGATCACCCGGCAGCGGATTGGCGATCGGGTAGGTCTCGTTGTTCGAGAACAGCCCGAGCACGATCGTCGGGTGCTGTCGGGTCGCGAGCATCACCTGGATACGCTGGTAGCCGAGCTGGCCGGGCGTCGCCCAGCGCCAGGCCTCGTGGCCACCGATCCACCGATTGGTGACGACGAACGTGACGCCCGGCAGTGGCGGCGCCGCGTTGAGCAGCTGCTGGAGGTGCGTGTGGTAGCCGCGATTCTCGCTGTGGCCGAGGATCTCGATCTGCACGGTCGTCGCATTGCCGAGCGTCACGGGGGTCGGTGCGACGGGGTTGGTAGCAGCGATCGGCGTGCCGGGTACCAGCGCGCCGCAGGGGTCGGGGATCGTCTGGGCCGGGGCGGCGGCGAGCAGGAAGGGGATCGGGAACGCGATGGCTCTCATCGGGGCGGGTGCAACGGTCGCGGCAGGGGGTACACCATGTTGTCCGTGCCTGCCCGCGCGGGACGCCGATTTTCGCCGACGCCTCGGCGCGACGGAAGGATGGCTCATCGTCGTACGCCGGCCCGGCGTCGAAACCGCAGGAACGGCACCAGCATCGGGATCCGCGCGCGATATCGTTCGTAGCGCGGCCCGTGCTCGGCGAGCAGATCGCGCTCCTCGAAGCGGATCGCGATGACGACGTAGAACGTCATCGCGGCGGCGAACAGCAGATGCCCGACGCTCAGGCGCGGGGTGGCCCAGAACGCCAGCAGCCAGCCGAGGTAGAGCGGGTGGCGCACGATGTTGTACGGTCCCGGCGAGACGAAGCCCGGCGAGAAGTAGCGCCGCCCGCGCAGCCGACAGAAGACCTGCCGCAGACCGAACAGGTCGGCATGGTTGATCAGCGCGGTCGAGACGAGCACGAGCAGCCAGCCGCAAACCTGGAGCGACCGCAGCGCGACACGGCCGAGCGGCCCCTCGACCGCGATCACGAGCGGGCCGACCGGTCGCCACTGCCAGTAGAGCAACGCGAGGACGAGGCTCGACATCAGCACGTAGGTGCTGCGCTCTACCGAGGCCGGCACGAAGCGTTGCCACCGCCGCTTGAACGCGCGCCGCGCCATCACCGAGTGCTGCAGTCCGAACAACGCGAGCAGGCCGACATCGATTGCGATCGCCGGACCGGCCGCGCTCCGGATCGGACCGTCGATCGTCGGCAGCGGACCGACATCGCCGACGAACGCGACGGTCCAGCCGAACGTCGCGAGGAAGCCGCCGTAGCAGGCGAGCCCGTATGCGGTCGCAGCCCACGCCGCGAGCCGAGCCCGCGCCGTCCGCGATCTGCGCTTGGAGACCATCGGGTGGTCGGGCGCAGAAACGCGACGCGGACTGCCACGGATTTCGGGTGGCTGACAGGCCACGCGGGATCGACTACCCTGGCCGCCCACACCGGTCCGATGGCGAACACCGACAGCAACGGCAAGGATGCGGTCCGGCAGGTGTTCGTCGGCGCCCTGGATCGTCCGACCGCTGAACGCGAGGCCTGGGTGCGCGCCGCCTGCCGCGGAGACGAGGCCCTGCGGCAACGCGTCGCGCGGTTGCTGCGTTCGCACCGGCGCGCGGCCGATCGCGATTTCCTCGTTGCCGAGGCCCCGACCAGCGATCCCGACGAGGGGCGCTCGATCGGGCCGTACCACCTGGTGCGGCTACTCGGCGAGGGTGGGTTCGGGCGGGTGTACCTCGCCGCCCAACGCGAACCGATCGTGCGCGACGTCGCGGTGAAGTTGGTGAAGCCCGGGATGGACGGCAAGCACGTGCTGGCACGCTTCGATGCCGAGCGTCAGGCACTCGCGCTGATGGACCATGTCAACATCGCGCGGATCCTCGACGCCGGCGCGACGGCCGAATCGCGGCCGTTCTTCGTCATGGAGTATGTCGACGGGCTGCCGATCACGGACTACTGCGACGGGCGCACGCTGCAGATCCGTGAACGCCTCGAGATCTTCGTCCAGGTCTGCCTCGCGGTGCACCACGCTCATCAGAAGGGTGTGATTCACCGCGACCTGAAGCCCAGCAACCTGCTCGTCGCCGAATCGGACGCCGGACCGGTACCGAAGATCATCGACTTCGGGATCGCGAAGGCGCTCGCGGTGCCGCTCACCGCGCACACCCTGCACACCGGCGAACAACAGCTGCTCGGGACGCCGGCCTACATGAGTCCGGAGCAGGCTCGGGTCGCGGGCGATCAGTCCGACATCGATACGCGCAGCGACATCTACTCGCTCGGGGCCGTGCTCTACAAGCTGCTGACCGGCACGACGCCGCTGTCGGCCGCCGATGTCGCCGCGCACGGCCACGACCTGCAGCGCGCGATCCGCGCGACCCGGACTACCCTGCCGTCACAGCGCGCACTCGCCGCGGCCAGCGACGACGATCGCGTCGCGTTCGACCGGCGCGCGGACCCGGGCGAACTGGCGCGCCTGCTGCGGGGCGACCTCGACTGGATCGCGCTCAAGGCGCTCGAGCACGACCGCCAGCGCCGCTACGACAGCGCCACCGCGCTGGCGGACGATGTCCGCCGCCACCTCGACCACGAACCGGTGCTCGCGCGCCGACCGGGCGCCGGATACCTGCTCTGGAAGTTCGTGCGACGGCACCAGGTCGTGGCCTCGTCGATCGCGTTCGCCGCGCTCGCACTCGTGGTCGGCCTGGTGCTCGCGTTGCACGGCCTGCTGGAGGCCGGCCGCCAGGCCGAACTCGTGCGCACACAGCTGCGCGAGGTGCACCTCTCGCAGGCCCGCGCACACCGCGCCGGCGATGCCCCGGGCCGCCGCCAGGCCAGCCTCGCCGCGATCGCTGCCGCGTCGGCGATCGCCCGGAGCGACGACCTGCGCGACGAGGTGATCGCCTGTCTCGGGCTCACCGACGTGCTGCCGCTGCGTTCGTTCGCGGACTGCGGCGCGATCTACGGCGATGGCTCGCGGGCCCACACCCGTCTCGCGCAGTGGCAGCCCGGGGCCGGGATCGCGGTGCTCGCGAGCGAGACCGGCGATCGACTGACGACGCTGCCGCTGACCGCGGATCCGCGCGCCGTGTCCTTCAGCGCCGACGGTTCCCGGCTGGCGGCCGTCACCGAGGACCGCAGGGTCACGGTGTTCGACGTCGACACGCAACGGATCGTGTTCGAGCGAGCCGGCATCGAGCCGAGCCCGCACGCGATCGCGTTCGATCGCGGCGCGGTGCCGCCGCGCTGGCTGGCGCTGACGTCGGGCGAGGGCTCGGTGCGGACGTTCGGCCTCGACAACGGCAGCGAGCTCGCCGTGTTGCCGGTGGGCGAGGGCAAGGTCGCCCTCGCGTCTTCGCCGCTCGGTGATCGAC
>JAGQRB010000687.1 GCA_020425925.1 Planctomycetota bacterium
CGAACACGACCCGGCCGGCGGTGTTCGACACCCGGATCCCGCCGAGGGCGCCGCCATGGATGCGCGCACCGCGGCCGACCAGCGCGAACTCCTGGTTGCCGCTCAGACCCGAGACCTCGATCGCGTAGGTCGCACCCGCCGGCGCGACGATCGAGCCGGTCTGGGCCGTGAAGTCGAGCACCACCCGCAGCGGCTTGTTGGTCGTGAAGCCGTCATGGGTTCCCGGCCGCACGACGAGCACACTGCCGGGCGCCGCCGCCGCGACGGCGGCAGGCAGATTGGAGAAGCTCGGGTTCGCGCCGCCGACGGTGATGACGGTGCGCTGTGCCTTCGCGGTCGAAACCGCGAGCAGTGCGCCGCCCGTGACTGCGGCGGCGAGTTTCCAATTGGGCATGGTCGAGAGCTTCTCCTTGGCGCCCCTGAATAGGGTCTGGTTGCCCGACGGCAACAAGAAACGCCAGACCGTCACGCCTTGACCCCGGGCCGACACCGGCGCATGCTGCGGGGAACCGCTGGAGGAGCGGTCGCGATCAGTAGCCGGAACGAGGGCGACGGCCCGCCGAGCGCCGGTGAAAGGCGACGGCCGCCGAAATCCCCGGCATGACGTGCATGCTGGGGATTGGCCGTCGGAGCTAACACTCCGAGGGTTGTCGTTCCGGTTCGCCGGAACGGAGCGCCAGGCTCGATCGCAGGCTCGCGTCGCGGACGCGGGGCGTGCGAACCGTGCCGGTTCTCTGGTGGGATGCTCGCGATCGGAGGGATCCCCATGCAGCCGTCACCGTCACCATCGCCGCTCGAACCCGCCGCCGACGGGTCGGCCCGGTCGCCCGGCGCCGCCTGGCTGCTCGATCGCACCGAGGCGCTGTGCCGCGCCGACACCACCACCGGGCGCGAGGACCACGGCCTGCCGGCGTTGCGTGGCCTGCTGCGCGAGCTCGGCGCCCGGATCGAGTTGCAGGAGGTCGCGCCGGGCAGGCACAACGTGCTCGCGACCTGGGGTCAACCGCGGTTGCTGCTCTCGACGCACCTCGACACGGTGCCGCCGTTCCTGCCGCCGCAGCGTCGCGGCGACGTCCTGCACGGCCGCGGCGCCTGCGATGCGAAGGGTCAGATCACGGCCCAGCTCGGTGCGATCCAGACGTTGCTCGCGCGCGGCCACGACGGCTTCGCGTGGCTCGGTGTCGTCGGCGAGGAGACCGACAGCGTCGGCGCCAGCGCCGCCGCCGAGCTCGCGAGTCGACTGGCGTCGTGCCGCGGGCTGATCAACGGCGAACCGACCGAGAACAAGCTGACCACCGGTCAGCGCGGTTCGATGCAGATCCGCCTCGAGACCGCCGGCCGCGCCGCACACAGCGGCACGCCCGAACTCGGCCACTCGGCGATCTGGCCGCTGCTCGACTGGCTGCAGGCACTGCGGACGCTGCCGGAGCGCCGCGATCCCGAGCTCGGCCCCGAGATCTGGAACCTCGGCACGATCGCGGGCGGCAAGGCACCGAACGTGGTACCAGACGCCGCGTCGGCGATGTTGTTCGCACGCACGCTGCCGGACTCCGAGTTCCTGGCGCGGGTGCGCGAGCTGGCGCCACCGGAAGGCCGGGTCGCCAGCGTCGCCGCGACCCCGCCCGAGCGCTTCTCGCGCCTGCCCGGCTTCGAGCACGTCGCCGTGACCTTCGGCAGCGACGCGCCGCGCCTGCGCAAGCTCGTGCCCGACGGCCTGGTCGCGATGTGCGGCCCGGGCAGCATTCGGGTCGCGCACACCCCGGAGGAGCACGTCTCCGGCCGCGAGCTCGCCGCCGGCTGCGCGCTGCTGGTCGCGGTCGCCGAGACCATGCTCGGAGGCGGCGAGCGATGATCGTGATGAAGTTCGGCGGCTCGTCGCTCGCGCTGCCGGCGCGACTCGAAGCCGCGGCCGATCTGGTCGCGGAGGCGCGGCGACGCGGCCGCCGACCGTGCGTCGTGCTGTCGGCGATGGGCGACACCACCGACGAGCTGCTGGCGGCGGCGCGCGCTGCCGAGATCGGCGACGCGTCCGCGGTGGAGCTCGCGACCGCCGCGTTCGAACGCTCGGCAGCGGCCGCGACCGAGGTGCTCGGCGACGCGACCGAAGCGGTCGCGACCCTGGCCACGCTGCGCGAGGCCGCGATCGTGCTGCTGCGCGGCGTCGCGATGCTGCGCGAGCTGACGCCGCGGACGAGCGACGCGATCCTGGCGCACGGCGAACGCGTCTCGACCGCGATCTTCGCCGCGATCCTCGCCGAGCGCGGCCTCGCGGTCGGCGAGCTCGACGCCCGCGAGGTGATGCGCACCGACGACCGCTTCGGCCGCGCCCGGCCGGATCCCGCCGTGATCCGCGACCTCGCCGATCGACGCATCGCGCCGCTGCTGCAGGCCGGCACGATCGTCGTGACCCAGGGTTTCGTCGGCGCGACCGAACGCGGTTTCACCACGACGCTCGGCCGCGGCGGCAGCGACTGGTCGGCAGCGCTGATCGGCGCCGCACTCGGCGTCGAGGAGGTGCAGATCTGGACCGACGTCGAGGGGGTGCTGACCGCCGATCCGCGCGCGGTACCCGACGCTCGTCCGGTGCCGGTACTGAGTCCGGCCGAGGCCGCCGAGCTCGCGGCGTTCGGCGCACGCGTGCTGCATCCGGCGACGATCCAGCCCGCGATCGAGGCCGGCATCCCGGTGACCGTCCGCCACACGCTGCGACCGGGCGGCGCGTTCTCGACGATCGATCCGCGCAAACGCCCCTCGGCCCGCGGCGTCGCCGCACTCGCGAGCCGTGGCCCGGTCACCGTGCTGACGATGACGAGCACGCGCATGCTGGCGACCGCGGGCTACCTGGCCAGGCTGTTCGCGGTCTTCGGCGAACTCGACATCTGCGTCGACCTCGTCGTCACCGCCGAGGTCTCGGTCGCCTGCACCGTCGAACCCGACGCCCCGATCGACCGGCTCGTGCGCGCGCTCGACGGCCTCGCGCGGGTCGAGATTGCCCGCGATCGCGCGATCGTCGTCGCCGTCGGCGAAGGCCTGCGACGCAACGCGCTGGTCGTAGAACGTGCCTGCCGCGCGCTGCGCCCGATCGTGCCGGAGCTGATCGGCATGGGCGGCAACGACCGCAACCTGTCCTTCGTCATCCACCAGAACGAGGTCGGCCCGGCGATGCCGCGGCTGCACGCCGAGTTCTTCGGCGATGCCGGTGCCGCGCTGCCGGTCGCGGCCGACGAGGCGATGTCATGAACGATCTCCGCATCGGACTGTTCGGCAAGGGCCGTCTCGGCAGCGCGATCGCCGCGCGCGGCGGCGACAGCATCGCCTGGCAGGTCACCCGCGAAGCCCCGCCCGGTGCGGCCGATGTCGCGATCGACGCCTCGAGCGGTGTTGTCGTCGGCGATCGGGTGGCCTGGGCGCTCGACACCGGCACGCCGCTGGTGATCGGCAGCACCGGTTGGGACCTGCCCGATCTCGCCGAGCTGGTCGGCGACCGCATCGGCATCGTCACGGCCCCGAACTTCTCGCTCGGCATCGCGCTGCTGCGGCGACTGACGCTCGTGCTCGGCCGCTTCTGCGATCTCGATCCCCGCCGCGACCCCTACGTCGTCGAGCACCATCACGCCAGGAAACACGACGCGCCGTCGGGCACCGCGAAACTGCTGGCGGCGACGCTGCTGAACGGTTGCCGCCGCAAGACCGCCTGGGCGCTCGGCGGCCCGCTCGAGCCGGGCGAACTCAGCGTCGCCGCAATTCGCGCCGGCTCGACCTACAGCGACCACGTCGTCGGTGTCGATGCCCCGGCCGAGGTGATCGAGCTGCGCCACCATGCCCGCAGCGCCGCGGCATTCGCCGACGGCGCACTCGCCGCAGCGTTGTGGATCGCCAGCCGCAAGGGCGTGCACACGATGGACGACGTCGCGAGCGCCATGCTCGATCCACTGTTCGCCGGGCTCGCCGGCACCCCGCCGACAGGAGAACCATGAACCCCAACTGCAGAGGTCTCGGCGTCGCGCTGGCGACGCCCTTCGCGAGCGACGACACGCTCGATCTCGGCGGGCTCACCGAGCTCACCCGCCACGTGGTCGAAGGCGGCGCCGACTTCCTGGTCGCGCTCGGTTCGACCGGCGAGGCCGCGATGCTGTCCGAGGCCGAACGCGACAGGGTCGTCGAGACCGTCAAGGACGCCGCCGGCGCCGTGCCGGTGTTCGTCGGCACCGGCGCACCGTCGACCGCCCAGGCCGTCGCCTGGACGCGCCGCGCTCGAGATCTCGGTGCCGACGGCGCACTCGTCGTCGTGCCGCCCTACACCAAGCCGAGCCAGGACGGGCTGGTGGCGCACTTCGCCGCCGTCGCGGCCGCGGTGCCGCAGCTGCCGATCATGGGCTACAACGTCCCGAGCCGCGCGACGACGAACCTCCAGCCGGCGACGCTGGCGCGGATCTGGCAGCTCGACAACGTCGTCGCGTTCAAGGACTCGTCCGGCAACCTCGAGCAGATCTGTGCCATCGCGGCCGCACTGCCGCCCGACAAGCTGCTGCTCTCGGGCGACGACGCCTTCGCGCTGCCGACGATCGCGGTCGGCGGCCAGGGCCTGGTATCGGTCGCGGGCAACGTCGTGCCGGGCAAGATGCGCGATCTGGTGCAGGCTGCGCTGACCGGCGACCTCGCGCGCGCGCGCACGCTGCACAACGATCTCTGGCCGCTGTTCGGGGCACTCTCCGCCGACACCAACCCCGTACCGGTCAAGACCGCCATCGAACTGCTCGGCATCGCCCGCGGCGCCGTGCGCCTGCCGTTGCTGGGCGCGCGCCCTGAGCTGCGGTCGCGACTGGCGAGCGCACTGGCCAGCCAGCGCGAGGTCCACCATGGCTAACACGCGCCTGGCGGACTGGTTCGGGCGACCGGACGAAGAGCTGCTGCGCGATGCGTCGTGGCCGGCAGCGCACGAGGACCTGCTCGGCGAGCTCGAGGCCGGCCGGGTGCGCGCGGCCGAACGCGGCGCCGACGGCATCTGGGTCACGATCGAGTGGGTCAAACGCGCGATCCTGCTCGGCTTCCGCCGTAGCGGGATCGTGCGCTTCGACGCGGAGCCGGCGCCGTTCTTCGACAAGGCCGGCTACCCGCCGCGCTCCTTCGCGATCGACGACGGCGTCCGCATCGTGCCCGGCGGCACCTCGATCCGCAGCGGTTCGTTCGTCGCCAAGGGCGTCGTCGCGATGCCGCCGGCCTACGTCAACGTCGGTGCCTACGTCGATACGGGCACGATGATCGACAGCCACGCGCTGGTCGGCTCGTGCGCGCAGATCGGCAAGGACGTGCACCTGTCGGCGGGCGCCCAGATCGGCGGCGTGCTCGAGCCGGTAAACCGGACCCCGGTCGTCATCGAGGACGGCGCCTTCGTCGGCGGTCTCGCCGGCGTGTTCGAGGGCGTCATCGTGCGCGAACGCGTGGTGCTCGCGGCCGGCGTCGTGCTGACGGCGGCGACCGTGGTCTACGACCTGGTCCACGGCTGCGAACGCCGCGGCGAGATCCCCGCCGGAGCGGTCGTCATACCCGGCACACGCCCGGCCAGGGGCGACTACGCCAGCTCGCACGGGCTGCAGATCGCGGCACCGCTGATCGTCAAGTATCGCGACGACCGCACCGATGCGTCGACCGCGCTCGAAGCCGCGCTGCGGTAGCCGCCGCGTTTCGCGCTACGGCACGAACTTGTAGACGCCGCCCGACTCCTCGGCGAGGCGCTTCAGCAGGTCGGAGTCGATCCCGATGCCGATCGTGTGCACCACGATCTGGCGCAGACGGTTCCATCGTCGCACCTCGTCGGCGATCTCGTCGGGCACGACGATGTCGCCGACGCTCGGTTCACCGTCGGTCAGCAGATAGATCGTGTCGACCGAAGGATCGGCGAATGCCGCCTCGAGCGCGCCGTAGATGTTGGTGCCGCCGTTGACGCGCAGCTTGCGCACGAAGTCGAGGATCTCCTTGCGGTTCTCGTCGTCGACCTCGCGCAGCTCGTTCCAGTGCGGCTTCGCACCGTTGCTGTAGGGGATGACGTTGACGGCGAAGTTGCTCGGGATCTTCGCCAGCGCCGCCGTGAGCTCGTCCTTGGCCGCGTCGATGCGGCGGCGGCCCTTCTCCCGCTCCTCGGGAGCGAGCGTGCCGCCGCCGGCGACCGACTTGATGCGCGCGTTCATCGAACCGCTGAGGTCGATCAGGAACGCGACCTTCTTGCTGACCAGCGGGATCCCGAAGTAGGCCGAGGTCTGGCCGCCGGTTCCCGCCATCGCGCCGCGCACGGTCTCCTCGTGTGGCAGCACGAAGCCGCTCTTGTGTTTGATCCACCAGTCCTTCCAGTCCTGCTCCTTCCACCAGCGCGTCCCGGTGTGGACGAACAGCGCGGTGCCGAGCTCGGCGGCGAGTCGCCCATCCTCCTGGTCGACACGGGCGATCAGCAGCGGGATCGACGCGACCGTGCGGAAGTTCGTGAGGTAGCGCACCGCCGCGGTGCGCAGCTCCCACTCGCGTGCGCCGAGGCTCTTCTGGGCGATCTCGATCGCTTCGTCGCTGCCGAGCTCGCGCAGCAGCGTGAGGCCGACTGCGCGCACTTCGGCATCGCTCGACCGCGCCAGCGCGAGCAGGTCCTTCTTCCAGGTCGGATCCTTCGCGAGGATGTCGTGCAGGCCGGCGGCGAGGTCGAGCGCCTCCTTGCGCGGCTTGCGCAGCTTCTTGCGAATGCGCTGGACGAGCGGAGCCACCGCCTCGGCCGGCGCCTCGCGCAGCAGCAACATCGCGGCCTCGCGCGCGCCGCGGTCGCTGTGCTCGAGGCCGGTCTTCGCCATGTAGCGCATCAGCTCCATGTCCTTGGCCGCCAGCGGTGCGGCCGCCCGCAGCGCCCGCTTGATCGCGCCGTTCTTGGCATCGGCGGCCATCGCGCCGTAACGCAGCAGCAGCGGGTAGAGTTCCGGATCGCGGACCAGCGAGATGCCGGCGATCATCTCGGCCGCGACATCGACGGTCGGCCCGTCGGGCATGCGTTCGAGCAGGTCGATCGCGAGGTCGGCGGCGCGCGGATCCGATTCGACCGCGAGCTGACGCCACGCGATCGCACTCAGGATCAGCGAACCGTTGCGCACCAGCCGGGCCCGCGCGTCGCTGATCGCGGCGACCTCGCGCACCGGCTCGAACAGCCGCAGCAAGGTGACCTTGTCTTTCGAGGTGCCCTGCTCGAAGACCGGCGCGAGCGCCTGGATCAGCGCCGCGTCACCGGTCGCGATCACCGCATTCAGGGCGGCGAGACGGACGTCGTCCTTGGCGGCATCCGAACCCTTGCGCAGCATCGACACGACGCGGTCGCTGGCGCGCCCGCCCATCGTCAGCAGCGCCGCCGCGGCGGCCTGCTTCACCGCGCCGCTGGCGTCCGCGTCGTGCAGCAAGGTCCAGACCTCGTGCTGCAGATCGGGGCGGGCGACCCGCGCGATCGCGCGTAGGAAGGCGATCGCTTCGTTCTTCGGCGTGGTTTCCTCGAGCCGCTCCTCGAGGTAGCGGGTGATCGATTCGTGATCGATCTCGCCGAGCCAGAGCAGCAACTTGTCGGCCTGGCGCTTCTGGTCCTTGCGATGGCGCACGGCCTCGAAATCGGCGATCGCCTGCGCCGCCCGCGCGGCGAGCGCAGCCGCCGGATCGACCGTTTCGGCCGCCGCGTTGCCGGCCTCCGTCGCGGTGGCGCCGGACTGCTGCGACCGTAGCGGTAGCGCGGACAGAACGATGGCGCAGAGCAATCCGGCGGCGATGCCGGACCAGTGGATCGAATGCGGGCGCACGATAGGCGGACGGGGCAGCGGCCCGTTGTACCCCATCGCGCGGAGGCGGTCATCCCCCGCGTCGCGCCGGCCGCGCCGGGCGATCAGCCGGCGAGGAAACCCGAATCGAGCAGGTTGCGGGCCGTGCGGTCGAGCGCGGCCGGGGTCCCGAGTTCGCCGCTCGCGAGCCTGGCGCGCGCGGCTTCGACGATCTCATGGCGGTCGCTGCCGACCCGGCGAGCACGTTCGGCGAGCCCCTCGACGAACGCGGCCGTATCGCGGCCCTTGGAGCTGATCTCCGCATGGTCGCCGTCGACGGCCTTGTGGCCGAGTGGCGGCTGCGGCTGCAGGACGACGGTCTTGCCGCGCTCGGGACCTTCGGCGGTCCGGTCGACGCTGCTGCGATCGGCGATCGTCCTGTCTGCGACTTTGCGGATGTCCATGTGACCTCGGGTAGATGATCGGCAGGACGGCCGGTCGCTTGAGAGGGCAGAATCGAAATCTGTCCAGGGATTCGGCGCCGCTGCCACGGGCGGGCCCGGCAAGCGCTGCCGGCACCGGCAAGGACTGCCGGTCCGAAGGGTGGCAAATCCTGCCTGCCCACCGCTGCGTCCGGCGCCGGGGCCGCCCCGGCTCCCGCAGCAGCGGCATTCCGCCGTCGCCGCGCGGGCTGGCACGTCGCGTGCTTCCTCTCCGGCAGGAGGGACCGAAGGACCGTGGCGATCCACAACAACTACCGCATCGACGCCGACCCACTGCGCGTGCCGGCTCCGGCGGCGATGACGACCGGCCGGGACGATGGCTTCGCCACGGCGCTCGAGCAGGCGTCGACGCCGCGGCCGGAGATCGCCCCGGCGCCGGCGCCCGAGCCGGTGACCGATGTCGACGACGAGCTCGCCGCGGCGAACGGCGCGCTCGATTGCGCCGCCGAGCGCGCGCGAGAGCCGGTCGCCTCCGACCCCGCGCCTGCAGCGCTCGGCACCGCTGCCGGGTCGGCGCCGGGCACGCTGCCGGACCAGGCGGCGTCGATCGAGACAACGGGCGAGGGAGAGTCGGGCAAGCAGAAGACTGCAGGCAAAGGTACCGACTCTCCCCGTCCCATCGCTGCCGGTGCGCGGTCCGAGCCGCTGCTGGCCGAACTCGCCGAGCTCGCGGAGCGCGGCCTGCGCGAGCGCGCGCAGGCGGTACCGGCGCCGACCGTGAACGGCATCGGTTCGACCGCCCCCGGCGGTGGCCGAAGTGCCGGCGACCCGCTGGTGCGCGCCCTCGATGGCGGCCCGGCGAAGGCCGCGGACGCGGCGCGCGCCGCGACCGTCAAGCCCGGCTACCGTACCAGCGCGACGGCGACCGCGCAGATGATCGATCAGGCCCGCGAGTCGGTCTTCAAGCAGATCATGCTGAAGATCGCCGACGGCGGCGGCGAGATGCGTATCCGCCTCGATCCGCCGGAGCTCGGCGAGCTCGACCTGCGGATGGTCGTCGAGCACGGCAATCGCCTGTCGCTGTCGATCGCGGCAGAACGCCCCGAACTCGCGGCACTGATCCAGCAGCACGTCGACGAGCTGGCGAGCACGCTCGCCGGTGTCGGGCTCCAGCTCGAGCACGCCGACGTCAGCGCGCGCGACGCGAGTCGCGGCAACGCCGCCGATCTCGCGCACGGCTTCGACGGTCGCCAGGGTGGCGACGAGCCGTCGGAAGACATCCACCGGCCGACGAGCGGCGGCTACATCCGCGCCGACGGCCTCGATTTCTGGGTCTGAGGAGAACGACATGCCTACTTCCACTTCGAGCATCCAATCCCTGAGCAGCGTCGGCGGCACGTCGGTGCTCTCGACGCAACAGGCGAACTATGGGGACAACCCGTTCCTGCGCCTGCTCACCGAACAGCTGCGCAACCAGACGCCGCTCGAACCGGTCGACAACGAGAGCTTCATGAACCAGATGGCGAGCTACTCGAGCATGCAGGAGCAGAAGGACCTCAACGCCAACATGCTCAAGCTGCTCGACTACCAGGGCGTGCTGGCGCGGGTGCAGGGCCTCGGCGAGGGCAGCGCGCTGCTCGGCAAGGAGGTCACGTTCCTGCGTGACGGCGCCGAAGCGACCGGCACGGTCGAGTCGCTCTACGTCGGCGAGACCGGCGACATCAAGCTCAAGCTCACCGGCGGTGACGAGATCGGCATGCGCGAGGTCATCGGCATCGCGCAGCCGAGCGGCGAGTAGTCGGGAGTCGGGGAGACCCAAGGAGAGCACGCACCATGGTCAGCACCGCACTGTTCACGGGCCTGTCGGGACTGCGCGTCCACCAGACCTACATCGATGTCATCGGCAACAACCTCGCCAACGTCAGCACGCCGGGCTTCCGCGGCTCGCGCGCGACGTTCAGTGACATCCTGAGCTTCACGGTTCGCTCCGGCTCGGGCCCGAACGGCAACTTCGGCGGCGTCAACCCGCTGCAGATCGGCCACGGCGCGATCATGGCGACGGTCGACACCGACCTCAACCAGGGCACCTTCCAGGACACCGGCCGCACGATGGACGTCGCGCTGCAGGGCCGCGGCTTCTTCACGCTGAGCGACGGCGTGCAGACCTTCTACACCCGCGTCGGCTCGTTCGGCATCGACGCCGACCGCACGCTGGTCGACCTGCGGTCCGGCATGCGAGTGCTGAACGCGAGCGGCAGTTCGATCACGGTGCCGTTCTCCGACACGCTGCCGGCACAGGCGTCGACGTCGATCACGTTCCAGGGCAACCTGCCGGCCGAGGTCGGTGGACCGCTCGAGGAGATCGTCGAGTCGACGTCGTCGCTGCTCGAGGGCACCGCCGCGACCAAGACCGGCACCGGCACGGCCGGCACCGGCAACCAGTTCGACCTGACCGCCTACGCCGGCAAGTCGGTGCTGGTGTCGCTCAACGGCCAGGCGCAGACGACGGTGACGTTCCCGGCGGGCACCTTCGGCGGCGGCCCCGTCTCGGCCTCGACCGTGGCGTCGGCGTTCTCGACGATCAACGGACTCACCGTGACGGCCAACGATGTCGCCGGCACCCTGCAGTTCGACACCACCAAGCTCGGCGCCAATGCGTCGTTGAAGTTCGACGACGGTCCGTCCGCGGCCGGACTGCTCGGCGCTCTCGGCCTCAACGCCACGCTCGCGAAGGGCACGGAGACCACCGCGGTCGGGCTGACCGACCTCGCCAACCTGACGGCGCGGCAGACGGCCTACGTGCTGAACGACGGCATCACGATCAGCGGCACGAATGCCGACGGGACGCTGTTCTCCGACACCTTCGTCTACGGCGTCGACGGCACCACGGTGGACTCGCTGGTCACGTTCATCAACGATCGGACGCCGGACGCCACCGCATCGCTGACCTCGGACGGCAACATTCGCCTGACGGCGGACAACTCCGGCGAGGCCTCGCTGAGCCTCCGCATCGCCGATGCCCAGAGCAGTGTCGGCAGCAGCCTCTGGCCGGACTTCACCGTCGCCCAGGAGGGCACCGGCCCCGACACCGCGGTCACCTCGATCGACGTCA
Source organism: Planctomycetota bacterium (assembly GCA_020425925.1). Taxonomy (GTDB): domain Bacteria; phylum Planctomycetota; class UBA1135; order UBA1135; family UBA2386; genus JAGQRA01. The sequence continues at coordinate 11,328 of JAGQRB010000687.1, forward strand.
TCGACTCCCAGGGCCGCACGCACCCGGTGACGATGACGTTCACCCGCAGCGACCTGGACCCGACCAGCTGGGACCTGATCGCGAGCGTCGATTCGAGCGAGGGCACCGTCAACCAGGCCTCGATCGGCCAGATCCGGTTCAACAACAACGGCTCGTTCAGCGTGATCGGCGGCGGCAGCAACTCGCTGCAGTTCACCTGGAACGGCATCGGCGCGGCGCAGACCGTCGCGATCGACCTCGGCAGCTCGGGGCAGTTCGACGGCGTCTCGATGCTCGGCAACAGCACCACGGTCGCCGCGATCGACCAGGACGGCTACACCTCGGGCACGCTGTTGACGCCGGGCTTCAACAACCAGGGCGAGCTCGTCGGCTACTACAGCAACGGTCAGAGCCGCGTGCTCGACCAGCTGCGCCTGACGATGTTCTCGAACGAGGGCGGCCTGCTGAAGGTCGGCGACACGATGTGGGTCGAATCGCCGAACTCGGGCGACGCGATCGCGACGACCGCCGCTTCCGCCGGTGCCGGCACGGTGCGCGCCGGCCAGCTCGAGAACAGCAACGTCGACATCGCACGCGAGTTCGTCAACCTGATCGAGGCGCAACGCGGCTTCCAGGCCAATTCGCGCGTCATCACGACCACCGACGAGATCCTCGCGGAGCTCATGAACATCGTGCGGTAACGATGACCAGCTACAGCGAAGCCATCCTGATCCGCGGCCTGTCGTTCCTGTCCGACAAGCAGGCCGCGATCGCGAACAACCTCGCGAACGTCGACACGGCGAGCTTCAAGCGCCGCATCTCGGTCGCGAAAGAGGCGTCACACGACTTCCAGTCGATGCTCGACGCCCACATGCCCGCGGTCGCCTACAGCGAACAATCGGACTTCGGCCGCGGCATCCTGCGCGAGACCGGCAATCGCTTCGACATCGCGGTCGACGGTTCGTTCTGGCTGCGCGTGCGCAACGCCTCGGGACAGGACTACTACACTCGCAACGGCCAGCTGCAGATCAATCAAAACGGTGAGGTCGTCACGCGCGACGGCCTCAAGCTGCTCGACAACGCCGGCAATCCGATCCAGGTGGGCGCCGGTGACAGCGCTCCCTCGGACTTCGTCGTGTCGCCCAACGGCACGATCCAGGATCCGACGACCGGCGAGTCGTGGGGCCCGATCGCGATGGTCGACCTGCCGGAGCCCGAGTCGCTGCAGCCGGTCGGTCGCGGCCTCTACGCCGATCCCAAGCAACAGGAAGGCAAGCAGGCCGGCGACGGCGTCCGCCAGGGCTTCCTCGAAGGCAGCAACGTCGACAGCCTGCAGGAGCTCGTCGCGATGATCACCGTCGAACGCAGCTTCTCCGCGACGCAGAAGGCGCTGAACGCCGCGTCGCGCCTGCAGGAGAACATCATCACGAACGTCCTGCGTTAACCGGACACCCAAGATGCTCAAGAGTCTCTACACCACCGCCACCGGCATGAAGGCCCAGCAGACGATGGTCGACATGATCGCGAACAACATCGCGAACGTGAACACCGCGGGCTTCAAGAAGTCGCAGGCATCCTTCGAAGACCTGTTCTACGTCACGTTGCAGTCGCCCGGCCTGGCGCGCGGCGCCAACGACAGCCCGGCACCGATCGGCACCCAGATCGGCTCCGGCACGCGACTGAACGGCACGACCAAGGTGTTCACCACCGGGACGCTCGAGATCACCGAGCGCAACCTCGACATCGCGATCGACGGCGAAGGCTTCTTCGCCGTGACGCTGCCCGACGGTTCGACCGGCTACACCCGCGACGGCGGCTTCCACCTCAACGCCGACGGCAAGCTGGTCTCGGGTTCGGGCAACGTGCTGCTGCCGGAGATCACGGTGCCGTCCGACACGCTCGAGATCTCGATCGACCCGACCGGCCTCGTCAGCGGCCGCACCGCCGGCAGCCCCGACACCGCGACCGTGTTCGGCAGCATCACGCTGCACCGCTTCATCAACCCGTCGGGCATGCTGGCCGTCGGCGCCAACGTCGTGCGTCCGACCGAGGCGTCCGGCGCGCCGATCACCGGCCAGCCGGGACTCACCGGTCTCGGCTTGCTGAAGCAGGGCTTCGTCGAGCGTTCGAACGTCCAGATCGTCAACGAACTCGTCAACCTGATCGTCGCGCAGCGCGCCTACGAGGTGAACAGCCGCGCGATCCAGGCGAGCGACCAGATGCTCTCGACCGCGACCAACATCGTGCGCTGATCCGCGCGGCCGGTAACCCGAGGAAGGAGGAGAACCATGAAGTTGCTGACCACGATCACGATCTGCCTGCTCACCGGCTTCGGCGACCGCTGCGGCGGCGGCGACGACGAGAATGCGATCGACATCCGCATCCGTGTCGGTGCCACGGTGCGCGGCGTCGACGTCAAGATCGGCGAGCTCTGCGAGATCACACCGATCAACCGCGACACTCTCGCGATCGGCCAGCTCGTGTTCGGGCCGTCGCCGATCGGTGGCCACGCGCGGACCGTCACCCGCACCGAGATCGTGCAGGCGCTCGCGGCCAAGGGCCACGACGTCTCGCAGTACACGTTCTCCGGCCCGAGCGAGATCGTCGTGCAGCCGGTCATCGTCGAGGTGCCGCCGACCGACCTGCTCGAGGCGGCCAGCGCGGCGCTGCACGCGGTGCTGGCGCTCGAGGGCGGCGACGTCGAGGTCGAGATCCCGACGCGTCTGCGCCGGGTCGACACCCCGCCGGGCCGCGTCGGCCGCGAGCTGATCGCCCGCGTCCGCGGCGGCCACACCGGCCCGACCTCGGCCGTCGTCGACGTCGAGGTGATGATCGACGGCGAAGCGGCCAGGCGCGTGCCGGTGCAGTTCGAGCTGCAGCGTTTCCAGCTGCTGCTCAAGACCGCCACCGCGATCCGCCAGGGCACTCCGCTCGGTCCGCACAATCTCGAGATCGCGCGCGAGCCGCTGGCGCAGGCGACCGGGCTCTACCTGACCCGCTTCGAGGACGTCGAAGGCATGATCGCCGCGCGCAACCTGCAGGCGAACTCGCGCATCACGCTCGGCGAGACCGCACCGCCCGCCGTGATTCGCAAGGGCGAGGTCGTCTCCGTCGTCCTCACCCACGGCCGGGTGAAGGTCACCGCCAAGGCGGTCGCGAATCACGACGCGCCGATGGCGGCGCGGCTGTCCCTCACCAACCTGAGCTCGCGCGGCACGCTCGTCGGCGTCGTCGCTGGCCCGGGCCTCGTCGTCATCCGGAACTGAGGAGCTCACCGATGTCATCCCACCACCGTCTCGCGACCCGCTGCTCGCTGGCGCTCGCCGCCCTGGCGTGGACCGCCGTCGGCAGCCTGGCGCAGAACCCCTACGTGCGCCCCGGGGCATCGATCTCGATCATCGCCGACCCGCGCGCGCGCACCGTCGGCGACATCCTGACCGTCGTCATCCAGGAGCAGACCAGCGTCAAGAACGAGGAGAAGGTCGAGCGTCGCAACGACACGACGCTCGCCGCCCGCCTCGAGTCCTACAGCCTCAGCGACAAGACGTTCACCAACACGGTGCTGCCGCGCCTCGATATCCGCAAGGAGTCGGACTTCAACGGCGAGGCCAAGCAGAACTCCGGATCCGACGTGCGCGCCAGCATCGCCGTCGTCGTCGTCGACGTGCAGCCGAACGGCAACCTCGTGATCGCGGGCACCCGACAGGTCACGGTCAACGACGAGACCCGCACACTCAAGATCAGCGGTGTCGTCCGCGCGCTCGACGTCACGCCGAACAACACCGTCGGCAGTGCCCAGGTCGCCGAGGCCCGCATCGCGATCACCGGCGAGGGTGGCAACACCCGGCAGGTCACGCGCGGTCCGGTCGGCCAGATGTTCGACACGCTGCTCTGGGTGGTCTGGCCCTTCTGAACGGAGACGACACGATGCCACGGAACCCGATCTCGATCCTCTCGATCGCGCTGCTGCTGGCGATCCTCGGCGCTGGCACCGGCGCCCAGGTCGCGCCCCAGGATCCGGCCGCCGGCCAGCCCGTCGCGTTGCCGGAGCTGCCGCAGACCCCGGCGGTGCAACCAGTCGTGCTCAACGGACTCGGCGAGACCGTGCTGTCGCCGCGAATCCGCAACATCACGCAGGTCCACAACACCATGCCGCACAAGCTCGTCGGCATCGGCATCGTCACGGGCCTGGCGCAGACCGGCTCGAGCGACCGCGGCACGCGCCAGGCGATCCTCAACATCGTGCGCCAGCTCGGCCTCAACCTGACGATCTCCGACGTCGTCGGCGGCACCACGACGCTGGTGACGCTGACCTGCGAGCTGCCGCCGTTCGCCAAGGAAGGTCAGATGCTCGACGTCAAGTGCGAGGTCATGACCGACGCGTCGTCGCTGCGCGGCGGCGAACTGCTGCCCGCCGAGCTCAAGGGCGTCGACGGCCAGACCTACGTCGTCGCGAGCGGCCCGCTGCTGGTGTCGGGCTACGTCGCCGGCGGCGCCAACGCGCAGATCAAGCAGAACCCGTCGGCGACCGCCTGGCTCTCGAACGGCGGCCTCGTGATCCGCAACCAGCCGTCGTCGTACTACAGCGAGTCGGGCGCGCTCGAGCTGCGGCTGCTGAACCCGAGCCCTTACAACGCCGCGTCGGTGGCCCAGGGTGTCGACGCCGCGCTCGAGGGTAGCCGCGCGATCGTGACGCCGGTCGACTCCTCGCTGGTCCGCATCGAGCTGCCGTCGACCGAACGCACCGACCAGAACGCGATCCGCGTGCTCAACCTGATCGGCGACGTCCGGGTGCCGGTCGAGAACCCCGCCAAGGTCACGATCGACCAGACCAGCGGCACCGTGCTCGCCGGTGAAGGCGTGCTCATCAGCCCGTGCGTCGTCGGCCTCAGCGAGCTCACGATCTCGATCGTCGAGGACGAGGCGGTCTCGCAGCCGGGGCCGCTGTCGCAGGGCGAGACCACCCGCCTCGGCGCCACCCGCGTCGAGGTCAGCAACCAGAACACCGCGCTCAAGAAGGTCGGCGGCGGCGCCACGGTCGCCGACCTGCTGCAGAACCTCGAGAAGCTCGGCCTGACGCCGGTGCAGCTCGTCTCGGTGTTCCAGGCGCTCGACCAGGGCGGCTTCCTGCACGCGCGACTGGAGGTCCGCTGATGAACGCCATCGCGGCAACCGGCACGATCGACAGCGGCGGCAGCGTTCGCGAACGCGCCGAGCGCACCGCGGCGCAGTTCGAGGCCATCCTCGTCCGCCAGCTCGTCAGCAGCCTGCGCGAGACCGGCTCGGTCGGCGGCGAGGGCGGCATGTTCGGCGACGGCGCCGGCGCCGGGACCTACGCCGACTGGTTCGACGAGCGCGTCGCCGACCATCTCGGCGCCAGCGGTCAGATCGGCATCAAGGAGGTCATCATCCGCGATCTCGAACGGCTCGGGCAGCTCGAGTCCCGGACGACGGCACAACAGGTTCTGGCGGCGCGGCGCGCAGCCGACCACGCCGGCACGATCGCCATCGCATCACGACAGGGGGTACTCGATGTCACTCGTTGAACTCGCGAGCAGCCTCGAGCGCTCGTTCGACAAGAGCCAGGATCTGCTGACGCGGCTGGTCGCCGGCCTGCGGGCGCGGCGCATGGCATGGGTCTCCGCCCACCCCGACGGCATCGCGCCGGCGGCCGAGCTCGAGCAGCTCGCCGCCCGCCTGCAGACCGAGGACGAAGTGCGCCGCACCCTGCTCGCCGATCTCGCAGAGGTGCTGCCGCTTCCGCGCGGGTTCGCCCGCGCCGTTCTGCATCTGAACGTCACGCGGATCGCGACCGCGATCCCCGTACCGGCGGCCCGCTCGCTGCGGCGAGCGGCCGACGCCGCCACCGCGGTCGCCAAGGACGTACGCCGCGAGCTCGCGCTCGGCCGGCGGCTGATCGGTTTCGCCCAGCGCGCCCACGAGAGCGTGATGGCGGACCTCGCACGGCAGGCGCCCCAGCGCGGCTACGACCGCACGGCGCAGGCGTCGCGCGGCCTGGCCCGGGTCGGGGCATCACTCGTCGACGGCAAGGTGTGACCAGGAGGAGAGGACCATGGGACTCGGCTTCGGATTCGACTCGGGACTGCGCGCGCTCGCCGCTGCGCGCCTCGGTATGCAGACCGCCGGCAACAACATCGCGAACGCGAACACGCTGGGCTACTCGCGCCAGCGCGTCGAGCTCTCGGCCGCGTTGCCCTACATCTCGGGCGGCGGCTTCCAGATCGGCAGCGGTGTCGAGATCGGCGGCATCTTCGGCATCGTCGATCAGGGCCTCGAACGCCGCCTGCAGCTGCAGGTCGGCCTGGTCGGCGCGGCGGAGGTCGACCAGCAACGCTTCGACGAGATCGAGGGCATCCTCGCCGAGCCCGACGGCGGCCTATCGGCGACGCTGCAGGGCCTCTTCGGTTCGATCGCGAGCCTGCAGAGCGACCCGGCCGACCGCGCGCTGCGGGGCGGCGTCGTCCAGGCCGGCGCTCAGCTCAGCCAGGGCTTCCGCCTGATCGCCGATCGCTTCGGCGAGCTCACCGGCAGCACGTTCGACGAGGTCCGCGGTCTCGTGCGCGAAGTCAACCAGCGCGCCGCCGAGATCGCCGAACTCAACCGCCAGATCGTCGCGGTCGAGGCCAACGGTTCGGCAGCCAACGATCTGCGCGATGCGCGCACCCAGCACGTGCGCGAGATCAGCCAGCTGCTCGACACCCGCGCGATCGAACGCGGCACCGGCAGCGTCGACCTGCTGGTCGGCGGCCACCTGCTGGTCGCCGGCGGCGACGCGTCGACGCTGGCGGTGGGCAAGGGCAGCAACGGGCTGACGCGGATCACGGCCGGCAAGTCCGGCGCCGCGGCGACGATCCGCGAGGGTCGGATCGCCGGTCTGCTGCGGCAGGAAGCGAGCGGTCTGCCGGCCACGATGGGCCGCATCGATCGCCTCGCGCGCAGCACGATCCTCGAGATGAACCGCCTGCACTCGACCGGCATGCCGCGCTCGGGTCCGTTCCGGAGTCTGACCTCGGCCTACGGCGCCGCCGACGGCAATCAGAACGCCGTCTTCGGCGACGAGCTGCTGTCGCAGGCCGGCTTCGAGTTCGAGGTCCAGGCCGGCGACCTCTATATCGGCGTCACCAACCTCTCCACCGGGGCGATGGAGCGGGCGCGCATCGCGATCGATCCCAACGCCTCGACACTGCAGGACGTCGCCAACTCGATCACGGCCGTCGACCATCTCAACGCCAGCGTCGACCCGACCGGCAAGCTGCGGATCAGCGCCGACGCCGGCTACGGCTTCGACTTCTCGCCGCGGCTCGACCCGAATCCGGACGGTACCGGCACGTTCGGGGGCACCAACCCGACCGTCGGCAGCGCCGCGGGCGGCCCGTTCGACATCTCGGGCCAGACGTTCCCGGTCACGTTGACGGTCACGACCGGCACCGCCGCGTCGCCGGTGGCGACGACCGTGACGCTGCAGGCCTCGGACTTCGCCAACACCTCGGCCGCCACGGTCGACGAGCTCGCCGCGGCGATCAACGACGACCTCGGCGCTGCCGGCACGGCCCGCAACGTCGGCGGTCGCCTGATGATCCAGAGCGCGCTCGGCGGCAGCACGTCGACACTGACGATCGCGAACGGCTCCGGCACGGTGGTCGGCGATCTCGGCCTGTCGACGACGCCCGCGGTCGGGCGCGACGCGGAGCTCGCGGTCAAGGTCGAGGGCACCTACACCGGTGCCGACAACGACCAGTTCACCTTCGTCCCGGCCGGCGACGGCCAGATCGGGCGCACGCCGGGCCTCAAGGTCAACGTCTACAACGGCGCCGGCGCGCTCGTGACGCAGCTCGACGTCGGCAGCGGCTACGAGCCGGGCAGCGCGATCGCGGTCGGTGACGGCGTGCAGGTGTCGTTCGGCCCCGGTTCGATCTCGGCAACGGACGGTCAGGCCTTCGAGCTCGACGTGCTGGCCGACAGTGACACCAGCGACATCCTGGTCGCGACCGGGATGAACGCTTTCTTCCTCGGCAGCTCGGCGAGCGACATCGAGGTCGACCCGGCGCTGCTCGGCAACCCGGACCGCCTCGCCGCCGGCATCGGCACGGCCGACGGCGACGCCGGCAACCTCACCCGGCTCATCGATCTGCGCGATCGCAACATCGGGGACCTCGACGCCAACACGATCGAGGACTTCTACGCCGACGTCGTCGGCGATGTCGGCTTCGAGGCCTCGGCGGCGACCGCGTCGCTGCAGGCGCAGCAGACGCTGCTCGAACACCTCGACGCCGAGCGTCAGAGCGTCTCCGGCGTCAACATCGACGAGGAGATGGTCTCGATGGTGCAGTTCCAGCAGTCGTACGAGGCGGCGGCGCGCTTCATCGCGGTCGCACAGGAAATGACCGACACACTGATCAACCTCGGCAGGTGACAGGATGACGATCCGTATCACACAGGGCATGCTCTACTCGCGCACGCTGGCCGACATCCAGCGCGGGCTGCTGCGTTACTCGCGCCTGCAGCAGGAGGTCGCGACCGGTCGCAAGGTCAATCGACCGTCCGACGACCCGGCGGCGGCGCTGAGGATCCTGCCGTTGCGCAGCGATCTGAGGAACCTCGAGCAGCTCGGCTCCAACGTCGCGCTCGCACGCGAATCGCTCGACACCGGCGCGGCGTCGATGGAGGACGCGTCGGCGCTGATGCAGCGCGTCCGCGAGCTCACGACGCAGGCCAGCAACGGCACGTTGAGCCCGGAGGACCGCGCCAGCATCGCCGCCGAGATCGACCAGATGCTGCGCCAGATGGTGAGCATCGGCAACAGCCGCCGCGGCGACCGCTATCTGTTCGGCGGCACCGAGAGCAGCGTCGCCCCGTTCGAGCTCATCGACGACCAGGACGGTGCCCGCGTGATCTACCACGGCAACCACGACCTGCTCCAGGTCGAGGTCGCACCGGGTGTGAAGACCGCGCTCAACCTCGCCGGCGACGGGGTGTTCATGCAGCGCTCGCGCGGCGCGACGTCGTTCTCGGCGTCGCCGGGTGCGACCGCGACGGGTGCCGCCTCGGCCGGCGGCGGCGACACCGGCATCGGCTTCGGCGAGCTGCAGGTGACCTTCGCGGGCCTGCACACCGACGCTCCCAGCACGGTGACGGCAGGCTCCGGCACGACCGACGCCGTCGGACCGCTGACCTTCGCGTTCACGACCACGCCGGCGACGTTGAGTGTCAGCGGCGGACCCGCGCTCAACCTGCCGATCACCGACGGCGCGTTCCAGACCGCGGACGGGCGCACGATCTCGCTCACCGTGACCGGTGTTCCGGCGACGACGAGCGGCACGTTCACCGCCAAGGCCGGATTGTCGACCGACGGCGGCGAGACGATCCAGGAGATCAGCTCGTTCGGCGGCACGGTGATGGTCCGCGATTCGTTCGACGACACGGTGCTGAACGTCGACGTGACCGGCCTGAACCGGGCCGGCACCGACCAGGTCAAGTTCGAGGGCACGTTCGACGCATTCACGACCCTGATCACGCTGCGCGACCTGCTGCGCAACGAGGACGGCCTCGGCAACGAAACCGTGCGCGACCGCATCGCGCAGATGCTCAGCGAGGTCGACGGCGCGCACGACGCGGTGCTCGACGGCGTGCGCGAACTCGGTTTCCGATCGTCCAGCATGGACGCGCTCGAGAACCGGGTCGACGGCCTTCGGATCTCGCGCGAGCAGTCGCTGTCGCTGGTGCAGGACACCGACATCGCCGAGGCGATCCTCGATCTCCAGCGCCAGGACCTGGCCTACCAGGCCGCGCTGCAGGTCAGCTCGCGGGTGATCCAGACCAGTCTGACCGGGATCCTGAGGTAGACCATGGCGATCGACTCCGACCTGCCACTCGGCCCGATCACGGCGGCCGCCGCACCGCCGACCGGCTCGCCGCCGCCGGCGATCTCGACGACCGCGAACTTCCGCCGGCTGCTCGAGTCGTTCGAACAGATCGCGGCCGAGCAGCGCGATCTGCCGCAGATCGCCGATCCGAGCAGCGTCGACGACGCGATCGCCAAGGCAGACGCCGGCTACTCGCTCGCGATGGACCTGCGGCAGCAGCTCGAAGCCGCGTTCCGCCAACGCATGCGATGACCGCTCCTGTGACAGCGCCGGCCGTCGAGCCGGCCGTGCGGTGCCTCGACCGAACCGGGATCCAGCCCTGGCTGCCGCTGCTCGACGAGTGGCTGCTGCCCGGCAACGCGTACAGCGTGCACCACACCTGGCCCCTGCTCTATCGCAGTGACGGTTGGGGCAGCTTCTTCGCGATCCTGGCGGACGACCGGCTCGTGAGCCACTGCGCCACGCGCGACGTGACGATCCGAGGCGAACACGGCGCGTTCGACGCGACACTGCTGGGCAGCGTCGCGACCGATCCCGAGCTCCGCGGCCGCGGCCTGGCCGGGCGGGTGCTGGCGGCGGCGCTCGCCGACTGCGACGCGCGCGGTCGACCCGTGCTGCTCTGGGCCGAGCGCCCGGAGCTCTACGCGCGCCACGGCTTCGTGCCCGGTCGACCCGAGCGCTGCGCGCTGCTCGCGCGCCGACCGCTGACGGCGGCGGCGGGCGAGGTGCGGCTGGCCGAGGTGCGCGACCACGGCGCGATCCATGCACTGCACGAGCAGAAGCCCTGGTGCGTCGTCCGGACCGCGGCCGAGACCTCCGGCCTGCTGACGACGCCGGGACTCCGCGCGATGGTCTCCGAACGCGACGGCGCGGTCGTCGCCTATGCGTGTTGCGGCAAGGGCGCGGACCTCCAGGACCACTGGCACGAGGTCGGCGGCGCCGATGCCGACGTCGCCGCGCTGCTGCAGGCGGCGATGCATCACTGCGGCCAGATCGAGGCCGTGCTGCTCGTGCCGCCCTATCGGCCCGGGCTCTGCGATGCGCTCGGGCGCAGCGTTGTCGACGAGTTCTGCGTCGAAGGACCGATGACGCGCTCGGCGTCGGGGGGCGCGCTGCCGGCGTGCTGGATCGACGGACTCGATTCCGTCTAGGCGAGGGGCTACAGTCCTCCGCCCACAATTCCGCCCCCGGCCCCCTCCGCACCCAATCCATGGACATCGTAGTCTGCGTCAAACGAGTCCCTGCCTCGGACACGGCGATCAAGATCGCGGCCGACGGCAAGTCGATCGACACGTCTGGAATCCAATACGAGCTCAACCCTTACGACGAGTTCGCGCTGGAACAGGCGCTGCGGATCAAAGAGCAGCTCGGCCAGGGTTCGGTGACGGTCGTCACCCTCGGCAGCAAGGACGCGCAGAAGGAGCTTCGCGACGCGCTCGCCCGCGGCGCCGACAAGGCGGTGCTGCTCGCGACCGACCAGTGGATCCACGACGGCGCCAGCACGGCCGAAGCGCTCGCGGCGTGGATCGCCTCGCAGCCCTGCAACCTCGTGCTGTGCGGTCGCCAGGCGATCGACTCGGACAACAACCAGCTGGCGCCGAACCTCGCGACGCGCCTCGGCTTCGCCTGCGTGACCGAGGTCAACAAGCTCGAGCTCGCCGACGGCCGGTTCACCGCCGAGCGCGACATCGAGGGTGCTCGCGAGGTCGTCAGCTGCGGCACGCCCGCGGTGATCTCGTGCCAGAAGGGCCTCAACGAGCCGCGCTACCCCAACCTGAAGGGCATCATGGCGGCGAAGAAGAAGCCGCTCGAGGAAGTCGCCGCGACCGTGCCCGAAGCCGCGATGGAGATCGTCGCGCTCGCGCTGCCGCCGGCGCGCTCGAGCGGCAAGATCGTCGGTGAAGGCGCCGCCGCGGTACCGGCGCTGATCGAGGCGCTGCGCACCGAAGCCAAGGTCCTCTGAGAGCAAGGAACGAAACCGATGAGCAACATCCTGGTCATTGCCGAGGTCCGCGGCGGCACGCTGAAGCGTTCTTCGCTGGAAGCCGTCACGCTCGCGCAGGAACTCGCCGGCGCGACCGGCGGCAAGGCGATCGCCGTCGCCTGTGGTGCCGGTCTCGACGCCGCCGCGGCGGAACTCGCGGCCACCGGCATCGCGCAGGTCGTCGCGATCGACGGCCCGACGTTCGAACACTACTCGGGTGACGCCTGGGCCGCCGCGATCGCCGAGCAGGCGAAAGCGCACGGCGCCAGCGGCGTCGTCATGACGCACACCGCGATGGGCAAGGACCTGCTGCCGCGCGTCGCGGCGCGGCTCGAGGCCAGCGTCGCCACCGATGCGACGAAGATCGTGTTCGAGGGCGGTGCGTTCACGGTCCACAAGCCGGTGTTCGCCGGCAAGGCCGTGATGACCTCGAAGAGCCGCAAGCCGGTGTTCTGCGGCACGGTTCGCCCCAACAACTACGCCGCCGCGAGTGCCGGCGGCGCGGCAGCCGAGATCGCGAAGGTGGCGCCGCCGGCCGGCGATCTGCTGGCCGTGGTCAAGGAGATCGTGGCCTCGAGCTCCGACCGCACACCGTTGCAGGAGGCCAGGGTCATCGTCTCCGGCGGGCGCGGCCTCAAGGAGGCCGAGCACTTCAAGCTGATCGAAGACCTCGCGGCCGCGTTCGGCCCGGGCGTCGCTGCGGTCGGCGCATCGCGCGCCGTCGTCGACGCCGGTTGGCGTCCGCACCGCGAGCAGGTCGGCCAGACCGGCAAGGTGGTGTCGCCGCCGCTCTACATCGCGGTCGGCATCAGCGGTGCGATCCAGCACCTCGCCGGCATGCGCACCGCCGGCACGATCGTCGCGATCAACAAGGACGCCGATGCGCCGATCTTCAAGGTCGCCGACTACGGCATCGTCGGCGACGCGTTCGAGGTGGTGCCGGCACTCACCGCGGCGATCGCCGCGGTGGTGGCGAGCAAGTAGCCGCCCGAACGGCTATTCGTCCTCGTCCTCGTTCACGGTGGCGACGATCGTCCCGTTCGTCGCGTTGACCGGCGTGACATCGAGCGGCGTGCGCTCCGGCCTCGGCGTCGCGGCCTTCGCGACCGCCGCCTGCGCTGCCTCGTAGGTGCGGAGGCGGCGGCGATAGTCGTCGCTGTTGCCGCCCGCGGCGATCGCGCGCTTCTGCAGCGCGACGGCCTGATCGACCTGACCGTTGAGGAACCGCGCCAGTGCCACCGTGTCGATGTAGCGGTGCGGCAGCCGGCCTCGCCCCTGCTCCATGCGCTCGGCGAGCGCGAGCGCGACGCGGTCGAACTGGCCGGCGGTCTCCTTGTCGGTCATCAGCCCCCAGGCGAGACCGTTGAGGTGACCGGCGTCGTTGCCGGCCTGCTCGACGATCGTCGCCAGTGCCTTGCTCGCGCGTTCGTCGTGGTGGTTCTTGTCGAGCCACTGGTAGTGCGACATCAGCGCCCGGTTGCGCGACGGCGAGCAGTTGCGGTGCTGCTGCGCCACGAAGCCCTGGTCCATGGTGTCCAACAGCTCGCCGAGCTGACGGCGCATGTCCTCGACATCGCGCTTCGCACCCTCGAGCTCACGCCGCAGGCGCTGGATCTCGGCCCGCTCGTTCGCCTCGCGCGGCGCCGGCTTCGACACCTTCGTCTTGGTGTCGCGCGGGTCCTGCAGCTTCATCGGCGGCGCCGCGCGAACGCGCTCCTTGCCCTGCAGATCGAAACCGGTGTCGGGCGTGAACAGGCACAGCGGGGTCGAGACGAGGACGGCACCGAGGCAGAGGCTCTTGATCAGCATTGGAGGTCTCCGGAGAGGCGGTCAGAGGGACATCGACGCGCGACCCACCAGCGAAGCCGCGTCGCGATCTCTACGTATTCTCACCCTCACCGGCGAGATTCGTGACCCGTCGTCGCCGCGAGCGGCTCGGGAGATTCACCCCACCCCACACCTAGTCGTGTGCACCCGGGCCGAGGCCAAGTCCTTGGCGCGCACGAGTTCGAGGCCGGCCCAGCGGACCTGGCCGGGAACAGTTACCCTGTCGCCCATGCACGTCCGAGCGAAGTTCCCCGGCGCGATCGGCGCATTCGCCATCGCCCTCAGCACCCCGAACCTGACCGCGCAGCTGACCTGGCAGCCGATCGCCACCGCGTCGGCCCCGGCAGCGCGCTGGGGCCACGCGATGACCCGCTGGGGCATCACGTTCGGCGGCCGCGACGGTAGCCAGGCCTTCGCCGACACCTGGGTGTTCTACGGGCAGGTCGGCTGGCAGCCGATGCCGACGACGCAGTCGCCGTCACCGCGTCACGGCCACGCGATGGACATGGCGCTCTACGACACCCTGATGTTCGGCGGTGCCGATGCCAACGGGGTGCGGAACGGCGAGACCTGGATGTTCACGACCAACTGGATGAACGTGCCGATCGGTTCGGCTTTCACCAGCAGTTGGACGCAGTTGTCCCCGGCACATGCGCCGTCGGCGCGCGCCGGCCACGCGCTGGCCTACGACAGTCAGACCTCGAGCGTCGCGGTGCTGTTCGGCGGCCGCACCGATTCCGGTCTCAGCAACGAGACCTGGAGATTCGACGGTACCGACTGGCAACAGGTGACGACGACGCTGTCACCGCCGGCACGCGAAGGCCATCAGCTGCTGCCGTACGGCCACGACTGGCTGCTGTTCGGCGGCAACGACGACACGCAGGTGTTCGACGATGCCTGGCTGTTCGACGGCACCACCTGGCAACCGCTGCCGTCGATGCCGTTCGCGGCCACGGAGTGCGCGGGCGTACTGCTCGGCTTCGAGCGTCGGCGTCAGGTCTTCGTCGGTGGCAGCGACGCCGGTGGTCAGGTGCAGACGGCGGTCTACGAACGCGGCCTCGACAACGGCACGTGGTTCGCGCAGCCGACCGCCGGTGCGATGACGGCCCGCGCCGGCGCCACCGTGATCGACGAGTATGTCTCCTGGCCGTACGACGCGATGACGACCGTGCTGTTCGGCGGCCGCGACGCCCAGGGCAACGCGCTCGGCGACACCTGGCGCCTGGTTCCCGCCAACCTGCCCAGCCGCGAGACGCTCGGCTCGGGCTGCGGTCCGGGTGCCTGGTCGACGACCGGCGGACCGAACCTGTTCCTGCCGCGCGTGATCCTCGGCAACACCGGCCAGCTGGGGACCTTCACGCACACGCCGAGCACCTTGACCGCGATCGGTCTGCAACTCGGTCAGGTCGCGGCCCCGCAGGCCTGCCAGATCGCGATCGTGCCGGAGGCCGTCTGGCTCGGCGTCTCGGACCCGGTCACCGGCGGGTTCGGCGTCGACCTCGCGATCCCGTTTGCCGAGCCGCTGCGCGGCGTCAAGCTGTCGATGCAGACCGCCGCGATCGAAGCGACGTCACCGCTCGGCTTCGCGCTGTCGGCGCTCGGCGTCATCGGCCTCGGCGACTGAGCTCGCGCGCGGTGTGCTCCTGCTGCTGCCACTGGCCGTAGAGCGCACCGCTGCTCGACAGCGCGAGCAGCCGCCGACGCACCTCCGGGCCGAGCGCGCCGGCAGCGGCACGGCGGAACGGCGTCCCCGGCAGCGGCATGAACGTGTGACCGTGCACCTTGGCGCCGCGCGCGACCAGCCGGTCCATCAGCGCGAAGGTGGCCTCGACGTCGGCGGACTCCTCGCCGGGCAACCCGAACAGGAAGTCGACGTGCGGCACGAAGCCGTGCTCGCTGCACAGCGCCGCGGCGCGCTCGATCGTCGCCGCGTCGTGACCGCGTTCGCTGTGCGCCAGCACGCGATCGCTGCCCGATTGGCCGCCGAGGATCAGCGCGCGGTTGCTGGCGTAGCGCGCGATCAGCGCCAGCGCACCGGCGGTGACGTGCTCGGGCCGGACCTCGCTCGGGAACGTACCGAACCAGAGCCGGCGGTCGGGACCGATGTCCTCGCGCACGCCGGCGAGCAACGCCTCGACCGCGGTCAGGTCCGGTTCGGGACCGCTGGCGCCGTAGCTCAACGAGGTCGGCGTCAGGAAGCGGAGGTCACGGAAGCCGAGGCCGACCAGATAGCGCACCCACTCGCGCACGTTGTCGACCGAGCGATGCCGGAACGACGCGCCGGCGAAGTACGGCGTCTGGCAGAAGCGGCAGGCGTAGACACAGCCGCGCGTGATCTCGATCGGGCCGAAGCGGCGGTGGCGAGGCCCGAACGGCGGGAACGCGTCGAGCTCGGCGCGTTCGGGCCGGCCGTTGCGCTGCAGCTCGCCGTGCGCATCGAGCCGGGCGACGCCGCGCACGCCGTGCGGATCGTCGCCGCGATCGAGGGTCGCGACGAGCTCGCGGATCAGATGCTCGCCTTCGCCGATGGCAACGAGGTCGAAACCGGCGCGCAAGGTCGCCTCCGGTTCGGCCGTGGCGTGTACACCGCCGGCGACGTGCAGCGCGGCACCGGTCGTCGTGCGGGCGCGCACCGCGGCGAGCTCGCGCGCGAGCAACGCGAAGTCCGGCGAGTAGAACGACCAGCCGACCAGCACGCGGCGGCCGGCAGCCTGCGCTCGTTCGATCGCATCGACGACCGCGTCGACACCGCCGGCGAACTCGATCGGCACATCCGCGGTTCGCGCGTCGGTCTCGAGCGCGCCGGTCAGCACGTGGAACGCGAACTTGCCGGTTCGGCGGTAGGCCCAGATCACGGTGAGGCCTGCCACCGCCGGGCCGGGCCCGGCGACGAACGGCTCGCGGGCGCCGTCAGTCGACGACGTGGAGCGAGGGGTTGCTGGCCTGCAAGCCGGTCGAGGCATCGTAGGTGAAACCGTGCCAGACGAGCACGGTGCCGAGGAAGACCGGATTGTTGGGGATCGTCGTCGTCGACGCGAGCGGCAGCGACGTCATCGGCACGCCGATCGCCTGCGTGATCGCCGTCGGCGTCAGCCAGAACGCCGGATCGCGGACGCCGGGGATCGCGACCACCGGTCCGGGGAGCCCGACGCCGAGGATGCCGAGGTGGCCGACCGGGCCATGCAGCGCGGCGGTCACCGCGCCGGGCGAGGGCTGGTCGGTGGTGACGCGCGGCATCGCCGCGAGGGTCGACGGGACGGTGGCCGGCGTCTGCGGTGCGGGACAATCGAGCGACACGCTCGGCTCGGCCCGCAACGTGCCGGTGCCCTCGATGCAGGGGCCATCCACGCCGAGCGAGGCACCGCCGGCAATCGTCGTGTAGCCGAGCAGACGCAGGTCGCCACCCTGCAGCTCGAGCGCGGCACCACCCACCGAGCCGATGGTCGGCGCCCCGAGGACCAGACAGTCGTTCATCTGCACCTCGCCTCCGAATTGGCGGAACGAGTACGACACCAGGCTGACGCCGAACGCCGTCGCCTCGAACACGGCGCGCGTGTTCCTGAGCGTCGTGCCCGTGCCGTAGAACCGGCTGTCGGACACGACGAGCCAATCGCAGTCGGTCGCGACGAGGTGGCAGCGCGCGGCCGTGCTCGGACGGAGCCCATCGAGGGCCACCGGCCCGAGGTTCTGCTCGCACGTGATCTGGACCGACGTGGTGATCCAGGTCGACTGCACCGCCAGGCCGCGGATCACGACCGACTGGTTCGCCGCCAGCTGCGCGATCCGGATCGAGCCCGGGAACGGCAGCTCGACCGCGACCTGCGGCTCGCACACGATCGTCAGCGACTTGCCGACGATCGCGAGCGGCGGTTCGGCGTAGAGACCGGAGCGCACGGTCAGGATCGCGCCGTCGGGCACTCCGCTGATCGCGGCGTCGAAGCTGGTGTAGTCGGTGCCGGGTCCGTTGTTGACGTCGACGACGAAGGTCTGAGCGGCGAGCGACGGCGCGAGCGCCGCGGCGAGAACGACGAGAAGAGAGTGCATCGGAAACCTCACTCGAGCACAAGGAACGAAGGATTGCTGGTCTGCAGGCCGACCGACGGGTCATACGTGAAGCCGTGCCAGATCAGCGCCGTGCCGCGCAACGTGGTCGAGTTCGGGATCGCGGTTACCGCGGTGAGCGGCTGGCCGATCGCCGGCGAGCCGATGGCCTGGACGAACGTGGGCGTGGGCAGCCAGAACGCCGGATCGGGGCTGCCCGGCACGGGCACGACCGGCCCCGGGAGCCCGACGCCGAGGATGCCGAGGTGGCCGATCGGGCCGTGCAGCGCGGCCGTCGCGTTGCTCCCGAGCGCGCCGCCGACCGTGGTCACGTGCGGCATCGCGACGGTCGACGCCGCGATCGTCGCCGGGATCAGCGGCAGCGCGCCGACGACGTTCACCGCAGGATCGAGCCGCAGCGTGCCGGAACCGACGAACGCGACTCCGATCAGGTTGGTGCCGAGCACCGGCCGGCCCTCGATCGAGGAATCGCCGAGCACGCGCAGGTCGGCCTGCACCAGCTCGACCGCGCCACCCGCGGGCAGCCCGCCGAAGCCGATGGCGCCGTAGACCTGAGTGTCGGTCAGCTGCGCCTCGCCGCGCACCAGGACGAGCGTCGAGTCCGCCGTGTTCGACAGCAGACAGTCCTCGAAGACCGATCGCGAATCGGTGCACTCGACACCGGCCACGAACGAGCTGCCCGAAACGGCGAGCCAGTCGCAGTTGACGGCGACGAGACTCGCCTGGCCCGCACCCCCCGAGACGTCGTCGACGAGGATCCGACCCTGGTTGCCGATGCAACGCAACGTGCCGATCCCGACCGCGTGCGTCGACCGCAGCCCCATGCCGCGCAGCACGACCTGCTGCGTCGCACCGAGCCCGTTGACGGCGACGACCCGACCCGGGGCCAGCAGCAACTCGACGCCCGGCTCGCACAGCACGGTCACCGACTTGCCGACGATCGCGGGATCGCCGAGCGGCGTGTAGGCACCTGGCCGCACGAGCACCGTGGCGCCGTTCGGCACCGCTGCGAACGCGGCCTCGATCGCGGTGTAGTTCGTGCCGGGGCCGTTGTTGCGGTCGACGACGAACGTCTGGGCGAGAGCCGGCAGGGCCAGCAGGACGGGTACGGAGAGCTGCAGCAGGTCGATTCGCGCCATCGTTTTCCTCGCGGCTCCTTCCCGTGACACCGCCGCGACGCGACGCGAACTTGCCTCGACCGGCCATTTTCGTCGGGCGCCGCGGCCGAGAGCATTTGCCACGACCATGGCCGCGGCGCAAACTTGGCGCCGGTTACAAGCCCGGAGTTCGCCATATGTTCGCGTTGCGGATGCGCCAGAAGGAGTCGGAATTCTACTTCGTCAGCTATCCAGCCGAGGACTTGCTCCGCAAGGTGCGATTCGTCACGCGCTTCTACGGCGACGACGGCGAGGTGATCGGCGGCGACACCGGCAAGAAGAAGAAGCAGGTCGACGACGTCGAGCGCTACGTCCAGGCGATCGAGAAGAACAGCAAGTCGTTCCAGCGCCAGCTCAACCGGCGGAAAGTCAAACAGATCAAAGACTTCTACCGCAATGAGGTGCGCCAGCCGGTGATCCCCGGCGCGGTGCTGCTGTTCTCGACCGAGAAGCTCGAGTTCCAGCCGCTGAAGGGGATGGAGCGTGCCGGCAACCTGCTCGAGCCGCGCGGCGATTTCCTGATCATCGACGGCCAGCACCGCCTCGCGGGTCTGCACTTCTACCTGCAGGAGGAGGACGCCGATCGCAACGTCGACGTGCCGGTCGTGATCTTCGACGGCAAGACCAGCGACTTCGCGACCGAGATGTTCGTGGTGATCAACAGCACGCACACCCGCATCAATCGCTCGCACCTGATCGACCTCTACGAGCGCATCGAGTGGGGCACCGACCCGGAGAAGAAGTACGCCGCCGGGCTCGTGCGCGCCTGCTACGAGAACGACGACTCGCCACTGCAGTACCACATCAACATGCTCGGCGGCCGTTCGGCGCAGGAGATGTGGATCAACCAGGCGCAGATCTTCGGCGAGATCCACCGGCTGGTACGGCGCAAGGACGCCCAGCACCGCTTCCGCGACGGTCGCGGCTGGAACAAGGACCGCGGCTACGGGCTGATCCGCGACACGTTGAAGGCGCTGCGCTCGGCGTTCGGCGACGCCTGGGGCGACAACAAGGACTACTTCGTCACACGCGACGTGACGATCGGCGCGATGCTGCGACTCTGCGGCGACGTCGCCGCCAAGGTCGACTCCACGCTGATGCCCGGTCCGGAGCTGCTGAAGACGCTCGAGTCACGGCTCAAGCCGATCAGCGGGCTCACGTTCGAGTTCCGCCGCGACGGTTTCTACGAGCGCTTCCCGGCGCGCGGCCAGCTCGAGCGCATCGAGCTGATCCGCCAGCGGCTCGCCCGCGAGGCCCGGCTGGAGTGATCCGCGCGTGAACCGGTCGGCGATCTTCGAGGCAGAGCCATGGCGCACGATCGCCGCACCGCCGTCGTGCGATCTCGTCGGGATGCTCGGCGAGCACGAGGCGAGCATGTTCCACCACCTCGCGCGGGACTGGTTCCGCGGCGAGGGCACGATCGTCGACGCCGGCTCGTTCCTCGGTCGATCGGCGACCTGCTTCGCGACCGGTCTGCGCGACAACCCGCGATTCGACGCGGCGCGGCACCGGGTGCACTGCTTCGACGACTTCGCCTGCCACGACGAAGTCGCACCGGGGATCGTGCGCGAACACTTCGGCGACGAGCTCGCGATCGGCGATTCGACGCGCCCCTTCTTCGAGCGTCAGGTCGCGCCGGTACGCGACCTGCTCGAGGTCCACGCCGGGGATTTCCATGCCGCGACCTGGACCGGCGGCCCGATCGAGATCCTCATGGTCGACGTCGCCAAGACCGTCGCGCTGCACTCCCGGCTGCTCGAGCACTTCTTCCCGGCGCTGCAGCCCGGGCGCTCGCTCGTGATCCATCAGGACTACCACCATCCGCAGCTGTCCTACGCGCACGTGGTGATGGAGTTCTTCGGCGACCGCTTCGAGCTGGTCGCACCGCGCGTCGACGACTCCGCCGTGTTCCGGCTGCGCGACGCCCTGCCACCGCCGGATCTCGCGCGCGCGATCGCCTACGACTTCGACCTGACGGAGCAGTTCGCGCTGCTCGAACGCGCGATCGCGCGCAACGCGCCCGCCGACCGGCCCTGGCTCGAGCTGTCGCGCGTGACCCTGCTCGCCGAGTCCGGCACGGCCGATCCGCGCTCGGAGCTCGACCGGGTCGAAGCGCTCTACGCCGACGCCATGCGCCACGATCACGGCGGCTACTTCCGACGCGTGCGGGATCTCGCCGACACCGCCGCCGCCGAGCGCCACGCCGCGCGCGGCGAGCACCTCGAGGCGCTGACGATCACCGATGCGCTGCTCGGCCGCGGCACGCACCAGGCGAAGGTGTTCGAGGTACGGGCGATCGCGGCATTCCACACCGGCCGCCGCGACGCCGCCGAGGCGGCGCTGACGGCGGCGCGGGAGCTGACGCCGGCCCACGGCCGCAGCCGCGCGTCGTTCGTGCGTATCCTGCGGGCGTTCGGCCACGACGACGAGGCCGAGACGGTCGTGCTCGAGGACCTGCGCTCACCGGTGCTCGAGGCCGCGGCGCGACCGA
>JAGQRB010000688.1 GCA_020425925.1 Planctomycetota bacterium
CACCGCTCGCGCCTCGAACCGGCGCAGCACGGTGGCGGCCGCGTCGCGGTAGGAGCCCTCGACGTAGGCCGCGACGAGCTCGTCGAGCCAGGAGTAGAGCTCGCGGTCGTCCTGCTGCTGCAGGATCATCGGCGCCATCCAGCCGACGTATTCGCCGGCGAACGGCACCGGCTTCACCTCGCCGATCATGCCGGTCCGATCGATCGTGCAGCGCTGCATCGACGCGAGATGCCGCGCGTCGCCGCCGGCCGCACGCACGGTCGCGCCGCCGTCGAGGACGATCACCGCGACGCCGTCGGCGGCGTGGTCGACGACCAGCTCGGCGCCATGGCTGAGGACGACCACCGCTTCGGTCTCGATGCGCTGCGCCACCGGCTCGCCGAGCGTCGACAGCCAGAGTCGCCCACCGCGCAGCGCGATGCGATCGCGTTCGACCGCCGCGACGGTCTGCTTGCCGAGTCGGATCGCCGCCCGGCTGTCGTAGACGTAGAGACCGGCGAGGCTCTCGCCGGTCTCGAACAACGTGCCCATCGGCACCCGCCAGCCGCCCGGCGCCACCGTCTCGGTCGGCTTCTTCGGCTCCTCGATCGACACCTTGCCGAACGCCATGAGCAGGATGCCCTGCTCGTCCATCGGCGGCAGCTCCTTCGGCCGCGGGTCCTTCGGCGGTGGGTCCTTCGGGGGCGGCTCCTTCGGGGAGTCGTCCGGCGGTGTGGCAGGACCGGGCGGCGGCGGTTCGACGACTTCCGACCGACCGCCGTCGCCCCCGAACGCGCGCCCGACAGCGACCCCGACGACCACTCCGAGCGCCAGCACGGCGAGCACGACGACCGCGATCGGCAGACCGAACGGTCCGCGCGGCGCCCCCGGCCCGCTGCTGCCGTCCAGCCGCGCGAGCACGGCGCGGGCGTCCTCGACGGCATCGCCGCGCAGCGGGCGGAGGGCGTCGCGCAGATCGCGGTCGAGGTTCACGCTTCCCCCCCGCCGGCGGCGGCGCCGAGCGCCTGCTTGAGCTGCTGCCGCGCGCGATGCAGCCGCTGGTTCACCGCGCCCTCGGTGATCTCGAGCATCGCGGCGATCTCCGCCATCGGCTTCTGCTCGAAGTAGAACAGCATCACGGCCTCGCGCAGCGCGAGCGGCAGCCGCCCGACCTGACGCCGCATGTGCTCCAGGCGCTCCTCGCGCACGTCGGCGACGGCCTCTGCCTGGGCCGGCGCGGCGAGGTCGACCCCGTCGGTCGCGACCGGCTCGCGACCGGCGCGCCGGACACGATCGATGCTGATGTTGTGCGCGATGCGGTGCAAGAAGGCTCCGAAGCGGTCCGGATCCGCGAGACGAGACAGGCCCCGAAATGCCCGCAGGAACGCCTCCTGGACGAGATCGTCCAGGTCCTCCCGGCGTCCCGTCCGCGCGAGACAGACCGCGCGTACGGACCGCGAGTAGCGGACGACGAGCAGTCCGAACGCCTCGCGAGAGCCGAGGATGGATTGGCGCACCAGGTCCTGATCCCTGGCGCCCGCAGCGTGTGCCGACAAGATCGGGTGCCTCTAGGTCGCCGGGCTACCGCCCGCGTACGACAACCAAAGTGCGAATCCTCGGCAGCGAGGGCGGTGGCCGCCAGCACCGGAACGCCCGAAAGACCTCGCATGGGCGAACTTCCGCGGCGGCCACCGCTCGGGACCAACGCCCCGGCCTACTTCGCGGCCTGCTCGGCGGCCGCGATCATCTCCTCGAGAACGCGCTCCATCTCGGCTTCGTTGCGCACGTTCTTGTGGCGGATGATGCCTTCGTGGTCGATGTAGAACAGCGTCGGCCAGCTGTTCACACGCCACGTGTCGCTGATCTGCGGCGCCGTGCTCTCGTTCTGGAAGCTGCGCCAGGTCACCCCCATCTCCTTGGCCTTCTCGCGATACAGCGCGAGGCCCTTTTCGGTGTTGGTGCGATCACTGTTCACGCCGAGGAGCGCGAAGGGACGGTCCTTGAACTTCTCCACGAGCGACCGCTCGTGCGGGATCATTGCCCGGCAAGGGGGTCACCAGAAGCCCCAGAAGTCGAGGAGCACGGCCTTGCCGCGGTAGTCGCTGAGCTTGAACTCGACGCCGTCGACGTCCTTCGCGACGATGTCGGCGACCTCGCAGCCGACCTGCAGATGGCGCAGCTCGAACAGCGCGTCCTCGGCCTTGGCGACCAGGGCTTCGTCGTTCGTGACCTTGCCGACCTGCTCGAGATCGGCCTTCGCAGCGTCGCGTTCGGCGTCGTTCTCGGCATCGGCGAGGCGCAGCTTGCCGCGCTCGATCAGCGCCGCAGCCTTCGCGGTCGCGGATTCGTTGGCGTCGATGACCTCACCGCAGAGCTCGAGCACCGCGTCCTTGGCGCCGAGCTCGGCCGCCGCACCGATGTACGGCAGCACCTGGTCGATCGCCGCGCTCGCCGCGTGATCGAGCGTCAGCGTGACGATCGCCTTCTTCGCAGCCTCGGCCTGCTGCGGCTGTGCGTACTTCAGGACGAAGCCGTGGAACGGGATCGCACCGTCCTCGCCCGCGTACTGCATCGCGCTCTGCTGCGCGCGCTCGATGAATTTCGGGATCGGCGGGTTGTCCGCGATCGACGGCCGCGGCTTCTTGTTCTTCTGGGCTTCGGCCATCTGCCGAAGCGCTTCCTCACGCCATTCCTTGATGGCGCTCGCGAACGCGCGGTCCAGCTCCTCGTAGGCCGCCTTGGCCTGCTGTCCGGTATCCGGTGCGGCCGCTTCGCCCTCCTGGGCGAACACGACCGCCGGCGCGAACAGCAGCGCGGCTGCAAATGCGCTTCTCGACAATGGAGACTCCTTGGGGTTGGGGTCCACCGATGATACGACGCGGGAGCCGATTGGCTACCGCACTGCTGCCGTGACCGCGCCCGTTCTCGCCCTGATCCTCGCCAACCTCGTGCCGGCCGCGGGGCTGCTGTTCTTCGGCTGGCACCTGTTCGACCTGCTGGCGGTCTACTGGAGCGAAAACGTCATCATCGGCGGGTTCATGCTGCTGCGGATCGCCGCGAGCCCGAAGATCCCGATCGGCGGCAAGCTCTTCCTGCTGCCCTTCTTCGCGACGCACTACGGGCTGTTCTGCTTCGTCCACGGCGTCTTCCTGGTCGCCATCTTCGGCGACGGCTCGGCCCCGGCCGACTTCTACCGCGCGCCGGCCCACCTGCTCGCGACGGCTGCGGGCGAAGGCTACGGCCTCGGCCTCGTCGCGCTCGCCGGCAGCCACGCGGTCTCGTTCGTGCAGAACTACCTGCGCCGCGAACGGCAGATCGCCGCGCCGAACCCGTTCGCGCCGTACGGCCGTGTGATCGCGATGCACCTCGTCGTGATGGCGGGCGCGCTCCTGACGCTCGGGTTCGACGCCGGGCCGCTGTTCACGACGCTGCTGGTCGCGGCCAAGATCGCGGTCGACGTCGCGACCCATCGCGCCGAGCACCGCCTCCGTTCGGCGCCGGCCACGGCGCCGACGGAGCCACCGGACAGCGAGCCGGAGCCACCCGACGACGACTACGTCGCGATCGAGTGACGCCCGCCTACTTGTTGTTCTCGCCCGGAGCGTCGGCAGCCTTGGGCTCGACCAGGTCGGCCCGCTTCGGCTTCAGCTTGTCGAACAGCGTCTTGTCGATGACGTAGTACCAGGGCCCGAAGCGCTGCGTCAGCTTGTCCGCCTCGGCGCGACCGTCCTCGAGCTTGGTGTCGTAGGCCTTCCACTGATCGTCGGCGCGCCCCAGGTCGTCCTCGTAGACGAACGCGTCGTTCCGGACGTCGTGGTTCACGCCCTCGCCACCGGCGGCCTTGTCGGCGCCGTAGCTGCTGACGACGAAGTCGTCGCCGTTGATCTCGAGCGAGTAGTCGCCCTCCCACGGGTCCTTCGGCAGCTCCGCGAGCGGCGCGTCTCCGCCGCCTTCCGGCTTCTCGGTGAGCTTCTGCAGCGACTCCGGCAGCGCACCGTCGTGCGCGCTGCGGTAGCGGTCGATCGCCGCGACGATCTTCTCGATCTCCGCGCGCGCCGCCTTGCGCTTGTCGAGCTGGTCCGCGGGCATGCGCTCGCCGGCGGGCTTGTCGAGCAACGACTCGTCGAACTCCGCGGTCACCATCAGGTAGCGGTTGTTCTTCGCCACCGGCTGCGGGCCGTCCGGACCGGGCTCCGGCGCCGCGGCGCCGATCGCACCCGACGAGACCGCGTCGTCGTCACCCGGCACGAGCTCGCCGAAGCGCAGCGTGTAGCGGATGCCCTTCTTGGTCTCGAAGATCAGGTCGCCCTCGTTGCTGTAGAGCTTGCCGCCGCTGAGGAAGTAGCCCTTGTCCTGCAGCATCTGCCGCAGGATCGCGGCCTCGAAGCCCGAGGCCTTCTCGAGCTTGCCGGTCAGGCCCTCGGGCTTGGTGCGCACACCGACGATCTTGATCTGCGTCAGCGTGTCACCGATCTCCCGCAGCCTGTCGGCATTGGGCTGCTCCTTCTCGGCGTCGAGGTCGGCGAGCGTCCACTTGCTCTCCTTGTCCTTCTCGACCGTGATCTTCTCGCCCGGCACGATCCGGCCGGCCTGCTCGTCGATCGAGTAGTTGTCGAACTTGACCTTGGCGATGTCGAAGGCCTGCGCCTTCAACAGGTCGGTCTCGATCCAGTCGGAGAACTTGGTCGACAGCTCGCCCTCGAGCTTCGTCGAGTAGGTCCGGCGCTTGTCGGGCAGGCGGACGTAGTAGACGTCCATCTTGCCCTCGAGCTCCTTGCCGACGATGAGGTCGGCGAGCACGTTGCCGGCGCTGTCCTTCATCGTCACACGCGTGCCGCGGCCCTCGGTCTCGCTGCCCTCGTCGAGCGGATCGACGACACCGAATGCGACGTGGTCTTCCTTGCGGTCGCTCACCGCGCGCGACTTCTGGAGGCCGATCAGCATCGACGCGGCCTTGCCCATGCGGTCCTTCGCGTCGGCCGGATAACCGCCGTGCGACGGGATCGTCCAGCGGCCGTCCTTGTCACGATGCACCGCGAACTTGCGCGCGGTCGCCTTGTCGGCATTGAACTCGGTGACCTCGAGATCGACGGCCACGGCCGGATCGACGAAGCCGGGGAAGAACTCCTGCCCCTCGTCGGAGTAGAGGTCCTGCTCGACGGCCGTCGGGCCGAGGGACATCGCGACGACGGTGAGCACCGCCGCGGCGCCGAGAATCACACCGGTCTTGACTACTTCGCTCATTGTGCACCTCCGCTGCTGCCGGCCTGGCGGTTCTTCGGAACGATCGAAGCGGCGCGCGAGCCACGCCGGAAGAACGTCGCGATGCCGAGCAGCAGTGCCGGCACCGGCGCGAGCAGGATCGTCCACAGCCGGTAGCCGTCGTGGATGCCCTTGCGCGCCTGGTTGCGGTCGTGCTGCGCGCGGCTGATGCTGACGCGCTTCTGGTCCTCGATCTTGGCCTTGGCGGCCTCGAACTTGCGGTTCTCGGTCTGCTGGACCTCGACGATCTTGAGCTCCTTCGACTGCGCGTCGAGGCTGGGATCGTTGCGGATCGCCGCGACGGCGTCGTCGAGTCGCTGCTGCGCCGCGTCGAGCTCGTTCTGCGCCTCGGTCTCGGCCTTCGACTTCTCCTCGGTCCACTTCTTCTCGTACTCGGCCTGCGCCTTCTCGACCGCGTCGAGCCGCCGCAGGATCGGGCGCCGCTTGCGCAGCTCGATCAGCGACTCGTCGCCGACCAGGCTGTCGATGCAGTTGAGCACCAGCGTGACGTTGTCGAAGCGCAGGTTCGCGTCCGACTGCTGCCGTCGGAGGCCGAAGAACTGGTCGCCGATCGCGTCGAGATCGGCCCAGGCGATCACGTCGACCTTGCCGCCGGCCGCTGGCTCGGCATCGCCCCCGGCGCCGTTCGGCTTCGGTGCCTCGCCCGTGACCCGGACGACGAGGTCGATGCGCTCGTTGAGGGCGCGCGGCCGGGCGCCGGGGTTCGGCTGCAGGCCGCCGCCGAACGGGCTCCAGACCAGCAGCCCGTCGCGGGCGCCGGAGCGCGACTCGTACTTCGGAATGATGCCGTTCTGGCCGCCGGTCGCGGCCGGATCGGGCGACGACACCAGCGACTTGACCACGAACCCGGCCTTCTTGCCGTCGGTGAAGTGGCCACCGGCGAGCCAGACCGCGGTCTGCAACCCGCTCGTGATGATGTTGTCGGCGCTGAGCCCGGGCCCCTTGCAGAACAGGAAGTGCTGCGGCAGGCCGCCACCGAAATAGCCCGACTGCGAGGTGTCCCAGACGATGTCGGTCTTGTGGACCTGCACACCGATGGCGCGGAACAGCGCGTCGATGTCGCCCTTCTGCGGCCCACCGCCGCCCATCATGCGCTGCTGCATGCTGCCCTTCTGGTCGTCCGCGGCGGTGCCGGGCGCGCTCAGCGGCAGCGGATCCTCGAACAGCAGCGTCGGGTGACCCGCGAGGATCCAGCCCTGCAGCTTGTCCATCTGCTCCTGGGTCAGCGAGCTCGGCTGCGGCACGACGAGGCAGTCGATGTCGTCGGCGAACTCGTTGTCGGGATCGACGTTGGCGACGCGGTACTGCTGCTCGAGCTCGGTCGCGATCTGCCACTTCGGCTTCTGCGCGAAGGTCTGGAAGTCGAAACCGCCGACCATGTCGACGTCGGTCTTGAGGATACCGATCTTCTTGCGGTCGGCCTTGCTGACGACGCGGATGCTGCGCGTGATCTCGTACTCGAGCGGCAGGCCCGGCTCGATGAACGGCGTCACGACCTCCTCGGTGCCGCTGGCGACCACGAGGCCGAGGAAGACCTGCATCTCGCGGTAGCCGCCGCCGGGCTGCTCGTCGGCGACCGGCATCGGCCGGATGCCGTAGTTGTCCTCGGCGCGGCGCGCCTCCTCGGAGAACGGCTCCGGGATGATGATGCTCTTCTGCACCGCCGAGCCGCCGATCGAGTCGAACTGGTCCAGCAGGTTGAGCAGCAGCCGGCGCTGCTGGACGAAGTTCTCGGGCACCTCCTCGCTGACGTAGGCCGTCACGAACACCGGCTTGTCCGGATCGAGCTTGGCGAGCAGCTGGCGGCTCTCGTCGCCGAGCGAGTGGATGCCCTCGACCGTCGCGTCGATGCGCGGGAACATGTAGACGCCGATGACGGTCAGGGCGAGCGTCGCGACGCCGAGCCCGACCGACTGCATGACACCGTGCGCGCCCTCGACGCGGCCGCGCCAGTGGCGGCGGTGGATCAGCGCGAGGTTGAGGTAGAGGAACGTGAACGTCAGCCCGAGGAACAGCACGATGCCCGAGCCCGGCAGCATGCCGCGCGCGAACTCGTTGAACTGCCCGATCGTGCCGTTGACCTTCCAGCTGTGGAAGCCGAGCCAGCCGAGCACGTTGCCGAGGTAGATGATCGCGGCGCAGGCGATGATCGACAGGATGAACGCGATCGTCTGGTTCTGCGTCAGCTGCGAGCCGAGCATCGAGACGCTGACGAGCATCACGCCGAGCAGCCAGTAGCCGACGTAGTTCGCGAACAGCTGGCCGAAGTCGGGGTTGCCGAGCAGCATGAGCGCCAGCGGCAACGCCAGCGTGAAGAGCAGCGAGATGGTGTAGACCGCGACGTAGGCCAGGAACTTGCCGGCCAGCAGGTCGATGTCGCGCGCCGGGAGCGTGAACAGCAGCTCCTGCGTGCCGTTCGCGCGCTCGTTGGTCCACATCCCCATCGTCGCGGCGGCGACGAACACGGCCGCGATCTCGGGGAACCAGTTGCTCCAGGTCTCGAGGTTGGCGAGGTTGTTGGTGAAGAACGCGGCGGACCACATCATCACGCCCGCGGACACCGCCACGAACAGCATGATGAAGACGTAGCCGGTCGGGTTGCCGAACCAGCTCTTGAGGTCGCGCTTGGCGACCGCGAAGACGACGTTGGTGTTCATGGTCGGTGCCTCAGTTCGACGTCGCGGTGAGCCGGTGGAACGCCTCGTCCATGCGCCCCTGACCGCGCGCCTTGAACTCCTCGGGCGTGCCGTCGAACGCGAGCCGACCGTTGTCGACCAGCAGCACCCGGCCGGCCATCGCCTCGACCTCCTGGAACAGGTGGGTCGACAGCAGGATCGTCCGGGTCTCACCGAGCTTCTTGACGAGCTCGCGCACGTGCCGGATCTGGTTGGGGTCGAGGCCGGTGGTCGGCTCGTCCAGGATCATGACCTCGGGGTCGTGAAACAGCGCCTGCGCCATGCCGGTGCGCTGCTTCTGGCCCTTCGAGCAGGTCCCGATCGGCTTGTCGAGCAGGCCGTCGAGCGAGCATTCGGCGGTCACGAAGTCGAGCCGGTCGCGGATCTGCGCGCCGGACATGCCGCGCGCCGAGCCGAAGAACGTCAGCAGCTCGCGCGGCGTCATCTCCGGATAGAGCGGGCCGTTCTCCGGCAGGTAGCCGAGCTTCTCCACCGCGCGGATACGGTCCGTCGTGATGTCGCGGCCGCACAGCCGTCCGGTGCCCGACGTCGGCGCGATGTAGCCGGTCAGGACCTTCATCGTCGTCGACTTGCCGGCGCCGTTCGGGCCGAGGAACGCGACGACTTCGCCGCGGTGGATCGTGAAGGACAGATTGTCGATCGCGACGAACGACCCGTAGTACTTGCACAGGTCGATCGCCTCGATCATGGGCTCGCGTTCGCTCATGGACGTGACGGAATCCGGATGAGGGGGGAGTGAGGCTCGAATCGGGGCGGAAACCCTTAACGGGCGGGCGCTGGCGGGGCAACCGCGACCCACCCGGGTTCCCGGATTCGCGGTGGACGCAGGAGCCGGGTGAAAACTCCGACTCGCCCGCAGCCGGCCGCAGCGTGCGGCCAGGGGCCGGTCTCAGCGCTGCCCGATCGTCAGCGAACCGCCCCGCGAAGCGGCGATCCCGAGCGCGTTGGCGGCCGGATCGAGCGTGGCAGCCTGCACGTAGATCGCAGCGCCGACCGCCGCCGCGGGCAGCGTCCCGGTCGACCACTGCGCCGGAGCCGGGCCGAGGAACACCAGCCCCTGCGGATCGACGAGCAGGTCGCAACCCGGCGCACCGAACCCGGCGAGCGCGAGCGGCAGCGGCCCGAGCGGCGAACTCACGTTGTCGAGCCCGATCGCGAGCAGGACCGGCAAGCCGACCGGAGCGTCGACGTCGACGATCGCGCCCGAACCGGCCCACGGCAGATTCGGCTCGGCGACCGCGAGCCCGGGGACGTAGGACGGTCCGCAACCGCTGCCGAACCCCGCGAACCCGGCCGGCTGCGCCGATTCGTAGATCCAGGTCGCCGCGGTCGAGCCGGCCACCGGATCGAAACCGCCGTATCGCAGGCAGCGCCGGCGCACCGGATCGTAGGTCAGGCTCGAGCCGGTGCTGTGGGTGATCGCGGTCGCCGGCGCGCGTTGCAGCCAGTCGACCCCGTCGTATTCCCAGGTGTCGTCGAGGTAGACGCCCTGGCGGTCACCGCCGTTCATGACGATGCGGCCGCGGAACTCGTCGAACGCCATCCCGCAGTGGCCGCGCGCCGACGGCACCGTGATCGGCGAGCGCTGCTGCCATACGCCGCTCCACTCCCAGGTGTCGGCGAGCGCGGTGGCGTTCGGACTGAAGCCGTCGAGTCCGCCGAACAGGACAACGACATCCCGATGCGAATCGCGCGCCATGCCGGGCCCGCGCCGACCGGACGGCGAGCCAGCCTGACCGTTGGCCGTTAGCTGCGTCCAGGTGCTGCCGTTCCAGCTCCAGGTGTCGTTCCGGTGGGTCCCGTCATGGCCACCGAACATCAAGATGCTCGCGGTCGTCGGGTCGTAGACAAAGCCCGGGAAGTAGCGCGCCGATGGCGAGGTCGGCGGCGACAGCACGCTCCAGGCCGACCCGTTCCAGCTCCAGAGCTGCGCCAGCAGGTTCGCACCATCCCAGCCACCGAAGAGCACGGTCGCCGCGCGGGCCTCGTCGTAGGCCAGCATGCAGCCATAGGTGGCCGTCGGTGCAACCACAGTCGCGGCCTGCGACCAGCCCGTCAGCGGATGCCACTCCCACGTGTCACCGAGGATACCGGTCGTGGCGCTGCCGCCCCCGAACATCACGACGACGTCGCGACCACCATCGTAGGCCGCGGCATGGTGGTAGCGCACCGGTGGCTGGCCCGCGCTACCGGTGATGTCGACCCAGTCGGCCTGCGCTGGCAGTTCGGCGACGACGGAGCAGAGGATCGCAAAGCCGAGCGGGGTCACCTTCATCGGCGCATCGTAGCCGACCGCGGCGGCAAACGACCGCGCGTCACCAGCACCAGCCGGGGCCGCCCCAGAAGGCACCCCAGCCGAAACCCGACCCGCCGTAGTACCAGCCGCGACCGTAGGACCACGGGCTGTAGTAGTAGTACGGCCCGCGATAGCCGGCGTTGCGTCGCCACGGCGCGAACGGCGTGACCTGGGTCGCGATCGTGTGCTCGCCGGCGACGATCGAATGCCGGATCGCGAAGCCCTGCACCTGCCGCGCGTTGCCGGCGGCCGGCGCGAGGAACCAGGTGTCGACCCGCGCGGTCTGACCCGGTGCGGCGCGGGTCTCGCCCTCGAGCCGGACCAGCGACAACGAATCGTTCTCCGAGCGGACCCCGGCGAGCTCGACCGCGGTCGCGCCGGTGTTCTCGAGCTCGAAGCCGACATGCACCTCGACGCGATACGCCTCGGGGTCGGTCTCCGAGTAGTCGCCGACCGCACCGTCGGACCAGATCCGGAGCTCGCCCGCGACCTCGCGCTCGGCGTCGGCGAACGGGTAGACCGCCGCCGGCCGCCCGCTCGGACTGGTGCCGTTCTCGTTCTCGCGCGGCGCGAAGTAGCGCACGTCGACGCAGCTGCAGAACGGCAGCAGCAGGAGCAACGCGAACGATCGCATGCTGTCGTTTTCGGCCACCGGCGTCGCCGCGGCAAGCCCCACCGGAGTCGGGAGAGCACGAGGTGGCCGGAGGACGGAGGCCGAACCGGAACGAAAGCCCGTTCGCTTCGCAGGTTGAAAAGTCGGCTGCCGGTCTAGGCTTGAGATCTCATGACAGCCCCTCGAGCCCACCTCGTCCTCCCGACCGCCGCCGCGCTGCTCGTGCTCGGCAGCCTTTCCGCCCAGCAGAAGAACACCGAGTTCAGCGGCTTCCTGACCGGCATGAAGGGCTTCAAGTCCTTCCACGAACCGCTCGGCCAACCGCTCTACTTCGAGTCGCCGTTCAACGAGAGCAACGTGCGCGCGCTGTTCCTGCGCCACGAGTTCGCCAACGACTCGGCGCTGATGGGCGGTGACCTGACCGTCTACGCCGTCCAGGCCCGCCTCGCGATCAACGAGCGGTTGCAGTTCATCGCGACCAAGGACGGCTACAGCGACCTGAACTCGGGCCTGGTCAAGGACGATGGCTGGAACGACATCGGCATCGGCCTCAAGTACGTCGCCTACGCCGACCCGACGGCGGCGGCGATCGTGTCCACCGGTCTGCGCTACACCGCCGAGAACGGCGACCGCAAGGTGCTGCAGGGCGGCGTCGACGAGTTCAGCCCGTTCGTGAGCTTCGGCAAGGGGTGGGACGACCTGCACCTGCTCGGCGGCGCCTGCCTGCGCGTGCCGACCAACAGCAGCGACGGCAACGTCGTCGGCCACTGGGACCTGCACCTCGACTACGACGTCAACCCCGAGAGCGAAGGGCGGTTCGCGCCGCTGATCGAGATCCACGGCGTGCACTACCTCGACGACGGTGCCTCGGGCCTGCCGGTCGGCGGCCTCGACTACGCCAACCTCGGCTCGCAGCCGAGGAAGCACTTCGTCGCCTGGGGCGGCATCGGTGCGCGCTACGAGATCAGCCGCTACGAGCTCGGCGCGACCTACGAGTACGCGATCACCGACCCGAAGGACGACATCTTCGAGAGCCGCATCACGATCGACTTCATCGTCCGCTGGTGACCCCGGCGCGCGCGACGATGCCGTAGGCCGTCGACAGGCCGAGCAGCACGAACAGCACGTCGATCAGACCGAACGTCGACTTCAGCACGTCCCACAGCGACACCTGCGAGCGGATCGCGGCGACCTGCTGATCGCGCCAGACCTCGAACGTGAAGCTCGGGTCACGCAGCCGCTCGCGGAACTGCCGTTCGGCCTCGGCCAGCTCGGCGACCTCGGCGGCGGTGGCCTCGTCGTAGTCCTCGACAGCGGTCTCGACGAACGGAGCCGCCGGCCGCTCGTCGTCGGCCTCCGTCAGCGCCGCGCGTTTCATCGCCGCGAAACCGCCCGGGGTGAAGACCGACACGACCGCGTCGATCTGGTGCTCGACGAGCAGCGACGTGCCGTAGATCCGGCCGCCGGCGATGCCGACGAACGCGAGCAGCGCCGCCGCCGCGGCGAGCAGCGGTCCGCGCCCGCCGCCGAGCATGCAGCCGCCGCCGACCAGGCCGCCGAGCGCCCACGCGACGTAGCCGATCTCCATGCCGGTGGCGTAGACGATGCCGGCCCACAGCAGTGCACCGACCACGGCACCGGTCGCTGCGAGCGCGAGCGGCAGCGCCACGGGCGCGTCGCGGACCTCGAGGAACGGGTTGGCCGTGGCGCGTGGCGCACGCGGCTCGCTCGGCTCGCG
>JAGQRB010000689.1 GCA_020425925.1 Planctomycetota bacterium
CTCGGCCTGCTCGACCTCATCGCCGAGCAGGTCGCGGCCCATCGCGGTGGCGGTGCGGCCGCCGGTCTGCCGTCGCCGGAGTGGACCGCCTGGGCGCTGATCGGCCTCGGTACCGCCAGCAACCTCGGCCGCGAGCTCGGCCTGCCCGGCACCCAGCCCCGCCAGCAGATGTTCGCGGCGATCGGCGGCCAACTGCTCGGTTGAGCGTCGATCGCGCCTACTGCTCCAGCGTGGCGGCGAGCATCGCGGTGGCCAGGCGTTCGCCGTCCTCGAGCCCCTTGGGCGCCATCTGCCGGTAGCGCCGGCCCTGATCGTTCTGGAGCTCGGCGGCGACCACCTCGCCCTTGCCGCTCAGCAACGCGACGTGCACGAAACCGCGCGCGCCGGCGTCGGCGAATGCGATGTCGGCGATCGCGACGTAGTCGGTCGCGGCCGGGTGCGATCGCAGCGCCCGCTGGGCCGCGCGCACGAGATCCCAGAGCCGCTTCTGCTCGTTGCTGCCGGCCGCGACCTCGAGCGCCGGTGGTGCCGCCGCGACGGTCGTCCGGCAGCCGAGCTCCTCGCCGAGCAGCTGCGCCAGCCGTACCGCGCTCGCCGCTTCGGGTTTGCCCTGCCAGAGCGACGGCCAGATCTCCACGCTGGCCGTGGCGAGCGTGGCGCGCAGCGCGGCGCGCCGCTCGTCGATCGCCTTGCGTTCCGCGGCGTCCGGCACGCCCGATGCACGCCGCCAGCGCGCTGCGAACCTGCCTTCCTTCGCCCCGCCCGGCACCGCGCGCCAGTGCAGTCGCTCGAACAGACGCAGGCCGACGAGCTGCGAGCAGCCGAACGGATCCGGATCGCGTCCGGCGGTGCGCTCGAATGCGGGGTCCTTCGGCCGCTGACGATCGACGAGCACGACGTTGCCGTCGCCGTCGACGACGACGAACCGGACCTCGGTGGGGCCGGTGCGCGGCGTGCCGAGGAACTCGGCGTACAGGCGGTGCCGCGGCGATGGCGGCGCTGCGTCGGCGACATGCTTGCCGAATGCGGCCGGCACGTCGGCCCATGCGAGATCGCGCGGGTCGAACGCGGTTTCGGCGACCTCGAGGTCGGACATGCCGTGCTGCTCGAGCACGAGGCCGACCGCGGCCGCGACGTTGGTGTCGCCGCGGCCGAGGACCCGGACCGGCAGGATCGTGAGCGGCGCGGCGACGCCGGCGGTCTGCAGCGCCTGCTGGCGCGCCGCGGTCGCGGGATCGACCGGCGCCTGCTGCGTCTCCTGCGCCGAGCACGCCGAGGTGGCGATCGCGAACAGCAGCATCGGAACGTGGAATCGTGGTGTGGTCATGGTTCTTGGTCAGCTCTCTCGTTTAGATAGTGAATACTATCATAATCGGCAGGCGCCTCGCAAGGGAAGCGGGCTCTTCGGCGTAGGCGTCCCGGTTCGGGTGGCCGGGGTAGGATTCCCGGATGGCGCGCGAGGACGTCACCCTCGACCACGAGATCACCGCGCTGCTGCAGCGCTGGCGCGGCGGCGACCGGGCTGCGCTCGAATCGGTCGCGCCGCTGATCTACCGCGAGTTGCGGCGGATCGCGGGTTGGCGTCTCGCTGCCGGGCGGATCGACGAATCGCTGCGGCCGACCGGACTGGTGCACGAGGCCTGGATCCGGATCGCGGGCTCGGCCGGGGCGTTCGACAACCGCCGCCACTTCTTCGCGCACGCAGCGCTGGCGATGCGTTCGGTTCTCGTCGACCGCGCCCGCCGGGTCCACGCCCGGCGGCATGGCGGCGACGCGCGCGATGTCGCGCTGGCCACCGGTGATGGTGCCAGTCGCGACCCGCGGGACGAGTTGCTCGACGGCATCGCGCTCGGCGAAGCGCTCGACCGGTTGCACGTCGTGGCACCGGATGCGAGCGCCGTCGCCACCCTGCGGTTCCTCTGCGGCCACAGCGTCGACGAGACTGCCGACCTGCTCGGTGTCTCGGCCGGCAAGGTCAAGAAGGACTGGGCGTTCGCCCGCGCGTTCCTGCGCCGGGAACTCAGTCGCGGAGCCCACGAGTGAGTTCCGGCGCGGAGCGGCTCGTCGATCTGTTCCATGCCGCTCTCGCGGTCGAGCCGGCCGCGCGCCCGGCATGGATCGCGGCCGCGTGCAGCGGGGATCGCGATCTCGAGCGCGAGCTGGGCGAGCTGTTGGCACACGCCGACGGCGATCCCGAGGCCGCGGACCGCGAGCTCGATACCCGGGCGACGGCGTTCCGTGAACTCGCGGATCGCACCTGGCTGCGACCGTTGTTGCCCGGGTTCCGGCTCGGTGACTACGTCGTGCGCGAGCTGCTCGCGAGCGGCGGCATGGGCACGGTCTACCTCGCCGA
>JAGQRB010000690.1 GCA_020425925.1 Planctomycetota bacterium
GGCGAGCGCGAGGACGGGTCGGGTTCTGCTGCGATCCATTGGGTCGATGATACTGCGGCGCGATGGCGGTGTGGGGCTTGCAACGGTGCGGCGACGAGCGGAAAGCCGGGCGAGAGCCAGTGACCGAAGTATGATCGCGACATGCTCGGGCAGGCGGAAACTTGAACCGGCACCCAACAACCCGGCACTCGAAGGGGCTACCTCGCCTGGCAGGCCGCCGGCCCTGTCATGACCGTCCTGCGGTGACGGCGACGTTCGGTTCTGGGCGTTGCGGGCTGATCTGTGCGGTCGCCGCGCTTGCGATCTGGAGCACGACATGGCTCACGGCCCTCATCTACAAGGGCACGTGGCCGGTTCCGCCATGGGCCTGGTTGCTGCCGTGGTGGTTCCTGGCTTGGGTCGTCCTTGCGCTGCTCGCCATGACGCTTGCCGCCGTTGCATCGTGGCAGCGCAGGGGTCGACGCAAGGGGTCAGTGCTCCGCGCGACATGGTTGATCAGCGCCGGGGTCTTGTTCACGCAAGGGGCGGCGATCGTGCGCTTGTCGCAGCCCATTCTCGAGAGTTGAGCGCCGCCGTCGCACGCTCGACAGGAGTCGCTACCCCGCCGGGAGGCCGATGGCATGAGATACTCACGGTGGCTGCTGGTCGCTGTTCTTGGCGCGTGCGTCCGCAACACTCCAACGGAGCCCGGCAAGGCTGCGATGACCGACGATCTCCCCGTTTCGAACGCAGACCTGCGCGCGCTCTTCGAACTGCTCGATGAAGAGAGTGGCAACGGCTACGAGTGCGATCACGGGTTCACGCTCACGCGTCGGTTCCTTGCCGAGCGACGACTGCCGGTGGAAGACGTCCTTCGTTGGCTCGGCGAGAACGGTGCTGGGTGTGACTGCGAGGTCATCTTCAACGTCGAGCAGCAGTGGGGCGCCCACGTTGGATTCGAGCCCGAGGAGAGCAAGGTCGAGGGCAAGGAATGAAACCGACACGGATCGCGGTCGGAGCAGCCGCGCTCGTGACTCTTCTGGCGGGAGCATGGTGTTGTCGCGAAGCCGGGCATGCGGACACGGTGATCATCCGTGTCCCGGACGCAGAGGGCTTCTTCGCCGTCTGGTGCCGTCCTGTGCACCCTGACGTTGTGGCCACCCCCGATCGCGTTGTCATGCTGGCCATCCCCGAAGACGGCCTCCTCCTTGCCCGTTCGATGCATTGCCTGGAGGAGTGGCACACCGAGCGCCATGTCGACGTTCGGGGCGAGCCGGTCGACGACGTGCATCGCCTCGCGAGTTCGGTCTCGACCGAGTGGGACGGCACGATCGACTGGTGGCATCGAGGTGCCGAAACCGATCGCATGCACGACACCGAAGCGAGGCGAGCATGGCTCTCGACGAAAGGGGTCGTGAGGTGACCGTGCCCGAGCACTCGAACGGCGCACCCGACGGGAAAGCCCCGGATCTCGGGAACATCACGTTCATGGCGCTCGTGAGAGCCGGCCTGTTCTGCTTCGGGTTGGTCCTGATCGGAACCGGTGCCGCCACGGTCCTGATGCCGGAGTACCTCTACTCCGATGACCCGCGACCGGGCCTCCTGATCGAGCTGCTCGTCGCTTTGGGCGCGATCGGATACGGCGCGCTGTTGATGATTTCGCCGCGCTGGCTGGCGCGCTCGCCGAGTACCCGATGGGGCCTCACGGCACTGGTGCTGGTGTTCGCTTGCGGAATCGGTCTCACGGCTTCGGACTCGCTCCATGGGTTCGAGGTCGTCACAGGCGTCCTCGCCCGGGTATGGCCCGCCGCACTTGCGCTTCTGCTCGTGGAACTGGCATCCAGGCAACCCGAGAATCGACGCCACGCGACGAAGCAGACCTCCGGAACGACGACCTGACGAAATCCATGCGATCACCCCTCATCATCGGCCCACCGGTGAAGACATGGTCCTGCCACTGAGCGTCGACGTCGGCGCCAACCGTCGCCCCTGGGGCAATTGGTTGCTGATCGCGACGACGGCCGTCGTGTTCCTCGCGACCGCGCAGCACGTCTTGCTGCACGGCGAGACCGACAGTGTGCTCGTGCTCGACGGCCCCGGGCCCGGCCTGCTGGGCCATGTGCTCCTGCACGCCGACCTGCTGCATCTGCTCGGGAACATGCTGTTCTTGTGGGTCTTCGGCAACGCGGTCTGCGCGCGCGTCGGGTCGCTCGGCTACCTCGTGTGCTACGCGGTCTTCGCGCTCGCCGCAGCGTTCGCGCATCTGGCGCTCTCGGATCGACCTGCGATCGGCGCCAGCGGCGCGATCAACGGCGTCGTCGGCATGTTCTTCGTGTTCCACCCGAAGGACTACGTCACGTTCGGCCTGGTGAACCTCGGGCGGATGCGCGAGCTGCCGACCTGGACCCTGGTCGGGCTCTGGCTGGGCCTGGACCTCTTCGGACTGCTGTCCGGATCAGGGGGCATCGCGTACGCGGCACACCTCGGCGGCTTCGTCGCGGGGGCGCTGCTGGCCTTGTTGCTCCTGAAGGCGGAGTGGGTGGACGACCCGCCCGGCCCCACCCTGCTGGATCTCTACTGGCGGCGATGAGCGCCGACGCCTCAGAACAGCCCTCCGCTCAGTGCACCACCGCAATTGACGAGCACCGCCGCTCTCCCGATGGTGTTGCGTGTGCACCACGAACTCGGGAGTGAACGGAGCGATTGGAATCCCCTCCGACCCAGTGCCGCCGCGACCGACCTGCGGGGAATGCCAGGACGAGGCAAACCCAGGCCAATGCCATGACGCCCCAGCCGCAAGCCATCTTGATCGCAGGAGCCAACGGCGCGGGTAAGACGACGTTCGCTCGCCAGGTCCTGCGAGTCCGATACCCGGCCGCCACGTTCCTCAATGCCGATGAGATCCAGCGCGAGGCCGCTGGCTTCGACCATCCCGTAGCTGCTGGTCGCGAGCTACTGCGTCGCCTCGACGACCTCGCGAGACTCGGCAAGACCTTCGCTGTTGAGACGACTCTGTCCAGCCGGAGCTACGTCGAACGGCTGCGAGGCTGGACCCGGTGCGGCTACGCAAGCTATCTGCACTTCATCGAGCTCCCCTCAGCGGAACACGCGGTACGCCGCGTCGCGGCACGAGTAGCGGCGGGCGGACATTCGGTCCCCGAAACGGACATCCGAAGGCGTTTCGAGCGGGGGCTGGTTCTGTTCTCCACCGTCTACAAGCTGCTCGTCGATCGGTGGTATCATTGGCTCAGCGACGATCACGGACTTCGACTTGGCGACCAAGGACCCGACTAGGCCGAACGACACTCGGCCGAACGACCCCGAACTCGAGATCCTGCTCGAGGCCGCTCGGAGAGCGAACTGGGATGCACTCCACGGACCGAGGCACCTCAGGTCCGGCCGTTTCAACCCCGGCGACGAGGACCGTGGTGGCCCGGATATGTCCCCCCCAGTCGACGCCGAAACCAACGGCGCCCGACCGGACCAGCCGCGCATCACGGGCCCTTCGGACGAGACCGGCGGTTCGTCGTAGCAGGTCGCGTCGTGCGCCCGGACACGGATCCACGAGAATCGGGCACGTAGCCGTGCCCGATCAGAACGTGACCGTCGCCTCGAAGAAGAAGTAGCGCGTGTCGGTGCTGCGGCCCGAGGTCGACGTCTCGCGGAAGTCGTCGCCGACGAAGTAGGCGCCGCCGGTCTCGAGGCGCAGATTCTTGGGCACCGCGTCCCAGCGCAGGCGGGCCTCGATCTGGCTGCCGACGTGTTTGCCCTGGCCGGTGGCGTCGCCGGCTTCGGCCCAGCCGTCGCTGGCGGCGTCGAGTCGGAGATCGCGATACGCCAGCATGACCCAGGTCGCGCTCGTCGGCTTGCACGACACCCGGATCTCGGGCGAGACGATGTTGCGGCGGCCGATCGCGCCGTAGATGCCGGTCGGGCCGTACTCGAAACGACGGGCGCCGAACAGCGTGTCGAAGCGGTTGTAGGCACTGTCGCTGGCGCGGTTGCCGCTGGCGTAGTCGATCGCCAGTCGGACCGTCGGCTCGAGGTCGCAATCGCAGGTGTAGCCGACCGAGGCGTGGCCGAACCATGCTTCGACGTCGGCGCTGCCGCGCTCGCCGAACTGGTAGGCACCCTCGACCTCACCCGAGATCGCGCCGCGGCGCTCGGGGCGGTCATAACGTACGCCCGGCGTCCACAGCTCGCGACTCGTGGTGGCCGCGCGGTGGTCCTGAAGGCCCAGGAGGTAGGCCTGCACGCCGGCGTGCTCGTCGAGCGGTGCACGGACCTCGCCGCCGAAGAACTGCACGTCCGAGGTCTGGTTGTCCCAGTCGTGTTCGTTGTCGACCAGCTGGGTCCGACTGGTCGGACGCCGCATCGTCGGCAACGCCCAGAACGCCGACGCGTCGATCTCGCCCTCGCCGTCGTATTCCCAGCGCACGCCGTTGAACGAGTTGATCGTGTTGCGGTACTTGTTGCGCGCGATCAGTCGACGGCTGCCGAGATCCATCGTGAAGCGGCCGGCCGTCACCTTGTGGCCGTGCGCGAACGAGTAGCTCGCGTTCGCCTCGAGCAGGTCGAAGGTATCGACCGTCGTGTTGTTCGCGAACGAGTCGTTCTTGGTGTTGAACATGCGCCCGTCGATGCCCTCGACCGCGACACCCCAGCAATCGCGCATGAAGTCCATGCGCAGCAGCAACCGGCTCGCGACCTGATCCTCGTTGTCGCGCAGCGCCGCCGAGTTGCGGAACTGGCCGTGCAGCGACTCGAAGCGGGTGCGATAGGAGCCGCTGACCTTGACGTAGTCGGGCGTGCCGAGCACGTCGTCGAGCCGCCACGGTTTCGGCTTGGGCTTCGGGGGGTCCTGCGCGAGCGCCGCAGGCGAAGCGAACGCGAGCGCGGTCAGAACGGCCGCCGCGCGACGCGCGAGCGGAAGAGAGCGAAGGAGTGTCGTCTGCATGCGGTTGAGTCAGCTCGACGGGAGGAGAGCGGCACAGCGTGCCCTCAGGCTCGGCGAGAGCAAGGATCGTTCCGGGCTCTCACGACCGTTCGCTACCGGACCGGGGCGCGCGGCCGCCGGCGCGAGTGACGATCCTGTGACACCGCGCCACCGTGGCGTAACGCCGCGCCGATCGAATCACTCGTAGCGCAGCGCCTCGATCGGATCGAGGCTCGCCGCCTTCCAGGCCGGCCAGAGCCCGAAGAACAGTCCCACGCCCGCAGACCCCGCGAACGCGAAGACGCGCGCCCAGAGCGGCGTCGCGGTCGGCAGCCCGGGCACCGCGAGACCGACGAGGCGCAGCAGGCCTTCGCCGCAGAGCAGCCCGAGCACGCCGCCGACGAGGCAGAGGATCATCGCCTCGACCAGGAACTGCCCCATGATGTCGCGGCGCCGCGCGCCGACCGCCTTGCGCACGCCGATCTCCCGAGTGCGCTCCTTGACCGACACCAGCATGATGTTCATCACGCCGACGCCGCCGACCATGAGACCGACCGTCGACAGCA
>JAGQRB010000691.1 GCA_020425925.1 Planctomycetota bacterium
GCACGCTCTATCAGCAGCCGGTGGCCACGAGCTTCGTCGGCCCGCTGGGCGCGGCCGGCAGCTCGGCCCCGTTCGCGTTCGCGGTGCCGACGGTGATGACGTTCGCCGGCACGAGCCTGACGTTCCAGGGTCTCGCACTCGGTGCGCGCACCGAGCTGAGTCCGGTGGGGCTCGCGGTCATCGGCCGCTGAGCCACCACCGGTCACGGGCCCGCGGGCCCGCCGGGCTCACGTCCCGATCACGAAGCGGACGCCGTTGGACGAGATCAGCCCGAGCGCGTTCGCTCCCGACGAGAGCGCGAACGACTGGCCGTAGAACGTCACGCCCATCAGCGAGGTGTCGTTCGGGATCGGACCGTTGAAGGTCGATTGCCCGCCGACCGGGACCAGGATCACCGTCACGTCGCTGTTGACGTATTGCGCGCAGCCGGGCATGCCGAACGCCGCGAGGGGAAGACCCGGATCGTGCCGCGTAAAGCTCATGACCTGGAAGCCGAGGCCGGAACCGGGCGGGTAGTTGATGGTCGTCATCGTCGCCGCCGACCCGAGCTGTGGCGGCGTGCTCGACATCGTCAGGCCGAGCTGGTTCTGCGGGCTGGTCTGGAACGTCGCAGGCAGACGCGCCGAGATGTCGATGCTGCCGACGTCGGTGTTCGGCGCGATGTGCGCGTAGCCGACCAGCATCGCGTTGCCGACACCGCTCATCGTCTGCCAGACGTAGGCGATGTTGCCGGTCGAGAGGTCGAGCTGCAGCTGCCAGGTGTTGGGCGACGTCGTGCCGGCGCTGTAGACGCCGTCCCAGGTGATGTAGGCGAAGCCGCCGACCTCTTCGAACTTGACGCTGCCGCTGCCGGCCGCGGACGGATCGAGGTCGTGCCAGGTGCCCCAGCGCGGCTGCACGGCGGCGAGCCAGTCGGTCGCCGTCGGCTGCGAGGAGGTGCCGTTGCCGGTCGCCACCGACACGAAGCCGTTGGAGCAGACCGCGAGGCTCGTCGTCGCACCGCCCGGGTAGGGGAACGCCGAGCTCAGGTTGATCGTGGCCTCGGCGTCGTCCGCCAGCGTCAGCGTCATCGCGCTGGCGCTCGGCGCCACGAAACCGGTCGCGCCCGGCAGTGCGAAGTAGTTGAGGCCGGCGTTGACGAGCTGCATGCCGGTGTTGTTGAGATCGAACGACGACGGGTTGGCGAACAGCTCGTAGAACGCCTTCGACTCGGGATAGCAGCCGGCGCCGTACTGCGTCGCGCTCGCCGGGTTGCCGGTCGGGCCGTTGACGTCGAGGTTGAACGGACCGTTCGCCCCGCTCTTGCCGCCGACTCGGATGTAGTAGGTGCCCGGCGAGGCCGAGATCGACAGCGAGGAGCGCACCGAGCAGGAGTCGTCGTTGC
This sequence comes from Planctomycetota bacterium, assembly GCA_020425925.1. GTDB lineage: Bacteria > Planctomycetota > UBA1135 > UBA1135 > UBA2386 > JAGQRA01. The sequence continues at coordinate 1,385 of JAGQRB010000691.1, forward strand.
AACCCACGCTCGTGAGCGTGCTGCAGTCGCCCGAGAAGATCTCGATCACCGTGTCGAATGCGGCCTGGTTGCAGGTGTCGACCTGCAGGGTGCCGAAGTTCGTGCAGTCGTAGCGGAACCAGACGTCGGCGCCGCCCATGCCGCAGCTCCACGCCGGCGTCGAGGTCTGCGCACCGACGCTCGTGAACGGTCCGTTGAGGCCGTTGGTGACCGTGATCGCGCTGGTGCAGGCGTCGTTGGTCGTGGGCGTGTTGGTGTAGGGGTTCGGCAGCGAGTGCTGGTTGCAGGCAAACACGATGTCGGGCGAGTGCGGGGTGCCGTTGTTGAGGTTGGCGTCGTTGTCGTCGGCGAGCAGGACCTCGAGCACCGCGCTCTGCTGGTCACCCGCGTCGGCGACGATCGTGCCGAGCACGATGTCGTTCGTCAGCGTGATCGCCGCCGCGCGCGACGGCAGCGTGATCGCCAGGCGGTCGCGCAGCTTCCAGGCGAAGCCGCCCCACGACTGACCCTGCTGGTGCACGCCGTTGCCGTTGGGATACTGCACCGTGTTGTTGCCGCTGCGCAGGTAGCCGCCGAGCGTCTGGAAGTCGAGCCCGATGATCGGGCTGTCGAGCAGGTACATCCCGACGATGTCACCCCAGCCTTCGCTCAGACCGTTGGTCTGCGAGATGCCGCCGTACTGGTCGTCGAGTCCGTGACCCCATTCGTGGGCGACGACCGACGAGTAGCCGGTGTTGTTGCAGCCACCGCCGGCGGCGTAGAAGTTGATCGAGTTGTTGGTGTAGTAGGCGTTGCAGGTGCTCGTGATGTTGACCGTCGGGCGGATGACGTCCATCGTGTTGAGCTGCGTGGTGTTGCCGAGGATCGACCGGGTCCAGATGTTGACGCGGTCGGCCCAGTAGTAGGTCGAGGTGTGTGCCGCGAGGTCCGCGGTCGCGCCGCTCCAGAGGAACTGGAAGTTCGTCGTCTGACCCGGGATCAGCGTGTTGAACACCGTCGTCTGGTTCGCGCCCTGGACCTGCAGCGTGTGCAGGCCCTCGAGGATCACGGTGACGTTGGTGTTCGCCGCGATGTTCGCGGTGAAGGTGCCCGTGCTGTCGGTCGTGACGATGCCGACGCCCGGCACGTTGATCTCGAGGTTCTGCAGCGGCACGTTGACGAGCGGCGCGACGCCGCTGACGCCGACGCGGGTGTACGCCATCACGACGCCGGTCGCGGGCGGCAGGGGCGAGTTCGCCGCCGGCGCCGCCACCGGCTCGCTCGGTGCGTCCGATTCGCCGCCGTCGCGGCCGCCGTGCAGCGAGCAGCCGAAGCCGCACTCGTGCTTGTCGTTGCGATAGTGCAGCACGTCGCCGTTGTTGGCGTCGACGTAGTAGCGGCCGACCGGGCCGCTGCCGCTGGCGTCGACCGCGCTGACCGGGATCTCCCAGGCGAGATGGACCGGCGCCAGCGCCGCGCTCGCGATGTCACCCCAGATCACCAGCCGCGGCTGCCGCGGTCCGGCGGGCTGATCGGCCGCCGGCGGCAGCTGGCCGAGCGCCTGCCAGGCGATCTGCGTCGCGGCCAGCTCGGCGAGTGCGGGCACGGTGCCGAAGTCGGCCGGGATCGGGAAGGCCGAGCTGCCGAACATCGAGACCTTGCCGACCATGTGCACGCGCACGTCGGCGCGGCCCTCGATCACCGGCAGGCCGTGGAAGTACTGATCGAAGACGAAGCACCACGTCCGGCCCATGCGGCTGCCGATGGTCTCCCGGAACTCCGAGGTGCCGAGGCCGAGCAGTTCCGACTCCTGCTGCAGCAGCAGCAGCGCGTGGCGCCGGCCCTCCTCGAGCGAGTTCTCGCGCCACTCGGAGACCGTGAGGCCGGGGCCGTAGACCGCCTGCGGCGTGCCGGTCGCCGCGCACCAGCGCGTCCGCCACTCGCCGGGCACCCGTTGCAGGAACTGCTGCCACGGCTCGCTGCGGGCTTCGAACGCGATCGCGGGATCGACGTTCAGGAACGCGGCGTCCGCCGGGGGACCGTCCTGCGCGAGCAGGGCCGATGGGAGGGCGATGCCGAGCGAGACAGTGAGCGCGGCGCGGAAGGGGGCGCGATTGGTTCTCATGGCAGAAATCGAAACCGGGGTCGAAGAGTCGCGTTCGGGGGGGCCTTCCCGCTCGCAGGCACCAAGGGTCTCCGCCGGCCCGCCCGCCGTCAACCCGGCCGCCCCGTGCGCCAGGGCGAGAAATGGCCGAAATCCGCCGCGGCACGGGGTCTCGGGCACCGGTATGGTCGGACCCCCGAAAGCGCTTCCCGCCATGCGTGACAAGATCCTGATCGGCTACGGCCAAGGCTTCTGGGGCGACTCGATCCTCGGCCCCGTGCGCCTCGTGCGCGAAGGCCCCCTCGACTACCTCGCGCTCGACTACCTCGCCGAGGTGACGATGAGCATCATGCAGAAGCTCAAGAGCCGGAATCCGAGCGCGGGCTACGCGACGGACTTCGTCAAGATGCTCGAGCGCACGCTGCCCACGATCCACGAGCGCGGCATCAAGGTGATCGCCAACGCCGGCGGCGTCAACGGCGAGGCGTGTCTCGCGGCCGTGCTCGAGCTCGCGAAGCGGCAGGGTATCAGCGGGCTGCGGGTCGGCATCATCGAGGGCGACGACATCCTGGCGCGCGTGCCGGAGCTCGTCGCCGCCGGTCACGGCCTGGCGAACATGGACGACGGTCGACCGCTGTCGTCGATCCAGGACCGGCTGCTGAGCGCCAACGCCTACATCGGCGCATTCGCGGTCGCCGAGTGCCTGCGCCAGGGCGCGCAGATCGTGATCGGCGGGCGGCTCACCGATCCCGCGCTGGTCGCCGGGCCGATGGCCTTCGAGTTCGGCTGGCAGCCCGACGACTACGACCGCCTCGCGGCCGGCACGGTCGCGGGTCACATCGCCGAGTGCGGCGCGCAGTGCACCGGCGGCAACTACTCCGACTGGCGCGCGGTCGAGGACTTCGTCCGGATCGGCTATCCGATCATCGAGGCGACGCCGAGCGGCGCGTTCACCGTCACCAAGCACCCGGGCACCGGCGGCTTGCTGAACAAGAACACCGTGATCTCGCAGCTGCTCTACGAGATGGGCGATCCCGAGCGCTATCTCGGCCCGGACTGCACCGCGGACTTCACCTCGGCGAAGATCGAGGACGACGGGCCCGATCGCGTGCGGCTGTCGGGCATCCGCGGCGGACCGCCGACCGGCAGCTACAAGGTCTCGCTGAGCTACCAGAACGGCTACAAGGCGACCGGTCAGCTCACCGTCAGCGGTCCCGATGCGCTGGCCAAGGCGAAGCTCTGCGCCGAGATCGTGTTCGGCCGCCTCGCGCTCGACGGCTGCACCTTCACCGACGACGAGAAGCTCGTCGAGTTCGTCGGCGCCGGGGTCTGCCACCCGGGCATCCTCGAGTCCGCGGATCCGCCGGAGGTCGTGCTGCGCCTCGGCGTCAAGTGCGGCGACAAGGCGCGCGTCGACCGCTTCGGCATGGAGATCGTGCCGCTGGTGACGAGCGGGCCACCCGGCGTAACCGGGTTCGCGGGCGGTCGGCCGAAGGCGACCGACATCGTCGGCTACTGGCCGGCGTTGCTCGACAAGCGCGAGGTCGAGAGTCGGGTGCGCGTGGAGGTGTCGTGATGGCGATGCAGAAGCTCGGTGAGTTCGCGTTCGCGCGCAGCGGCGACAAGGGTGACGGCAGCAACGTCGGCATCTTCGTCACCAACGAACGCGACTACGCGCTGATCAAGGCGCAGCTGACGGTCGAACGCGTGAAGCGCCACTTCGCCGCGATCTGCAAGGGCGAGGTCACGCGCTACGAGGCGCCGAACATGCTGGCGCTGAACTTCATCCTGCGCGACTCGCTCGGCGGCGGCGGCAGCGAGAGCCTCAAGACCGACGCCCAGGGCAAGACCCACGGGCTCGCGCTGCTCGAGCTCGAGATCGAGCGCTGACCGTGGCCGTGATGGACGAGCTGCGCCGCCGCGCCGCCGCGCGCCGGGCGCGCATCGTGCTGCCGGAGACCCGCGACCTGCGCACGGTGGCGGCGCGAACGATCCTCGAGCGCGACGGGCTCTGCGACGTTGTCTGGGTCGACGAACCGGCGGGTGACCCGCGGCTCGAGCAGGTCGCGGCGCTGGTGCACTCGCGGCGCAAGCACAAGGGACTGACGCTCGACGAGGCGCGCGCGTTCGCGACCGAGCCGGCGGTGTTCGGCGCCGGCCTGGTGGCGCTCGGCGCGGCCGACGCGGGGGTCGCCGGCGCGGTGCATTCGACCCCGGACGTGATCCGCGCCGGCCTGTTCTGCCTCGGCACCGCACCCGCGATCCCGTTGGTGTCGTCGATGTTCCTGATGGTCCGCGATCGCGAGGTGCTGTCGTTCGCCGACTGCGGGGTCGTGCCCGATCCGACGCCGGAACAGCTCGTGCACATCGCGTTCGCGACCGCGTCGAACCACCGGCGCTTCAGCGGTGCGGAGCCGCGCGTCGCGTTCCTGTCGTTCAGCACGCGCGGCAGCGCGGCCCACGCCAAGGTCGACAAGATGCGCGAAGCGGCGACCTGGTTCCGCGCCGCGCACCCGGAGATCGAGAGCGACGGTGAGCTGCAGTTCGATGCGGCCTACGTGCCGGCGGTCGCCGAGCGCAAGGCGAACGACAGCCCGCTGCGCGGTCGCGCCAACGTGTTCGTGTTCCCGGACCTCGACGCCGGCAACATCGGCTACAAGCTCGCCGAGCGGCTCGCCGGCTTCCGCGCCTACGGCCCGCTGCTGCAGGGGCTGGCGCGACCTTGGCTCGATCTCTCCCGCGGCTGCACCGCCGAGGACATCGTCGGCGTCGCGGTGCTGGCGTCGGCGATGCTCGGCTGAGGCGGCACTAGGGCACGCGGAGCTCTTCGAGCCGCTTGCGCAGCCGCTGCAGCACGCGCTGACGGTTGCGCCCTTCCGGTGCCACGCGTTCGTACTCGACCAGCGCGCGCTCGTAGAGCTTGGCATCGCCGTCGCCGTACGCGGCTTCCATCACGAGTGCGAAGAACGACGACGCGATCGCGCCCTTCGGCACCCGGCCCTCGCGCCACATCGCGGCGAAGCGGGCGCCGACCTCGATGGCCCGTGGCCGCGTGCGGACCGTATCGGCCAGCTCGGCGACCTCGAGATCCAGCAGCAGTTCGGTGAGCCGGGCGCGCTCGGGGCCGCTGATCTCGGCGAGCTCACCACGCGCCTTCTCGGCGGCCTCGAAGCCGATCGCACCGATCTCGATGCGCGCGATCAGCAGCGCGGCGGCGACGCCGTGGTCGCCCTGCTCGAAGCGGCGCTCGAGCTCGAGATAGCGGGTGCTCGCCGCGAGCGTGCGACCGAACGCCTCGACGGTGCGCGCGCGCGCCGGCTGCTGTGCCAGCACCTCGCCGTCCTCGGTCATGAACACGAGATACGGGAACGAGTGGCTACCCTTCTCGGCGAGCAGGTTCGGATGGGGTTCGCCGTCGACGTGGGACGTGATGTGACAGAACAGCACGACGCGCTCGGCGAACTCGGCGAAGGCCGGGTCCGACAGGGCGTTGCGTTCGAGCGACGCACACGGTGGGCAGGCCGCGTAGGAGCGCGTGAAGTAGCCGAAGATCAGCTTGCCGGAGCGCTTCGCCCGGGCGCGAGCTTCGTCGTAGTCGAACGTCCAGTCCGCGAGCGCGAACACCGGCTCGGACCGCTTCGCAGCGCGTAGCTCGACCAGACGGGCCTGGTCGTCCTGCTGCGCCGACAACGCGACCGCGAGCAGCGGCATCAGCGTCGAGACGGCCGCGAGCCGTCGCGGCACGGCACGGGTGCTGCAACGAGGCATGGGGCCGAGAATGTAGCCCGCCGCAGGTTCGGGCCGGGCTGGTCAATCTGCTGCGAACACAATCGTGACAAATGCGCTGAGTCGTGGTCCGGTCTCGCGTGGCCGCGACGCTGCGCCCCCACATACCGTTCCAGATCCCCGACAGATCCATGTTCCGCGCCACCAACTGTGTGCTCTGGCTGCTCTGCCTCCTCCTGACCGGGTGCCTCGAGTTCGACGCACAGGAAGTGACGATGCGGTACGACGCGAAAGCCGATCGCATCGACTTCCTGCTGGTCTACCGCGGCGTCTTCTACGAGTCCGGTACGAACGACAATCTCGACAAGGCATTCGAGGACTACGCCGAGGTGCTGTCGCACGGTCAGGCGTTCTTCTGGTCCAACTGGCCCCTGAAGGTCGACGTCGTCGATCCGCCGCGCACCACCGCGGCCCTCGCCGAGCACGTCGAGGTCGAGATCGGTGGCCTCTTCACCGGGCCGACGGGTCGGCTCGACGGCTATCAGTTCGTGCGGATCACGCGGGCGGGCGAGTTCCTCACCAAGCTCAACACGATGCTCGAACTCGCGGTTCAGGGCGCGTTGCTGACCGGCTTCGACGACCACAAGTTCGACGATGACACCAGGGAGCTGGTCCGGGAGTTCCTGCGCGAGAAGCAGCGCATGGTCAGCATCGAGGCCGGTCGTATCGTGCTGCAGCTGCCGTGCAGTCCCGCCGATTTCAGCCACCTGCTGGCGCGACTCGAGCAGTACTTCGCCGGCAACGCCGCCTCCGAGATCGTCCGCGCTACCGCCACCGCGGCGCAGCGCGCCGCCGATCCGTCGGATACGACGATTGCCCCGGCGGACGCCGAGGTCGCGTTCGGCCGCACCCAGCTGCGCGACGCGATGAGCCATTCGCCGAGCTTCCGGTTCTTCTGGGACAACCCGATCTCGATCGTGCGCGGCCAGGAGCTCCAGACGATCGCGATCGGCCTGCCCGACAGCTCGGAGCTGACGGTCGTCAAGGCCAGCGATGGTCACTACAGCGACAACTTCCTGAACGCGCTCCGCGAACGCGGCGAGAAGATCGAATCCGGCGTGCCCGACCAGGAGATCCGTCGGCGCTTCGACGACTTCCTGACCCGGGCCGCCAAGCTGCCGGCCGAGCTCGAGGCGCGCCGCGACAAGTAGGCGATGTCGAGGTCAGCGCGGCGCCGTGAGGCGCAGCTGGCCGCACGCCGCCTGCGCGTCGATGCCCGACGAATCGCGGATCGTCGCCAGGATGTCGCGCCGCTTCACGCGGCGCACGATCTCGACGATGCGTTCGCGCGACGGCGCTGCGAACGGCAGGCCGGCGACGGGGTTGTAGACGATGAAGTTGACGTAGCCGCGCACGCCTCGCAACAGCTCGCAGAGTGCTTCGACGTCGTCGTCACCGTCGTTCACACCCGCCAGCAGGGTGTACTCGAACTGCACCGGCGTTCGGATCGCGCGGCCGTAGGCGTCGGCGGCGGCGACGATGTCGGCGAGGTCGTCCTTGTGGGCGCGCGGCAGCAGCTCGCGCCGGCGCGTATCGTCGGCGAGGTGGAGCGACAGCGCGAGGCACGGTCGCACCGGCGCGGCGGCCATGCGCTCGAAGACCTTGACCGCTCCGACCGTCGACAGCGTCTGCCGGCGCGGCGAGATCAGCGCCTCGTGCTTGATGCGCTGCACCGCCCCGAGCACGGCCTCGAGGTTGTGCGACGGCTCACCCATGCCCATGAACACGACGCGATCGATCCTCATCAACGCGCGGGCATGCACGACCTGTTCGACGATCTCGTCGACCGTGAGGTTGCGTTCGACACCGAACAGGCCCGAGGCGCAGAAGCGGCAGCCGACCGCGCAGCCGACCTGGGTCGAGACGCAGACCGCGCCGATCGGCATCGCGACGGTCTCGACCTCGCGGTCGTCCCGCAGCGCGAGTCGCAGCTTGACCGTGCCGTCGGCTGCACGGAAGCGCTCGCGAACCCGCGTCTCGAGGCCGCCCTCGAACCAGCGCGCCAGCGCCTCGCGCTCGGCCGCCGCGAGCGTCAGCCCGGCGCGGTCGAACTCCGCGGCGGTCGGCTCGCGGCCGGTCGCGACGAGGCGGCGGGCGAGCTGCGCCTTCGGTAGCGGCAGCAGGTGGTCGATGGCGGCGAGGCCGCGGGGCTCTTCGGCGCAGAGGGGCAAGCTCGCGGATCCTACCGCGGCGCGGCCGCGCTCGTCCCGCTTCGAGCCGTTCTGCGGCGCGTTGCTCAAACCCGTCTGCGGCCGGGTCGATGCAGCGGCCATGGGATGGAGCCTCACGAGTGCAGTTTGTCTGGCCGCCGCGCTGCTCACCGCCGGGTGCGCGTCGGTCCCCGAGCCGGAGACGATGCCGATGGAGGGTCGCGGACCCGAGGTCGCGCCGCCGGCCGCGCCCGCGACCGAGACCGCGATGCCCGAGATGGCGATGACGTCGACCGGCACGGCCGACGACCGATCGCTCGTCGGCGGCGAGGGCTCGCGAGCGCGGCGCGAAGTGCCGCTCGTGTTCGCCCGCACCGACTCGATCGAGCACGAGTGGGCCGCCGGTGACGGTAGGCGCATGCAGGTCGTGTTCTGCCTGTCCTACAGCGCCCGTGCCGACGAGACCGAGATGGCTGCCGAGAGTGTCCGAGCGAACTGGCAGGCTGCGGTCCAGCGCGCGCAGGCGGTGTGCGAGACCCTGGTGCCGCGCGACGAGCTCAACCGGATGGGCTGCGAGGACATGCTGTGCCAGCAGCTGTCCGACGTGCTGTTTGGCGACGGTCGCCAGCGCCCGACCGGCAACGTCGAGCGCGTGATCTGGGAACGCCTGGTCTGGCGCTAGAGGGACGGCCGGCTTCGTTCACCAACCCAGCCGCCGCCGCGCCGAGGTGATGTGCGCGACGTGGTGGCGGCCGTGCCAGGCGTAGATCGCGACGAAATCGTCGAGCGAACGCACGCCGTCCTCGGTGTGTGTCGACGTGCGCGCGAACGTGCGCTCGGGCAGGCTCGCGAGGCAGTGCGCCCAGCGGCCGTGCAGCGCCTGCACCAGCAGCAGCGAGGCGCCGATCGGCGCGTTGGCGTCCGCGAACTCGGCCCAGCGCCGCTCGTCGTAGGCCTGGATCGTCGCGTTTGGCTCCGAGATCGTGAGCTTGTGCCGGGCGTAGGCGTTGATGTGGCTGTCGGCGATGTGGTGCACCACCTGGCGCAGCGTCCAGCCGCCGGCGCGGTACGCGGTGTCGAGCTGCGCATCGTCGAGGCCGCGCACCGCGTCGTAGAGCCCGTTGGGCAGCGCCGCGATCGCGGCGATTGCCTCGGCGCGCTCGGCGGGCGTCAGGCGACCGCGCAGTTCGAGCTTGCCGATCGGATAGCGAGGATCGTGTTTCATGGTTCCCTTGCCTCGGCGGCGACGACCGCGAGCACTTCGCCCTGTTCGACGGTCGCGCCGGCTGTGGCCGCGACGGACTCCACCACACCGGCGATCCCGGCGGTGAGCTTGTGCTCCATCTTCATCGCCGAGACGACGACGAGCGTCTGGTCGGCGCTGACCGTGTCACCGGCCGCGCACAGCACCTCGAGCACGGTGCCGGTCATCGGCGCGATTACGGTGCCGTCGCCGCCACCGGCCGCACTGCCGCTGCGGCCCGTCGGTGCCGCCAGCGTGTGGGTCCGACCCTGGATCCGCACCATGAACTGCTGGCCGGCGCTCGCACCGTAGGCGATCGCCGCGGCCGCGAGATCGTCCGTGGCCCGTACGAGCCGCACGCCACCGTCACCGAGCGCCTGGGCCTCGAGCTCGAGCACGTTGTCGCCGACGTGCACCCGCCAGCGGTCGCCGGCGACGTGCTCGGCGGTGACGGTGACGGTCTCGCCGTCGCGAACGAACTCCCGGCGCAGCTTCACGGCCGCCCCCCGAACGTTCGGAAGCCGCCGAGCTCCTGCCACACCGCGCTCGAGCGCGCCGCGCCTGCCGCGCCGGTCGGCGAGGCGGTCGGCGCCCCGACCGCCTGGGCCAGGACGGCCGCGGCCAGCGTCAGATCGTCGGGCGCATCCTGCGGGCCGGCCGCGAGCTCCGGTCGCTGATCGAGCAGGTCGGTGCGCAGAGCCGCGCGGCGGAAGGCGTCGTCGTCGACGATCCGGCGCAGGAAGTCGATGTTGGTCGGGATGCCGAGGTAGGCCGTGTCGCGCAACGCCTGACTCAGGCGAGCGCACGCACTGGCGCGGTCCGGCGCCCACACCACGAGCTTGGCGAGCAGCGAGTCGTAGAACGGCGGCACGTTCCAGCCGGTGTAGACGCCGCTGTCGACGCGGATGCCGGGGCCCTCGGCCTCGCGCACGAGCCCGAGCCGACCGGCCGCCGGCACGTAGCCCTGCTCGGGCGACTCGGCACAGATGCGCGCCTCGATCGCGTGACCGCGCGGCGTCAGGTCGCGACCGGCGAGCAGCTCGCCGAGCCTGCCGCCGGCGGCGACGTGAACCTGCAGGTGCACGAGATCGACACCGGTGACGAGCTCGGTCACCGGGTGCTCGACCTGCAGGCGGGTGTTCATCTCGAGGAAGTAGAAGTTGCCGGCGTCGTCGAGCAGGAACTCGCAGGTGCCGGCGTTGTCGTAGCCGACGCGTTTGCAGAGCGCGATCGCGGCCTCGCCCATCCGCCGCCGCAGCGAGTCGTCGACGATCGCGGCCGGTGCCTCCTCGAGCACCTTCTGGTGGCGGCGTTGCACCGAGCACTCGCGCTCGTGCAGCGACACGACCTCGCCGTGGAGGTCGCCGATGATCTGGATCTCGATGTGACGTGCTGGGAACACGACGCGCTCGAGGATCATGCGTTCGTCGCCGAACGCGGCCTTCGCCTCGCGCCGGCCCGCGGCGATCGCGTCGGCGAGATCGGCCTCGCGCTCGACGCGCCGCATGCCGCGACCGCCGCCACCGGCGCTGGCCTTGACCATGACCGGAAAGCCGATCTGCCTCGCGACCGCGAGCAGCTCGGCGTCGGCGAGGTCCTTCTCGGTGCCCGGGATCACCGGCACGCCCGCCGCGATCGCCTCCTCGCGCGCCGACTTCTTGCTGCCGAGGCGTTCCATCGCCTCGGGATTCGGCCCGAGGAACGTGAGCCCCGCGGCGCGCACCGCGCGCACGAACTCGGCGTTCTCGCTCAGGAAGCCGTAGCCCGGATGGATCGCCTCCGAATCGGTCGCCTTGGCGGCGGCGAGCACCTTGTCGAAGTCGAGGTAGCTCTCGGCGGCGGTGTTGCCGCCGAGCAGGACGGAGTGGTCGGCGGCCAGCACGTGGGCGCACTTTGCGTCGGCGTCGCTGTGCACGGCGACCGACTCGATGCCGAGTTCGCGCAACCCGCGCGCCACCCGGACCGCGATCTCGCCGCGGTTGGCGATCAGCACCCGGCGGAACGGAGGATTCTTGGCCATCGGGCCGAGCACCATAGCCGGCGGTTCACGAGATCGCCTGCATCCTCCGGCGCGATCGCGGGGTGATACCGTCGGAACATGACCCCGCGCCACCGCATCGCCGACGAGCTCGCCGCCAACGCGGATGCCCTGCGCGCGCTCGCCATCGATCTGGTCGGCCGCGGCGACGCCGCCGATCTGGTGCAGGACACCGCGGTCCGGGCGCTGCGCTCGCCGCCGGCGGAGCCGCACGCACTCGGTGCGTGGCTGGCCACGGTGTTGCGCAACCTGGCGAGCAACCACCGCCGCGGCGACGCCCGCCGCCGCCGCCGCGAGCACGCCGCCCCGTCGATCGGCGACGTCGCCCCGGCCGACGTCGAGCTCGAGCGGCGCGAGGTGCTGCGCACGGTCACCGATGCGCTGTGGTGCCTGCCGGAGCCGTACCAGAGCGCGCTGGTCTGGCGCTACTTCGAGAACCTCACGCCGAGCGCGATCGCAGCGCAGAAGGGCCTGCCGCTCGCGACCGTGAAGAGTCGGCTGCAGCGTGGCCTGCAGGCGATGCGCACCGAGCTCGATCGCCGCGACCGCGGCCGTTGGCGCGCCATCGTACCGTTCGCGTTCGGCTCCGAAGCACGTCCTCCGATTGCCGCGGCCACGGCGGCGGCCCTGATCATGACCCCGACCGCGAAGGTGCTGTCGATCGCTGCCGCTGCGGCGGCGGTCGTCCTAGTCCTGTTGTTGCTGCGCGCCGGCGAGCCGACGCCGCCGGCGTCGGGCGATCGCATCGCGCGCGCGGCTCCGGCTGCCGGCGGCGTCTACCGCGAACCCGCGATCGCCGACCCGACCGGCGTGGCCCGCACCTCGGTGGCGTCGGTCGACGCGTCGCCCGCCGTCGATCTGTCGCATCCGTACGAGTTCGCGCTGCGCTGCCGGGTCGTCGATCGCGACGGCCTGCCGGTGGTCGGCGCCAAGCTCGGGTTCAACCTGCGCGACCACACTCCGAATCTCTGGCCGACCCCGACCGACCGTGACGGCAGCGTCGAGCTGCGCTGGCGCGGTCGCGTCGAACGGCTCACGATGGCGATCGGTCTGCTGATGCACGGTCGCGGGCTGGCGCTGCGCGAGGTGTCGGTGCGCGCCGGGGCGTCGCAGCAGATCGAGCTGCTGGCCGACTTCGGCGGGGCCGGCGACGGGCCGTGCGAAGCCGGCAGTCGCCGTCCCGAGGTCGCTTGCCGGCGCTGCCACCAGGGCCCGGTGTTGCCCGAGGTCTTCACCCCGCGGCTCGACCTGCTCACCCGGTTGCACCCCGAGACCTCGCTCGCCGACCGGTTGGCCGCGGTGATCGTCGCCGACGCCGATGCCGTGCCGCCGTCGCCGCCCGAAGAGGAAGAGGTGTCGCTGTCGGATATCA
>JAGQRB010000692.1 GCA_020425925.1 Planctomycetota bacterium
ACCAACGGTGCCGTCGAGTCGACGCTGCGCTGCACGATGGTCTACGACCGCGAGGTCGCGGAGACGCTGTTCCGCGGGGTGCTGCCACCGCCTGCCGGGGCGGGCGTCGAACCGCTGACGCGCGTCCGGCCGCTCGCGGCCGGTGACCAGCCGCCCGAGCTGCCTTCGCAGCCGGCGCCGTGGCGGACGATGTTGCGCCGCCGCGAGGTCGCGATCGTCGTGCCGCTGCTGATCCTCGCAGTCGGGCTCTCGGCCTGGCGGTCGGGTCTGTTGGATCGGCTGCTGGCGGCGAGTGCGCGCGGGCTCGAGCTCCGGACCGGGGCGTTCGGTGATCTGCTCGCGCTCGAGGCCGAGAGTTCGTGGGGCGACTACGAGGTCGCACTGCGTCGCGGCCCGGGCTATCCGACCACCAGCGCGGCGTGGGAGGCGCGGCAGCGCGAAGCGGTCGACGAAGCCGATCGGTTGCCGGCTCGACTGGTGCGAGAAGGCCAGGAGATCTGGGTGCAGCTGTGCGACGACGACGGCGAGGTGCTGGCCGAGACCGGCGCCAACCTGCGCGCGCTGGTCGCGGCCGCCGATGGCGTGGTCGAGGTGCGCGTGCCGGGGCGGATGAACGCGACCCGCATCGTGCTCAGCGTCGAGGAACACGGCAAGAAGTAGCGCCGCGATGGACGACCGCGATCTGCCAGAGGCCCGGCGGTGGCCGCCGCACGAGGAAATCGATCCCGGGACGGCGTTGACGGCGCGCTGCGAGGCGTGTGGCATTCTCTGGCGCATCCACCCGGACCTCGGCGGCTTCCGGCTGCGCTGCGAGTGCGGGACCTACGTGCAGGCACCGGCGGTGGCGCGGCCGGCGCTGCCGTTCGAGGCGTTCGACGATCACGCGGTCGAGCTGCCGGCGCCCCGGCTGCGGCGCGACGGGCAGGGGCGGATCGAGCTGCCGGTGCGGCGCGGCGAGACCGTGGCGCGCGAGCTGCCGGTCTCCGCGCCGATGGCGCCGGGCACGGTGCAGCACGCCGGTGTCGACACCCGGCGGCGCTGGACCGACGCCGCGTTCCTCGAACTCGGGCTGCTGATGGCAGCGCTGGTGCTGCCGACGGTGTGCGCCGGGTTCGTGCTCGACGGCGAGGCCCGCACGTTGGCGATGCCGTTCGCATCACTGGCGAGCGGCGTGCTGGTGCTGGTGATCGCGGCGGCGACCAGTCCGTTCGCGTTCACCGGGCTGCGCGCTGCCGGCACGCGCTTCTTCGTCGAGGCGGTGCTGGTCGCGGCGGTCTTCTTCGGGCTCGCGACGCTGTGGGTGAGCTTCCTCGACGCCGACGGCGAGAGTGCCGCGATGTTGCGCGGCCTGCGCGCGACGCTCGGCACCGGTTGGTTCCTGTTCGTGCTCGCGTTCACCCCGGCGGTGTTCGAGGAGATCGCGTTCCGCGGCGCGGTGCAGGGTCGGTTCACCGCGCTGCTCGGCCGTTTCCCCGGGCTGATCGCGACCGGGGCCGCCTTCGGCGTCTGCCACGGCATCACGCCGGCGCTGCCGTTCCACGTCGGCATCGGCGTCTATCTGTGTTTCCTGCGCGAGCGCTCCGCCAGCCTGCTGCCGGGCATGCTGATGCACGGGCTCTACAACGCCGCGATCGGGCTCGCTGCCTGACCGCGGCCTACCTGCCGGCCGCGACGGCGTGGCCGTTGGCCGGATCGATGACCAGCCCGAGCGCTTCGCCGCGCCGCGTCCAGAACAGGAACGCGTACATCATCTCGTCGGTGGTCTCCTCGCCGAACCGCACCGGCGCAGTCGGGTCCGGATTGAACGGGTTCCACGCCGAGTTGTCGTAGTGCGCCAGCGCGCGGATCCTGGTGCCGGCCGCGAACGGTCGGCCGCTGACATCCCAGCGGTAGGACTGCTGCCAGTCGAAGTTGTAGTTCGGCACCACCAGCAGGGTCTCCTCCTTGCTGTCGGGCGCGGTCGCGGCGACGGTGATGTCGCGACCGCGCAGATGCATGTGCACGAACAGGCCGATCGCGTCGACGTCGTGTTTCAGCGTGCGCGCGGCCCGGACCGGATGGGCCGGTGCGCCGGGCGGGATCTCGAATCGCCGGTCCGAGACGATCGTCACCTTGAGCTCCTTCTGCACCGCGACGCGGGGGAAGCGCAGGCCGACGCCGAGGTGGTCGACCTCGGGGGTGCCCGTGGTCACGTAGTGCGCCTGCAGCACCAGCGCCGAACCCTTCGGGATCCGCACCGCGGTGCCGGGGTCGAGCACCATCGGATCCCCGCCGGGGACGTAGCCGGTGATGAAACCGTCCTGCGAGAAGCGCTCGTCGACGCGCACGCGCACGAGGTTGCAATGGTGCAGCACGCGCTTGTTCTCGGGCCGGATCTCGAACGCCTCGACCCAGGTGTCCGCCTCGAAGCGGTACGGCAGCAGGAAGTACTTGTAGGGCACGACGCCGTCCGCGGGCAGGCGGATCGCGCTCAGCACCCGGATCTCGAGATCGGGTTCGCCGATGCGCCACTTCGCCTCGGGCCACTGCCGCGGCGCCGGGCGCTCGGCGAGCTCACCGACCGGCGCGCCGGCGTCGGCCCAGGCGGCGATCGTCTCGCGATCGGCGTGCGGGACGCGGCGCACGTTCGCGAACTCGCCGTGTCGCGTACTGCCGTACCAGAGCGGCATGCGGCCCTCGGTCACGACCTCGGCGATCATCGCGGCACGCTTTTGCGCCTGGTTGGGTTCGAGCAGCGAGAACGGCGCCTGCCCGTCGGGGCGGTGGCATTCCTGGCAGTGCCGCTGCAGGATCGGCGCGACGTCGCGTGCCCAGGTCGGCGTCCGCGTCGCAACCGGTGCGGCCGCTGGCGTGAGCTTGCAACCGCTGATCTCGGTGGTCGCGACCGCGACCGGACGCTCTGCCAGCAGATCCTCGACCGCCGCGGCGAGGTCGCGGCGCGACGGCGTCTCGCGCGCGCCGCCGTAGCCGTACTGATCGTCGACCCGGCCGCGGTAGGCGATGCGACCGCCGCGATCGAGCACGACGGCGGCGGCGGTGCGATCGACGCCGCAGGCCTCGGCCAGCGAGCCGTCGAAGTCCTGGCCGAACTCGGCGGCGGGCGCGGCCAGCACGCACTGCCCGGCGGCGTCGACGAGATCGTCGCCGGCACCCTCGTAGACCACGACGGTGCGCACGCCGTGCCGCTGCCAGGCCGCGGCGAACTCGCCGATGCGCGGCAGATAGCGCTGCACCAGCGGGCACTCGACCGTCGCGAAGAACAGCACGGTCGCCGGCACGTCGCCGAACTCGGAGAGCCGGCGCACCTGCCAGCGCCGATCGCGGAACGTGGCGTCGACCGACGCACCGATCGGTACCGTGCCCTGGGCGGAGAGCGCGGTGGCCGCGGCGAGCGCGGCGAGCGCGGCGAGGGGGATGCGGCGCAGCATCCGAGCAGCGTCGCGCCACGCCGGCCCGGCGTCCAGACCCGACGCCGGGCCGGAGGCCGGACCAGGGGCCGGATCAGAGGATTGCAGAGCCGCATCCGGCGCGATCCGATGCAGCCGTGAACC
>JAGQRB010000693.1 GCA_020425925.1 Planctomycetota bacterium
AGCAGCTGCTGCGACGCCATCGCGCCAGCGGCCGCGCCCGGGTCCGGCTGCTGCGCGTCGCGCGCACGCTCGCCGACCTCGCCGACCGCGAGCGCGTCGGCGAAGCGGAGATCCTCGAGGCCGCGATCCTGCGGCGGTTGGCGTGAGGCGGCGGGTCAGTGCACCAAGCTACCAATGGCCGACGACGCCCTCGGCCGCGTCCGACAACACGGCCCCGAGCGAGTTGTTCGCGCCCGAGTCGAGCACGAGCGCCTGGTTCAGGAAGCGCAGTCCGACGAGCCCCGGATCGTTCGGGATCGACAACCGCGAGCGCGCCTGCCCGTTCTGTCCGGCGATGAGGTAGGCCGCGCTCGCGCCGCCGAGCACGGTGGAGCACCCCGGCATGCCATACGGCGCGAGCGACACCCGTGGCACACGTGCCAGCGCGAACAACATGATCGCGAGGTTCTGCGGCAGGTCGAACAGGGTCACCTCGAGCGGCGAGCCGATGCGAGGCGTGTCGCGCGGAACGAGCCGCGCCGAGTTCGTGCTGCCGGCGCAACCGTTCTCGAACGTCACGTAGGTCGATGTCGGGCCGACGCGACCGGAGGCGTTGCGACCGTAGGCGTCGACATCGACGTACGACTCGCCCGGCAGGAGAGGCCACGGCTCCGCATCCCCCAAGCCGAGCCCCGCGAACACGAGCTGCCCATCGGAGCGACGCGCGACCACGAGCCTGTCGTTCACCGTGACCTGCACATGGACGACACCGAACGGCAACGGCGGCAACGCGTGGTAGAACGGAGAACTCGGGTTGTACGGCCCCCAAAGCTCCAATTCGCCGTCCGAGCGCAGTCCTGCCGCGATCTGCGCCCCGAACGCAACGTCGGTGTAGACGATACTGGTCGGCAGCGGCGGCACGGTTCGCAGCGATGCGTAGGTCCCGCCCGCCACGACGATCTCGCCGTCCGAGCGCAGCAACGCCGTGCCCTGGTAGGTGCAGTCCACCTGCGTGTATGTCTGCCCAGGCGGCAGGGGCGGGATCGTGATTTCCCCCCAGGTGTTGTCGCCAAAGCCGATCGCGCTGCCGTCGGAGCGCAGCGCAACCGTATGCACGTCCCCAGCCGATACCGCGGTGTAGGTCACGCCGGCCGGAAGCGGCGGGACGTTGCATTGCCCGGTGTGATTGAAGCCCCACGACACGAGCGCTCCGTCCGAGCGGATCGCAGCGCCGTGAACGTAGCCGGCGGAGACCTGGGTGTAGCGCAGACCGGCGGGCAACGCGGGCGCGTTGAGTTGGCTGTACGTGTTGTCACCCCAAGCGCGCAGCGTGCCGTCCGACAGCAGTCCGACGGAGAAACCCACTCCGGTCACGACGTCGATCCAGCGCTCGCCCGCCGGCGTCGAGGGAACGTAGCTGCACGACAAGAAGTTGTAGCCCCAGCCGACGACCTTGCCCGTGGACAAGAGCCCGACGCCGTGCCCCGGACCACCGGAGAGCGACACGAAGGTCTCGCCCGGAGCCAACTGCGGCAAGGTGCTTTGGCCGACGTAGTTGTTGCCGAAAGCGACGACGACCCCATCCGACCGCCGCGCGAACGAGAACGAGCCCGTGCTCGGCGCGAAGACTTCGGTGTAGGTCGTGCCCGCCGGTAGCGACGGCACGACGATCTGGCCGTAGAGATTTGAACCCCAGGCCACCAGCGCGCCGTCGGATCGCACGGCCAGGCCGTGCGCAGCGCCAGCAGCGATGTCGGTGTAGGAGAGGCCGGCCGGCAGCGATGGCACGTTCTGCTGCCCAGCGTTGTTTGCATGGCTCGCACCCCACGCAACAACCTGACCCGTCGTCAGCAGCGCCATCATGGTGCCGCTCCCGGACACCACCTTGACGGCGGGTGCGGGGAGCACGGGTGCGCCCCACGGGCCGAAACTCGGCGATCCCCAGCTCACCGCGATACCGTCGGAACGCAGCGCGACGGCGCAGATGTCACCGGCGTCGATCGCGACGTAGCGCGTGCCGGGTGGCGCCGGCGGCGGCGGGGTGTACGCCTGCGGCAGTCCACCGATCCAGAACCCCCAGCCGACGATGGTCCCGTCCGAGAGCAGACCGATCCCAAAATCCCGGCCTGCGGCGACATCGACGTACGTCAGTCCCGGCGGCGCCAGCGGCGCGATCACGTTCCCGAAGTGATCCTGGCCGAAGCCGAAGATCCGTCCGTCCTGCCGCAGCACGAGGGTCAGGTCGTAACCACCCGAGACCTTGGTGTAGGTACCGTCGACGGCTTCGGTGGTGTAGCCGTTGTCGCCCCAGCCTCGCAGCGCCGTCTGCGCGAGCACACCGGACGTCACCGTGCACAGGGCGGCGAGCGCGAGCGTCGGCACCGCGCAGAGACAGAATTGCATCCGCATTGTCGTTTCCTCGAAGAGAAGGCCGCAGCGAACGGGGCGCGTTCGCGACGGCCCCGCCGACCGCCTGGCAGACGGCCGGCGGGGAGTCAGGGGTTCATCCGGAGTGCGCAACCGCGGCGCGGTCGCGGTCGATGCGGCACGCGACCGGCATCAGTAGTTCACCACCATGCCGGGCGAGCCGCAGAACGTGCCGTTCGCGAGCATGCAGATCGCCTGGATGACGTAGATGTTGTTGCCCGTGGGGAACGTGAGCGGGAAACGCACCGTTTGGTCGAAGCCAGCCCCGCCGAACTGCGAGATCGAGGTCGTGAACACCGAGTTCGGGTCCATCCACCACTCGATGCCCGACGCCGTCGGATCGGGGAACGGCGCCATCGGTGTCGCCGGGATTCCGTAGTGCAGGAAGGCGGCGACGATCGGCGCGCCGAACGGCGGCCGGTCGACGAGCACGCTGGCCGGCGAACTCGCCGCGAACGGATCGGGCAGGTCGCCTTCGAAGTCGAGGTTGATTCGCTGCAGCGCCGGCGCGGGCATGCCGACCTGCCAGCCGAACGGGCTCCGACTCGCGACCGGCGTCGTGCCGCCGTCGGCACCGGCGACGATCGGCACGTTGAGGCCCGTACCGTCGGTGCGTCCGACGCCGTTGTTCGCCATCGGGCCGACCGGCACCAGGTCGATGTCGGTGCGGACGCCGTCTTCGCTCCCGCGCCCGAAACGCGACTGCGGCGGGCCAGGCAGCGACGGGTAGCTCGACATCGCATCGGACTGGCCGACGATCGTGATGCGGCCACGTTCCTCGACCGCGACGCCGCCGCCGGCCGGCGAGCCGAGATCATGGAAGTCCCATGCGGGCGGCACGCCACCGAGCACGTGGAAGAAACCCATCGCGGTCGGCACCTGGTCGAGCGTCGCCAGCACGCTGGTTCGCCGGAGAACTGTCGGGTCGGCGACGACACCGACGCTGCCGTTCGGGGTGTCGAAGAAGTAGTTGCAGACCTCGAGGTCGACGTCCGCGAGTGGCGCTCCGATGCCCTCGGTCCGACCGAACACCGTGACGTGGTCGCGATGCTCGTTCCAACCCGCGACGCCGTGCAGCGCGTCGTCGTCGACCCCGCCGTGGTAGGTCCCCTTCTGGAACGGGACAAAAACGCTCCCCGGAGTGTCTGCGGCCGACAACACGAAGCCGTCGGTCGCCGGCCCGACGCCGGTCGTGTTCAGCATCGCCTGCGGCGTCACCGCCGGATTCGTGACGATCGAGGGGAACATCATCGGATCGTTCGTCGAGCCGACGACGTGAATCGCGTGCAGCGGGGGCACCATGGGGTTGGCGCCGAGGTCGCCCTGGACGCCGTCGAGATGCACCATCACGTCGCGGGCCACGCTGGCGACGCCCTGGTTCGCGCCTTGACCGATCGAGATCGCAGCTTCGAGGCGATCGTTGGCCAGCGCAGCGAGCGGGTCGAAGACCAGCGTCGTTCCCATGCAGTAGACGCCGAACGCGGGTTGGTTCGGCAGCGTGAACGGGAACGCCAACACGCCGCCGCCGGCGTTCACCGGACTCGCGGTCGAGCCGACGGTGACGAAGCGGTCGTCGGGCAGCTCCGCGAGCCCGAACAGCCCGTCCTGGTCGAGGCCACCGACGACGCTGTGGAAGTCGACGGCCTGACCGCCGACGACCGAACCCGGGTTGACCAGGCGGCCGACGAAGCCGTCCCATTGGCCGAAGCCGTTGTCGGCCGCGCCGTCGGCGCGACCGAGCGGCGCCGCCCAGGTGAACCAGTTGACCGGCGTCAGCGAGGCGTTGGCGGCGGTCGGCAACTGCGTGACCGGGTCGAGGTCGACGCCGTGCGACGAGATGCCGCAGTAGGTGACGACGTCGACGCCCTCGACAACGCGGATGCTGACATCGGTGACAGCGCAGTGCTCGAGGCCTTGACCGCTGCGGAACGCACCGACGACGTGGTGCGTCCAGAGCAGCGCCATCCCGCCATCGAACACGGCGATGAAACCCGAGTAGACCGGGTTGCCGGGAGTCGATGGCGTCGCGTTCGGGTTCTGCGAGCGCGGCAGCAGGTTGTCCGAGGTCTCGCCGCAGATCGCGATGCGGGTCGTCCCCTCGGTCGCACCAGGCCAGACCGAGATCGCGCGCACGTTCGTGTGCAGGCCAGGCAGCTCGGGGTTGCCGTTGGGGTACAGACCGTAGAAGTAGACCTGCTGCTGGATGCCGCCGCCGTTGGCAGCGCTTTGCTGGATGATCGCGACCTGGCGGCGGAAGCCGCCGGACATCGTCGTGTCGAAGGTCGGCAACCCGAGCGCAACCGAGGCTCCGACATTCGAGTAGGTCGGGTTGTTCTGGGTGTTCTGGACCTCGATCGACCCGGTCACGTAGACCGAGCCGTTGCCCGGCGCCTTGGCATCCGCCCAGGCTTCGCGCAGATCGAGCGGGCTGCCAGCCGTCGTCGTGTGGTCGAACGTCGAGAACGGCGTCCATTGCGCCGTCGCCGGGGCGGCGCCGAGCAGCGCCAAGGCGCTACCCGCGATCAGCGCGACCGAACGCTGAGAGCTGAGAGCTGAGGATTCCCATGCAAGTCTCCGGGTTCAGGGAGACGCGCGCTGCTCACGCCGCCCGGACGCTGCCACCGCGAGCTTCCTTACTCGCGATCCGGCGCCGTCCGACGCGGACCATTCTAACCCGTGCGCGATTCCCTGAGATGGAGCCTTGTCATGGGGAACACGGGATCCGTCAAGCCCCCCCCGCGCGGGTATCCGGTTCGCGGGCCACGCCAACAGGCACCGATCCAAGCGTAGCGGCTGCCTGCAACCTGCTGATGCACCGCTCCTTCACCTCGTTCTCACGGCAGAACCCAGCGAAGAGCGCGACGACACTTTCCCGTTCGATCCTCTCTCCGGTCAGAAGATCAGCAGCGTCGCCGCCGAGCTCATCGCCAGGCCGAACGGCGAGGCCGAGCCCGGGTCCGACACCCCCCACTGTGCGGCGAACTCGGCGTTCACCAGACTCGGGTTGTTCGGGATCGGGAACGGGAAGCTCGCGGTGCCGTTGCCCGCGCCCGAGCCGGAGGTCCCGAGCAGCACGAAGCCGAACGAGTTGGTCCAGACGTGGCAGCCGCCGCCGATGTCGAGGTCGGTCGGGAAACCGAGCACCAGACCGCAGAGCGCGCCGCCGAGCGCGTTCTGCAGGTCGATCGTGAAGCTGGCGTTGCCGAGCGTCGGTGCGCCGGTCGCGGCGATCTCGGGGGTGATCGCGCCGCTGCCGTCGCAGCCCGGACGGTTGACGACGAAGCCGCTGGTCTCGAACACCATGCGGAACTTGATGCCGCCGGAGGTCGTCGCCGAGCCGTTGCCGCCGGTGTAGTTGGTCGAGACACAGCGCGGCGCGCTGCTCGCGATCGCGGTGCGCAGGTAGGTGCCGGCGACGGCGGCCTGCGACGTGATGTCGATCACCATGCCGTCGCCCGGGTTGTAGACGAACGGGTGCAGCAGCGGCCACTCGAACCACTGGTTGGCGCCGACGCCGCCACTGATGAACTGACCCGAGAGATCGAGCTGGACGCGCTGGTCCGGCAGGTTCGTCGCCCAGCTGCCGGTCAGCGTCGCTACCGGCGTCGAGCCGAAACGGACGACGAACTGGCTGTACTGGACTGGCCCGGTGCCGTTGACCTCGGCGAGCTGGACGCCGAAGTGGGTGCAGACCATCTGCGACGTCGGCAGGCCGGCGAACGTCCCGGCGCACAGCGTCTGGCCGCGGATCACGTTGGTGCCCGAGCCGGTGTAGATCGGGTACTGGCCCTGCGGCGCGCTGAGCACGCTGTCGGAGAAGTCGACGACGAGCTGGGCGAGGGCGGGAGTAGCGAAGCTGCAGAGCGCAGCGAGGACGAGACGGATCATGGCGGGGCTCCTGACGGGTGGGGCTGCCGCCGAGTGTAGCTACCCGTCGTTCGGGATCCGCACGATCGGTGCCTCGCGCCGCGGTTCGGATCCCCGCCCCTTCTGCTTCTCCTGCTCGCGTTCCTGCCGACGCAACCGCTCGAGCACCGGGCCCTGCAGCCGCGGCTCGACCGAGTCGGGCTCGAGCTCGGCGGTCCGCAGCACGAGGTCGAAGTCGTGCTGCAGCTCCTCCCAGGCGCGCGCGGGCGCGAAGCAGACCAGCACCAGGAACTGCTCACCGTGCGGGATCACGTCGACGGTGGCGCGCACCGCGCTCCGGCGCTCGCGGCCTTCGGCGCGCAGCCGGATCGCGCTGCGATCGCGGACGGTCAGGTTCTCGCGCGCGACGATCTTGAGCGCCGGGTGCAGCAACCGGAACCAGTTGGAGACCGCGTCGGCGGCGACCACCGCGTGTGTGCCCGGATCGAGATGGTCGATCCGCGTCAGCGCGATCGTCGCGTCGTGTGCATCGCAGTGCAGCGCGATCTGACCGGGATCGAGCTCCTCGGCGGCGCGCCACGCCGGGTTCGGGATCCAGAGCCCGAACGCACCGTCGGCCTCGCGCGCCAGCGCCTCGGCGATGCGGGCGTGCCCGACCCTGGCCTTCGCGCTCTCGGCGTCGCTCGGCACGGCGACCAGCGCCGGACCGTTGATCTCGCGCCGCACGGTATGCAGCGACGCGTCGAGCCAGACGCTGTTCTGCATGTTCGCACCCGATTCGACGAGCTCGGTGACCTGCTTCTCCTGGCCCGCGACCGTGACCGAGCGCAGCCGGCCGCCGGCGACGCTGCGCACCGCGAACTCCTCGGTCGCCGGATCGAACATCGGCGCGTCCTCGATCGCCGCTCCGGTCGCGCTGGCGGCGATCCGCGCGAGCAGCGGGAAGGTCGCGCCGGCGGGCCAGTCGAGCGTGCGCTCGCGGCGGCCGTCGCCGTCGGCGCGCACGATCGTGAGCGCGTCGCCGCGACGCCGCGCGTCGACGATGCGCTCGCCGACGATGCGATCCTGCTCGCCTGCCGCCGCGATCGCGAGCATCGGCTCGCTGATCCGTTCGCGGAAGTAGCAGCCCTGCGGTGCCAGTCTGGCGTCGGCGGTGCATTGGCTGGTGACCTGGTAGCGCCGGCCGTCGTCGGCGAACTCGTATTCCTCGGACACGGTGATGCCGCCGTCCTGGCCGACCACGATCGCGGCGTGCAGCCAGCCGATCGCAGCGCCGCGCGCGTCGTGCAGCGAGAACCACTCGTCGCGCGGCGCCAGGGCCGCCCGCACCGTGGCGACGGCCGCGCCGGCACCGCGCTGGATCTCCAGGACCTGGTCGCGGCCGACGCCGACGACCGAGCCGGCCTCGAGCTCGAACTCGACGTAGCCGTCGAGTTCGGTCAGTACGCGACCCTCGAAACGTTCGCCGTTCCGCAGCAGGATGACGTCGAGGTGCGCGGCGCTCGCTGCCGGCTGCTGCGCCGTGCCGGACGTGGGGAGCGCCAGCGCGGCCAGGGCCAGCGCCAGCGGAAACGGGGCGTGGGCGGTGCGGTTCATGATCCAACACCGCTATCGAACCGGCCGTGCCACGGGCTTTACGGCTGTCGCAGAATCGGACGCCGGAGCCCGGCTGCGAGCAGCAGCGCCCCTGCCGCGACGACCGGCAGCACCAGCAGGTACGGCGACACCCCGAGCAGATCGCCCCAGAACACCCACCAGACGTGGCGGCCACAGCGATCCTCCCAGTAGCCCGGCGCCAGGCCCTGCCCTGGCGTCACCGCCGTAATCCCGAACAGCGGTTCGATCGTGTTGTTGCTGCCGTTCCGCGGCCGGCCCTGCTCGTCCTCGAAGTCGCCGCCGAGCGAGCGCGCCGCATAGGTCCAATTGGCGTGGAGCGGCGAGAAACGCGGCAGGAACGAGAAGTGGTCGGCCGCGTCGAGGTTGTCCCAGTCCTCCTGCGAGATCGTGCCGGCATCGTACTCGCGTTGGTACATCGCCTGCACCGCCTGGCCGGCGAGCTGGTTCTCGCCGCGCGTCGGCGCGATCGCGCCGGTCAGGTTCACCAGCAACCCGACCAGCAGCAGCGCCGCGAAGGTGCGCGGATGCGAGCGCCACGGACACAGCTGCGGCAGCGCGATCGCGAGCAGCAGCACGATGCCGGGCGTGACGTAACGGATGCCCCAGCACTGCCCGGCCTGCCAGCCGTTGGTCGCACCGAACATCAGCAGCGACAGCGTGAACGCGAGCCAGCCGAGCCAGCCGAGCCGCACGCTGTGCCGGCGCGCGATCGCGAGCGGCACCGCCAGCCAGAGCAACGGCGTGAACCAGAGGATGCCCTTGCCGGCGCCGATCAGGATCTTGGTGACGCCGAACCAGACCGGGTAGTTGAACCACGAGTCGGCCTTCGGGTAGCCGGTCTCGGTGACGTCACCGTAGCGCAGCCAGTTGACCAGCAGCAGGACTCCGAGGCACGGCAGACCGCCGAGCAGGAACCAGAGCACGTCGGTGAAGCGCCGGCGCCGCAGCGCCGCGATCGCGATCGCGAGGCCGAGGAACGGCACCAGCGTGCCGTGGGCGTAGCGCGTCAGCACCGCGCACCCGGCCGCAGCGCCGCCGGCGAGCAGACACATCCTCGAGGCCGAACCCGACCATGCCCGCACGGTCGCGAGCAGCGCCCCGAGCAGGAAGCACAGGCCGGGCCCGTCCGAGAGGTTCTCGCGCGTGAGCGGGAAGAACTGCGTCGCGCATGCGATCGCCGCGGTCGAGACCAGCGCGTCGCGCGGCAGAGCACCCAGCGCGCGCGCGACGAAGAACAGCAGCAGGATCGAGGTCGCGCCGAACAGCGCCGGCAGCAGCGCGGTGACCGCCTGCGCGAACAGGCGATGGCCGTCGCGATACGACAGGCTGCCCGGCCCGACGCGCTCGCGAAAGCGCGCCTCGACGCCAGGGAACGCGGCATCGAGCGCCTCGCCGACCGCCACCGCCGGCACCATCAGCCAGAGATGGCCCATCGGAAACCAGACGTAGACCAGGTCGTTGGCCCCGACCTTGCCGTAGTAGCGGACGCCCTGCGACGCCTTCAGCCGGATGAACGCGGCGGTGAACCACTCGCCGGGCCACTCGCCGCCCTGTTCGCGGGTGCGGAGGCCGCTGTCGCCGCGCAGCCAGAGCGCGCGCGCGGCGTGCATCGTGACGGTCGCGTCGGTGTTGTCGATGTTCGGGGACGCGAGCGAGAACAGCAGCAGCGCGAGCCCGAGCCAGGCGGCGACGAGTCGTTTCATCCGCTACCTCCGACCGGCGATCGTCATGGCGCGACGGCGTCACCGAGCCACTGCAGGTAGGCCGGCAACCCGCCCGCCACCGGCAGCTCGAGCACCTCGGGAACGTCGTACGGATGCAGCTCGACGATGCGCGCGCGCAGCTTCGGCGCGGCGGCCGCGGTGGTCTTGACGACCAGCAGCATCTCCTCGGCGCTCTCGACCCGACCCTCCCAACGGAAGCACGACAGCACCGCCGGCAGCACGTTGACGCAGGCACACAACCGTTCCTCGACGAGCTGCTGCGCCAGCTCGCGACCGCTGCTCGGCGGAGCGGTGCAGAGCACGACGACGGCGGCGGTGGCGGTCATTTGCCGCGCGCCAGCCGTTCGGCCAGCGCCGGGTGCAGGCCGGCGGCCAGGATCTTGGCCTGCGCCCGCCGGAAGTCGTACGGCACGCGGTGGATCTGGACACGGCGGTCGCGCACCACCGCGAAGCTGGCGCGCGGATCGCCATCGCGCGGCTGGCCGACGCTGCCGACGTTGACGACGCAGGGCCCGTCGAGCTCGAAGGTGTCGTGATCGTCGGTCGCCTGGGTGAAGCGGTAGTCCGGCCGATGCACGCCCGGCCAGTGCGTGTGCCCGACGAAACACGGCCGGTCGAGCATCGCGAAGATCTGGTGCAGCTTCTCGGGTTCGAGGAAGCCGTCGCTCTTCAGCACGTACTCCATCACCGGATCGCGCGGCGAACCGTGGCAGAACAGGTAGTCGCCGTACTCCATCCGCTCGGGCAACGCGCGCAGGAACTCCCAGGCCGCCTTGCGGCCCGGCCGGAACAGCGACGGTTTCAGCATCGCGCGCGTCAGCATCAGCGCCTCGCGTGCGAGCGGATTGAAGTCGTCGAGGTCGTGGAACAGACCCCAGTCGTGATTGCCCTGGATCGTCCACTTGCAGCGCTGCATCACGATCCGGGTCACCGGCAGCGGATCGGCACCGTAGCCGACGACATCGCCGAGACACGCGACCTCCTCGACCCCGAGCGCGTCGATCCGCGCGAACACCGCCTCGACCGCTTCGAGATTCGAATGCAGGTCCGAGATCAGCGCCAGCGCGGTCATCGCGACCCGACTCCGCTGCCGTCGAGCGCGCGCGCGACACCCGCGATCACGGCCTTCTCGGCCTCGGCGAGGCTCATGTGCATCGTCGCGCCCGAGGCGCGCTTGTGGCCGCCGCCGCCGAACGTCTTGCAGATCGCCTGCACGTCGACGTCGGTGCGTGCCCGCATCGAGAGCTTGACGGTGCCATCGAAGCGCTCCTTCAGCAGCGCGACGATGTCGACGCCGTCGAGCGAACGCAGCGGCTCGAGCACCGAGTCGGTGTCGAAGTCGATCCGCACGGCACGTTCCATGACGCTCTTGTCGAGCGGCACGATCGCGAGCCGCCCGCCGCATTCGAAGCGGTGACGCTGCAGCGCCGACGTCAGCACAGCGGCGGAGTCGCGGTGCTGGCGACGGTAGAGGCTGTCGTAGATCGCGCCGACGTCGACGCCGGCGGCGACGAGCTCGCTCGCCATGCCGAGCACCTCGGCGTCGGTGTTCGAGTAGCGGAACCAGCCGGTGTCGGAGACCAGCGACAGGAACACGCCTTCGGCCGCAACGACGTCGAGCGGCACTTCGAACTCGCGGAACAGCCGGCGGACCAGCGCGCCGGTCGCCGCCGCGGTGGCGTCGACGTAGCAGGCATCGCCGTCACCGTTCTCGCTGCCGACGTGGTGGTCGACGACCGCGATCGGTTTGCCGGCAGTGCGCAGGCGGGTCCCGAGACCGCCGAGGCGCGACAGCGTCGAGCAGTCGAGCAGGATCGCGACGTCGAACGCCGGCAACGGCTGTTCACCGCGGCAGTGGTCGAATTGCGTATGGCGCTGCAGGAAGTCGAACGTCTTGCCGAGTGGATCGGGATTGACGATCCGCGGCACCTTGCCGAGGGCCTGCAGCAATCGGGACAATGCGACCTGCGCCCCTAGACAATCGCCGTCGGGGTTCTCGTGGCCCGACAACAGGAACGTCTGGTTGTCGCGCACCAGCTGGTGAAACGTGCTCAAGAGGGCAATGTAGGGTCGTTCCGCCGAACGCTCAACGCCGGGATCCCACCGACACCCCTTCGGCCGCCGACCCGCACCGCAGCGACGGCGCACTCGCCGTGGACGAACGCCTCGAGGTGATCGCCGGCGCGGTCGGAGGTCGCCGGCAACGCCAGCAGATCGGCGCGGCCGCGGCGCTGCAGCGTGCCGAGCCGGCGACCGAGCGCGCGGCCGCCGGCTGCGGTCGCGAGCGCGAAGATCCGCAGCGGCGAGAGCTCGGGCCACAGCCGCGCCGCGGCCCGCAGCGTCGCCCGCATCGTCCAGGCCGCGTTGCTGGCCCGCGAGTCGGTCCCGAGCGCAACCACGACGCCGCGCCGCAGCCAGTCGGCGATCGGCGGTGCCGCGCGCCCGAACCACTCGATCGTGCCAGGGCAGACGACCACCGGTGCGCCGCTGGCAGCGATCGCCTCGACGTCGCCGGGTTCGAGCTCCTGGCAATGCACGAGCTGGGTCGACGCCCGCAGCAGACCGAGGCGCGCGAGCCAACGCACCGCACCGACGCCGGCCGGCACCGCGCCGCGCGGCATCCGGCCGAGCGCGCGCAGCAGGTCGGCGAACGGACCGGTGCCATCGCGCAGGAAGCGCTGCTCCTCGGCGGTCTCGGCGCAATGCACGGCGAGGTGTCCGCTCGCGGCCGCCGCCGCGCGGAACAGTGCCGCCGAGACCGAATAGGGCGCGTGCGGTGAAAGCCCGGCGGCGAGCGCGAGCGCGCCCGGTCGCCGGCGTTGCCGGACCAGCCGGGTCGCGCCGGCGCGGTCGAGGTCGTAGCCGACCAGTTCCTGGTAGCAGCGGCCGGCGATGCCGGTCGCGCGCAGCGCCGCCGGACTGCAGCCGGTCGAGTCGATCTCACCGATCGCGGTCGTGCCTTCGGCGATTCGGGCGAGCGCCGCGTCGCGCGCGGCGGCGGTGTGTGCCGCGGTCGAGCGGTCGCGCCGCGCCGCCATCACGGCGCTGGCCCAGGGCACGAAGTCCCGCGGCGCGGCGGGCTCGTTCGCGAGCGGCTGGTCGAGCTGCAGGTGCGTGTGGGCATCGACGAGCCCGGGCAACACGCACTGGTCGGCGATCGGGCCGGAGCCGCGCCGGGCGCGGCGCAGCTCGAGGATCCGGCCGGCGGCGTCCCAGACCAACTCGGCCGGCGCCAGCTCGCAGCCGGCCGCGAGCAGCGCACAGCGCACTCGCAACCGGCGGATCTCGCCGCGAGCGCGGCTCAGGGCAGCACTCAGGCGCGGGCGTGGACGCGCAGCGCGACGATCACACAGTCGGGGAACATCGCGCGGTTGAACGTCAGGTTGAAGCGGAACGCGGTCGCACCGTCGTTGCCGATGCCGATGCCGACGCCCGCGCCGACGAAGTCGCGCCACTCGCCGAACGAGGACTCGATCGGCAGGTTGGTCGCCTGCGCCAGCTTGCCGCCCTGGAACTGGATGTGGACCGGCCCGTTCGGATCGTTCGCGACCTGGGTGCCGGCAGCGCCGCTGTCGGTGTAGGTGACGTCGACCGTACCGTCGCCGTCGGTGTCTACGTCGAGCTCGTAGGAGAGCCAGGTCGGCGGGAAGACCTGATTCGTTCCGTACCAGAGCGACGTCTGGCCGACGAGATCGTCCTCGTCGTTCAGCGGGCCCATGTGGCGCGCCGGCGCGTAGACCGGGATGCAGGTGGTCGCGGAGTTGAACGTCAGGTTGCCGGCCGCCTCGCAGCGGTAGAAACCCGGCGAGCCGGCGCCGGCCTGCGACGAGAACGGACCGAGGTTGGCCGCCGTGACCGAGGCATTGCGGCTGCCCGGGCCGCCGCTGGTGTCGATGATGCCGGTGACGGTCAGGTTGCGACCGGACTGGAACAGGAACGAGCCGCCCGAACCGCCGCCACCAGGCGAGCTGATGCCGAAGTCGGGGTTGCTGGCGGAGGTCGCGGGGTTGCGGCCGTTGATCAGCGCGCCGTCACCGCCCATGGCCTCGCAGCGTGCGGCCGCCTGGATCACGAGGTCGCTGCCGGCACGGATCGCGCAGGCACCGCCGCCACCCGAACCACCGGAGCCGGCGCAGTAGTGGTCGCCCGACACCCAGCGGGTGCTGAACGAGTGCGACGCGCCGCCACCACCACCGCTACCACCGATCGTGAAGTGGTTCAGCGACAGGTCCTTGGCGTTGGAGGTCGGCAGCGGCAGCGGGTCGAACAGGATGCCGCCGGCCGGCTCCGGATTGGTGCCGGAGCCCCAGATGAGGTTGGTCAGCGTGTTCGTCAGCAGCGCGATGCTGCCGTCGGTCTGGAAGCCGCCACCGCCACCACCCGGCGAGAACGGGGCGCGATACAGGAAGCCGACGCGCTGCGGGTTCGGATCGTACTCGCCCGAGGCCGGTCCGGTCGGCGGGTTCATCGCCGAGCCGCGGCCGCCGGTGCCGACCGACTGGGTGATGTAGGCATGGCCCGCGAGCAGACGCACGTCCTCGCCGTTGGCACCGTTGGTCAGCACCTCGCCGTTGACGATGATCGGCCCGGCGCCGCGGCACTCGTTGCCGCCGCGACCACCGCTGCCACCGCCGGCGCCGCCCTCACCACCGGGCTGGCCGTCGATGTAGGGCGTATCGTTGATCGTCCCGCCACGCGAGTCGAACGGCTCCATCGCGACGCCGTTCAGCCGGATCGTGCCGGAGATGTCGACCTTGCCGCGCACGCGGATCTGCGGCGGCACCGGACCGACGAAGTTCACCGTGTAGCCGGCCGGGACCGTCATGTCGGTGAAGTAGAACTTGCCGTCGGTGACCACCATCTCCTGGCGGCTCGGGGTGTTCGCCGCCGGGATCGTGACGCTGGTCGTGTCCCAGGTGAACTCCGTCGAGCTGACCGGCGAGCCGATCGCGATGTCGAACGAGCCGTGGCGGCCATCACCGCCGATCACGCCGGGCTTGGCGCCGGCACTCCAGCTGCCGCTCGACACCTTGTCGTCGAGGTTCGCCGGCGAGGCGAAGCCCTCGACGATCTCGATCGGGATGATCGTGCCGGCCTCGGTGAAGAACTCGAAGCGGTTGGCGATCGCCTGCCGGCCGGAGAGGTCGCGCAGGTCGGCGGTGACGACGACCTCGAGGCACGACAGGCCGGGCAGCAGCACCGTCGGCTTGAACTCGACGACGGTCACCGGCGTCTCGCCGACGGTCTCGGTGCCGAGCCGCGGGATGCCCTCGAGCGTGACTCCGGCGGAGTCGCGATTGCAGATCAGCGCACCGTTGACCTCGGTCGCGGTGCGCAGCGTGAAGCGGATCGGCGACGACGGGGTCAGCGTGCCGCGCAGCGGCGTCGTGTCGATGAGCTCGCTGAAGCGCAACACGATGGTCGGGTCGCGCGGTGCATCGACGGTGACCGTCGGCGACACCAGCTGGACCGTCGGCGGCTGCTGGTCCTGATCGACGATGCCGCGCGAGGCGACCACGGTGCAGCTGAACTCCTTCGACAGCGTGTCGCCCGAAGCGCTCTTCACGCCGTACGGCGCCGCCGCGCCGCCCGCGATCGTGATGATGTAGCTCTCGTTGCGCTGGAAGCCGAACGTGCTGATGCCGTTGACCGTGCGAACGCGCGGTACGAAGGTCAGCTGGTTGCCCGTCACCATCAGGTCGCCCTCGGGAGCGACGCCGGTCGAGGTGCGGATCGACACGCTCGAGCCGTTGACCGAACCGGTCGCGAGCCGGTCGTTGAACGTGAAACGCAGCCGTTGGTTCTCGGCGATCTCGGTGATCGAGCAGCCGGTCTGGGAGCAGCCCAGGTCACAGCTCACGAGACAGAACGAACCGCCGCCGGCGCACCGGACCGACAGCGTCGAAGAATCGGCCGAACCGTTCGAGCAGCCTGCCGGCACGAACGCGAGCAGGGCGACGAAGGCTTTCAGGAGATGGGCGTTGCGCATGGGAAGAAGGGCGAAATGAGAATCGGGCTGGGTCACATCGGCCGGGCGGTCAGACCTTGAAGACGATCACGATCTTCTCGATCGTCACCGTGGCGGCGACGTCGCGGTCCTGGATCACGGCGTAACGGAAGGCGTTGCGACCATCCGTCGAGATACCGATCTGGCCTTGGAAGGTGGCCACACCGGTGCGCCACGGCTGGATCTCGGTCACGTCGCCGGTCGCGAGGTCCATCTGACCGTTCTGGATCCACAGCCGCAGCGCCGAGCCGACGCCGGCCATCACCGGCGAGACCGTCGTGTCGTCGCTGTAGATGACCGACTGGCCGTCGACCGTGGCGTGGATCTCGTAGCGCGCGAACTCCGGTCCGAACACCTGCCCGGTCGAGTACCAGAGCGTGCGGAAGCTGACGTAGCGGTCCTGCTCCGTCAGCGCGGCGACGTTGTCGGGTTGTGCCGCCGGCAGCGTGTTCGGCAGCATCAGCGTCGTCGGCGAGCCGGGCATCTCGAAGCGGATGAACCCGTCCGAACCGTTGCCGGCATGGGCCTCGACGCGCGCGCCGACCGGCGGATTGCCGCCGGCCTGGCGCTCGTAGGTGCCACCGTCGCCGCCGAGGACGTCGATCTGACCGGCGAGGTTGGCGTCGCGGCCGGTCTGCAGCAGCACCGTGCCGCCCGAGCCCGCGCCGCCGGGCATCGCCGCGGCGACGCCGAAGTTCGAGAGGATCCCGCCGGTCGAGCCACCGCTCGCGAGCACCTTGCCGATCGCGCCGATCGTCAGCGAGTCGCCGGCGCGCAGGC
>JAGQRB010000694.1 GCA_020425925.1 Planctomycetota bacterium
GCGCCCGGACTCGGTCGAGCATCGGTTCTATCGCGGCGATCGGCGCGCTCCAGACGTTGCGCGGCGATCCCGCGGGCCGTTCGCGGAACAGCGCGACCGCACGCGGGTGCACGATGACCATGACCTCGCCCTCGAGCGGCGTCGACACCAGCAGGCGGGCACCGTCGACCTCGACGACGCCGCCGCGACAGGTTCCGACGTAGCGGTTCACGCCGACGAGGTCGGCGACGTACGGTGATCGCGGCTTGCCGACGATCTCGTCGATGGCACCCGACTGCACCAGCCGGCCGGCCTCGAGCACGTGGATGCGATCGGCGAGGGCGAGTGCATCGGCGATGTCGTGCACGACGATGATGCGCGGCCCGGCGAAGGTCGCGAGGTGCTCGCGCAGGTCGCGCCGCAGGTCGAGCTTCGCCTGGGCGTCGACCGCCGCGAGCGGTTCGTCGAGCAGCAGGGCCTGCGGCGACGGCGCGAGCGCGCGCGCGAGCGCGACGCGTTGGGCCTGCCCGCCCGAGAGCTCGCGCGGCCGAAGGTCGCGCTGCCCGGCCAGACCGACCCGCCCGAGCCACGCGTCGGCCTCGGCGCGTGCCGCGCGGCGCGGCACCCCACGGCTGCGGAGCCCGTAGGCGACGTTCTCGAGTGCGGTCAGGTGCGGGAACAGCAGGTGGTCCTGGAACAGCACGCCGAGCTCGCGGGCCTCGGGCGGCACCCACGCACCGTCGGGGCCACCGTCGAGCACGCGTTCGCCGAGCGCGATCCGCCCGCAGTCGACCCGCAAGAGCCCGGCGAGCGCATGCAGACTCGAGGTCTTGCCCGCACCGTTCGGCCCGACCAGCACCGCGGTCTCGCCGCGCTCGACCGCCATGGCGAGTTCGAGCTCGAGCGCCCCGCGGCGCACGGCGATGTCGACTTCGAGCCTCATCGGCCCGGCCACCACTGCTTCCGCAGCAGTACGAGGACCCCGATCGACACCAGCACGAGCAGCAGGCTCAGGGCGATCGCGGCCTCGGGACCGCGATCGAGCGCGGCGTAGACCGCGAGCGGCAGCGTCCGGGTCACGCCGGCGAGGCTGCCCGCGAACGTGATCGTCGCGCCGAACTCGCCGAGCGCGCGCGCCCAGGCGACCAGCAGGCCGGCGCGCAATGAAGGCGCGATCATCGGCAGCGTCACGGTGCGGAACACACGCCACGGCCCGGCCCCGAGGGTCGCCGCCGCGTCGGCGTAGCGACCGTCGAGCGCACGCAACCCACCCTCGACCGTCAGCACGAAGAACGGCAGGGCGACGTAGGTCTCGGCGACGATCACGGCGCCGATGCGGAACGGCAGCGCGATACCGAGCCAGTCGTCGAGCGGTGCGCCGACGATGCCATTGCGACCGTATGCGAGCAGCAACGCGACACCGGCGACAACGGGTGGCAGCACCATCGGCAACGTCACGAGCACGCGCACCGCAACGCGCAGCCGACCGCCGCCGGCCGCGAGCCATGTCGCGAGCGGCAGGCCGAACACGAGGCAGAGCGCCGCCGCCGCGAGCGAGCACTGCACCGACAGCAGCAGCGCGGCACGCACCGCGTCGTCGGCGACGACCGCCAGCAGCCGACCCCACGGTGCCCGCAGCAGCAGACCGACGAGCGGCAGCGACAGGAACAGTCCGGCGAGCGCGACGGGTGCGATCAGGACCGCCGGCAGGACTCGGCGCGCCGCGGTCACGGTGCGGCGAACCCGAAGTCGCGAAGGATCGCTTGCCCGTCCGCCGAACCGATGAACGCGACGAAGGCCTCGCCGAACTCGGAGCTGCCGCCGGCACGGAGCACCGCGATCGGATAGGTGCAGGAGACGTCATGGGCCGGTGCGATCGCTACCGCGTCGATGTCCGGCGCGGCGTGCACCGCGTCGGTGGCGTAGACGATGCCGGCATCCACTTCACCGAGCCGGAGCTTGCCGAGGACTGCGTTCACGTTCGGCTCATCGGACACCGATCGCGTGTTCACCCCCGCCCCGGTGAGCGCGCTGCGGGCGTAGCGGCCGGCCGGCACCTCGGGGCCGCACAGCAGCACGCGCAGGTCGTCGCGCGCGAGATCGGCGAGCTCGCGAATGCCCTTCGGATTGCCGGGCCGGGTCACGATCGTCAAGTGATTGCGCGCGAACACCTGCGCCGTCGACCCGAGCAGACCGAGCTCCTCGATGCGCTGCATGCTGACCTCGTCCGCCGACGCAAACACGTCGGCGGCAGCGCCCTCGCGCAGCTGCAGTACGAGCCGCGGCGTGCCTGCGCAATGCAGTGCGACCTCGACCGCGGGATGGCGCTCTTCGAACTCGGTCGCGAGCGCGTCGAAAGCCGGCTCGAGCGACGCCGCTGCGAACACGGTCAGACGCCGCGTCGCCGCCGAAGATTCGCTGCATGCCGCCGCGACCAGGGCAAGCATCGCAAGGGCGATCGGACGAACCGCGCTCATCGCTCAGCAGAGCGGCTGCTCGGCGTCCCCGAAGCGCTCCGCCGCAGCGCCGAGTCGATGCAGCAGCGCGAGCCAGAGGCCACAGAGCGGGGTATCCGCGGGCGATTCGATGCGACCGGTCGGATGCCCACCGCCTGCGACGACGATCGGCAGATCGTGCGCCGAGTGTGCGTTGCCGTCGCTCATCGCGGCCGCGAGCACGATCGACGAGTGGTCGAGCACGGTGCCATCGCCTTCATCGATCGCCGCGAGTCGATCGAGCAGGCCGGCGAACCGCTCGACGTACCAACGGTTGATCCGGCGATAGGGCTCCTGCTTCTCCGGCTTGCCGTCGTGGTGCGAGTAGTCGTGAAAGTTGCCCTCGCAACCCGGCAGCCACGAGAAGCGGCGCCCCGACACCTCGTTCGCGACGAGGAACGTGACGATGCGGGTCGCGTCGCTGCGGAACGCGAGCGCGATCAGATCGAACATCAGCTCGACGTGGGTGGGATAGTCGGCCGGACGGCCGGCCTCGGGCAGCTCGACCGCCGCGAACGCGCCGGCATCCGCGACCGAGGCCGCGGCCTCGATGCGGCGTTCGATCGCGCGCACCGCCTCCTCGTACTCGTCGAGCTTGCGCCGATCGGCAGCGGAGAGTCGCGCGGCAAGGCGCCGGCTGTCGCGTCGCACGGCATCGAGTACGCTCGTCCGCGCCTCGTCCGCCGCGAGGCGCCGACCGCGGAACAGGCGATCGAAGGCCTGTCGCGGCACGATCTCCTTCAGCACCGGCCGATCGGGTGCGCTCCACGCGATGTGGCCGCCGTAGACCGTCGAGTAGCCCATGTCCTCGACCGGGTAGATCGGGTCGCAGCCGAGCTCCAGCGACGGCAGCAGCGTGCGGTCACCGATTCGCTGTGCGGCGAACTGATCGAGCGACACGCCGTTCCACAGATCGCGCCCGCCGGTCCGCCGGATGGTCTCGCCGGTCAGCAGCGGCGCGACCTTGGCGTAGTGTCCGTCGCCGGCGAAGCTGCCGCGGTTCGCGAGGCCGGTGAACACGCCGACGCGGGCCGCATGCGGCACCAGCGGCGCGAGCGTCAGCGACGGCATCCAGCCGGGCAGCTCCGGATCGCGCGCCTCGCCGGGCTGCGGCGGCACCGGGTGCCACGCCGATGGCAGCATGCCGTTCGGGGTCACGACGATGCAGAGTCGGCGCGGCGGTGTGCGCCAGGCAGCGGGCAGTCGCGCCGCGAGCGTCTCGAGCCAGGGCAGGGCGAAGGTCACCCCGGCACCGCGCAGGAACGCGCGACGATCGAGCGGTGTTGCAGTCATGGCATTCGATCCGGGTCGCGGAGCACGAACAGCGGCGAGGTGACGACTGCGGTGAGCAGGGTCGAGAAGTGGTCGCCACCGGCACGCGTCGTCGCGACGATCCTTGCGAGCTCGGGCTCGTCGCGGAGCAGCAGGTCACGGCCGACGCCGTAGACCAGCAGGTTCTTGGCCAAGGTACGAACGAAGTCGTCGCTGCGTGCCAGCAGCAGATCCTTGAGCGCGACCGGCCCCGCGATCGCAGCGCCATCGGGCAGCTCGGTACTCGCATCGACCTGCTTGCCGTGGACCTCGTCGCGCCAACGACCGATCGGATCGTAGTTCTCGAGCGCGAGCCCGAATGCGTCCATCTCGGTGTGACAGGCGGCGCAGCGTCGCTCGCGGCGATGGCGTTCCAGCTGCTCGCGCAAGGTCAGACCGGCGTCGTTGACATCGTCCTTCGGCAGCGTGCCGGCGTCCGCTGGCGGCGGCGGCGGCGGCGAATCGAGCAGTCTGGTCAGGATCCACTGACCGCGCTTCACGGGGCTCGTCCGCAACGCCAACGAGGTCGCCATCAGCATCGCGCCGGCGCCGAGGATGCCGCCGCGGCGGCGATCGGGCAGCGCGACGCGACGGAACCCGTCGCCTTCGGGCGCCGGCAGGCCGTAGTGCGCCGCCAGGTCGCGGTCGACGAACGCGTAGTCGGCGTCGAGCAGCTCGAGCACGCTGCGATCCTCGCCGACGATGCCGGCAAACAACCGGATCGCCTCCTCGTGCAGCGACGGCCGCAGCGACTTGTTCCAGATCTGCGGAAAGCGGCGGAAATCGACCGCGTGCGTCAACACCTCGGCCAGGCCGAGCCACTGCACCGCGAAGTCCTCGGCGAGCGCGCGACCGTCGCGCAGTTGCGCCAGCCGCAGGGCCTGCGCCGCGAGCACCTCGCGGCGGACGAGCGAGCCGTCGTCGGCCGTCGCCGCGAGCTCGGCATCGGGCGGACCCGAGGTCAGCATGAACGCGAGCCGCACCGCGAGTTCGTGGGCCGTGAGTTCGGCCGGGTCCTCGGGCCGTCCGATCTCGACGCGGAACAGGAAGCTCGGCGACGTCAGGATCGCGCGCAGCAGCGCGCTCCGGGCCGCTTCGACGGTCAGTCCGCGAGCGCGCATCGCGGCGAAATCGCCGAGTTGCGCCTGGACTTCGTCGGCGTCGACACCGCGGCGGTAGGCACTCCGCAACAGGGTCGGCAGCGCATCGGCGAGATCGCCGGCACCGAACGTGCGCACGCGTGCCGCCTCGTCGGCGAGCACCGCGGTCGCGACGTCGAGCGCGGCGTCGAAGTACTTCTCGAACATCAGCGGCGACACGTTCTGCACGTCGCCGATACCCTCGAACCCGTGCACCGTGGCATCGTCCGGCAGCAGGTCGCGGGCCTGCCATCGGATGCCGAACAGTGCCTCGATCGAGCGCTCGTAGTGGCGCCGGGTCAGGCGGCGCATCACCGCGATGCGCGCGCCGGGGCGGTGCGGCGCGAGCTCGGCGAGCCCGACCACGAGCGCGCGCCGTTCCTCGTCCGACGGCGGTTCGACCTCGTCGGGCGGCGGCATCGTGCGGCCGCGCACCCGCCGGACCGCGAGCTCGAGTCGTGCGTCGAAGTCGGTCGCGTCACGCGCATTGGGTGCGAACAGCACCTCGACGTCGAAGCCCTTCTCGGGATCGGCACCGGCGTGGCACTCCGCGCACCAACGCACGAACGGCGGCGGCACGACGGCGGCAGCACCCTGTGCCGGCACGGCCCGCAGGGCGAGCGCGCCGACGAGGACGGCGAGCGCGGCGAACGGACGAGGGGAACACGGACGGAACATCCGGAGCGCAGTGTAGCGGCGCGGTATCGTCTGGCGGACCATGAGCGACGAATCGTGGATCGACGTCGGCGCCGCCGCCGAGCTCGCCGGGGTTGCGCTGCAGCAGGTGATGCTCGGCGACCGGCCGATCGCGCTGTCCTGCGAGAACGGCACCTTCGGAGCGATCGCGGGCACCTGCAACCACGTCGGCGGCCCACTCGGCGAGGGCCACCTCGACGGCGACTACGTCGTCTGCCCGTGGCACTACTGGAAGTTCCATCGCGTGACCGGTGAGGGCGAGCCGGGCTACGAGGCCGACCGCGTCCCGCGCCACGAGGTGAAGGTCGAGGCCGGACGCGTGCTCGTGAAGCGCGAGCCGATCACGACCCGCAACCGATTGCCGCACGCACCTCACCCGCTGGCACGCGAGCTCGAAGAGCGCGACGGTCCGCCGCGGGTGCTCGGGATCTCGACGACGGCGATGGACCCGGAGCACCCGCGCACCTCGACCTCGCAACTGCTGCTCGATCACGCGCTCGAACACGCGCGCACGGCGCTCGGTCTCGAGACCCGATCGCTGCGGCTCGCGGAGCTCACGTTCCGCGCCTGCGAGGGCTTCTACAGCAAGAGCGCCCGCGCCTGCACCTGGCCCTGCTCGATCACGCAGCTCGATCCCGAAGACCAGATGGAACAGGTCTACGAGGGTATCGTGCACTGGGCCGACGTGGTGATCGTCGCGACGCCGATCCGCTGGGGCGCGGCGAGCTCGCTCTACCACAAGATGGTCGAGCGGATGAACTGCGTGCAGAACCAGATCACGATCCGAGACCGCGTGCTGATCCGCGACAAGGTGGTCGGCTTCGTGATCACGGGCGGCCAGGACAACATCCAGGCGGTAGCCGGGTCGATGCTCGGCTTCTTCGCCGAGATCGGCTGCGTCTTCCCGCCGTTCCCCTACGTCGCGCACAGCCGCGGCTGGTCGGCCGAGGACATGGAGAACAACGTGCGCGCGGTCGCTGCGAGCGAGGAGCTCAAGGCCGGCACCAGCGCGTTGCTCGATCGTTGTGTCGAGCTGTCGCGACGACTGCGCGGCCACGGCATCTGCGATCGCAAGGTCCCGCGCGGCGGCCGCAAGGCGCACCGCGATCGCTGACGGCGCCGTTCACGCCCGGGCCGTCAGCGCTGCTCGACCTGCATGTAGAAGTTGCGGTCGAGCTCGAACGACTCGAGCTCGCCGCCGATCGCGATCTCGCTCGGCTGCTCGCCGACCGTGACACGATGCTCCTCGCCGTTGATGCGCAGCAGCACGGGCACCGCGAAGCCGTCGACGACGTGCTCGAAATGCACCGCGACCGCGCCCTTCGCGGCGCTGTAGACCAGCACCGGGATGTCCGTCGTGC
Source organism: Planctomycetota bacterium (assembly GCA_020425925.1). Taxonomy (GTDB): domain Bacteria; phylum Planctomycetota; class UBA1135; order UBA1135; family UBA2386; genus JAGQRA01. The sequence continues at coordinate 6,982 of JAGQRB010000694.1, forward strand.
GCAGGTACTGGTCGAAGTACTTGCCGAAATCGAACCCGCACTCGCGGCTCATGTAGGCCTCGAGCTCGGCGGTCGCGATGGTGCGGTGCCAGAACTCGCGCTGGATCCCGCGCAGCACACCGCGCCACTTCTCGTCGTCGCCGACGATGTGGCGCATCGTGTGAAGAACGTTGCCACCCTTGTAGTACATGTCGCCGGAACCGGAGTTGTTGACGCCGTAGGTGCCGATGATCGGCCGATCGTTGCGGATCAGCTTGCGGCAGCCGATCACGTAGTCCTGCGCCTCCTTCGCGGTGAAGTGGTACTCGACGAACAGGTTCTCGGCGTAGTTCGCGAAGCTCTCGTGGATCCACATGTCGGCGGCGTCCCGCATCGACACGTTGTTGCCCCACCACTCGTGCGCGCTCTCGTGGACGATGATGAAGTCGAACTTCATGCCGACGCCGGTGCCGCTGAGGTCGCGCCCGAGGTAGCCGTTCTGGAAGCCGTTGCCGTAGGTCACCGAGCTCTGGTGCTCCATGCCGAGGTAGGGCACGACGACGAGCTTGTAGCCGTCCTCGTAGAACGGGTACTTGCCGAACCAGTGCTCGAACGCGGCCAGCGTGCGCGGCGCCTCCTTGAAGTGCTGCCGCGCCTTCTCCTGCTGGTGCTCGAGCATCCAGTACTCGACGTCGAGCTTGCCGCCCTCCCCGTCGTAGACCGACTGCATCGCCACGTAGTTGCCGATGTTGAGGTTGACGCCGTAGTTGTTGATCGGGTTGGTCACCTGCCAGTGGAACGTCTTCGTGTGCGCCGCCGCATCGTGGTCGGTCGCCTGCAGCCGGCCGTTGGACACGGCGGTGAGCGCCTCGGGCACGGTGACGCGGATGTCCATGCCGCGATCGGGCTCGTCGTAGCCGTGATCCTTGTTGGGCCACCAGATGCTCGCGCCGATGCCCTGGCAGGTCGTGGCGATGAAGGGGTTGCCCTTGTCGTCCTTGTCCCACGAGAGCCCGCCGCTCCA
>JAGQRB010000695.1 GCA_020425925.1 Planctomycetota bacterium
GACGCGCCGCGACGACGCCGTCGAGCTTGCCGAGCTGCGCGTTCGCGACCGCGCCCTGCAGCTCGGTGAGCCGGTAGTTGAGCGCGGGGAAGTAGTGATCGGGCTCCGGATCGCCGTAGCCCCAGGCCTTGTTGACGGCCAGGAAGACGCGCCGCGCCAGCCGGTCGTCGGCCGTGGTCACGATGCCGCCCTCGCCGGTGGTGATGTGTTTGCCCTGTTGCAGCGACCAGGCCGCGAGCGAGCCGAACGTGCCGACCTTGCGGTCGCGGAACGTCGCGCCGTAGGCCTGGGCACAGTCCTCGATCACCGGCAAGCCGCGCTCTTCGGCCAGCGCGAGGATGGCATCGAGCTCGGCCGGAAGGCCGAACAGATGGGTGACGACGATCGCGCGCGTGCGGTCGGTCAGCTGGGCGCGGATCGTCGCGGCGGTCACGTTGAGGGTGTGACGATCGACGTCGGCGAACACCGGCACACCGCCCTCGTAGAGGATCGGGGTCAGCGCGCCCATGTCGGTGACCGGGGTGGTGATCACCTCGTCGCCGGCGCGGAGCTCGAGCGCGCTGATGCAGCAGTGCATCGCGGCCGAACCGGAGGCACAGGCGATCGCGTGCGGCGCGCCGAGCCAGGCCGCGAACGCGCGCTCGAACGCGGCGACCTGCGAGCCCCTGGTCGAGTTCAGCGTGCCGCTCGCGATCACCGCCCGCAGCGCGGCGAGCTCGTCTTCACCCAGCGTACGACCGGAGTGATCGCCGTCCGATGGCAGGTGCACGGGCTCCGAGGTCACGCCCGACTCAGCCCGGACCCGGCCGCTGGTTGATGCGCACGGCCAGGTGGCTCAGCAGATCGTTGACCGAGGCCTCGATCCGGTTCACGTTCGGGACGTTGTCGAGCACGATCGCCTTCTTGCTGGTCATCGGCTGGAAGATCAGCCGGCCGCTACGCAGCAGGATGTACTCCGCCACGTCGTAGATCTCCTTGTTCATCTCGAGCCCTTCGGTCGACCAGCGGCGCACGTCGCCGAGGTAGCCGTGGTGGTGCAGGATCTCGCGCGCGTTGACCTCGTAGTAGTGGAAGCGCGTGTTGACGAACACCAGCACCAGCAGGAACGCCATGCCGGCGCTGAAGAAGCCGTAGAACCCGGTGTTCATCCGGATGTCGATCGAGTCCGCGACCCGACCGAGGAAGCTCGTGACCTCCCACTTGCTGTCGATCCAGAGCACCAGCAGCACCGCGGCGACGATTCCGACCAGGATCGTGATCGACTTGATGCGCGAGAAGTCGAAGGAGAACACCAGCAGGTTCAGGAACACGATCGCCATGAACGTGTTGCCGAGCACGACGGAGCCGTGCTGGACCATCGTGCCGTCGGGCGCGCGCTCGGCGCCGATGCCGAGCCACGACAGCAGGAAGAAGATCGTCGCCGCGACGAACGTCGGGTAGAGGAAGACGACCTTCGGCCAGGGCCGGATGATCACGCTTTCGGGCGCGAAGTTCGGCGACTCGGCGGCCGGCGGGGCACTCGGCTTCGGGGTCGGGTTCGCGGGTTGCTCGGTTTCGGTCATGCAGGGTCTCCGGGGGACTCTACGTTCGTCGTGGCCGAGCATTGTGGGAAACCTGCCGCGCCAATGCCAGCGTCGGAACGGCGCACGCGGCCCGGAATCGCGGCCGCAACTGGCGGTGTGCGCCGCGAAATTCCGCCGAGACCGGCATGAGATCGTTCCGCACCGTCGTGTTCCTGTTCGCCCTGCTCACCGCCGGGGGCTGTTTCGGTCGCCACAACGGCGGCACAACCGGTGGCGCGGGTCCTTCAGGACCGGTCGCCGCCTCGGTGCAAGGCGGCGGGCGCGTGCTGCTGAACCCGCTGGTGACGGTCGCGGTGGTGCTCGGGGCGATCGTGCTCACCAACGAGCTCGCGCTCGGCACCGCCAACGGCGACATCCGGTTCCGGCTGCAGGGCAATGCCGACGCCGAGCCCGAGGTCGACGAGGTGGTGTTGTCGCCGGGGCAGTCGCGGCAGGTGATCGTGCGCGCGCTCGCGCCGACGGTGGCGATCCTGACGCTGGCGGTGATCGCCGAGTACGTGGTCGGCAACACGATCCGCAACTTCGCGGTGCAGTGGACCAATGCGGCCGCCGTCAACGACGGGTTCGCGATGATGGCGCTGCTCGGCAATCCCCAGCTGGCGCTGCTCTGGTTCGCGTCGGCGGTGCTCGCGCCGATCGGGTTCCTGACCCGCCACAGCTCGAATCTCGTGCCGGACCGGCTGCCTTACCTGCGCACCGAGATCCGCCTGCTCGGCGCCATCCTGCTGTTCTTCACCCTCGCGGAGCTGCAGGCGAGCTTCCAGGGTGCCCAGGACGACGAGCCGGCGTTCCCGCTCGGCCAGGGGCCGAACGGCTACACGCTGCAGGCTGAGCCGAACCTGCCGTTGACCCAGGGCGACTACTGCACCTTCTGGTTGTCGGTGTCCGAGGCGATCCCGTTGGCCGATCCGACGCAGAGCTACGTCTACGCGTTCGTGGTCGACACCGACGCGAACCCGAACAACAACTACGTCGCGAGCCCGAACTTCCCGAACGACTTCTACGCCGGCACCGACCGCTGGTACGAGGCGAGCTACTCGCCGGCGACCGGGTGGGCCCTGACCTGCAAGACCGTCGGCGCCGGCAACGCGATCGCGACCGTGCCGAGCGCGGCGCGCGCGGTGATCCGCGGCGACTCGCTGCTGCTGTTCGTGCCGCGCAGCGAGTTCGGGGTCGACCATCCGCCGTTCCGCGCGACCTCGTTCTGCCACCTCGGCGACTACGGCTTGAACACGCCGCACGAGTGGGGCGGCGATCCGACGCCGGTCGTCGCCGAGCCGCTGCAGGCCTGGTAGCTCGCAGGCCGGACGGTTCGGCGGCGCTACTCGGCGTAGGCCTCGACCGGCGGACAGGCGCAGACCAGGTTGCGGTCGCCGTGCACGTCGTTGACGCGCGCGACCGGCGGCCAGAACTTGTGCTCCTTGGTCCAGGCGGCCGGGAACGCGGCGCGCTCGCGCGAGTACGGCCGGTTCCACTCGTCGGCGGTGACCGCCTCGGCGGTGTGCGGCGCGTGCTTGAGCAGGTTGTCCTCGCGATCGGCGCGGCCTTCCTCGATCTCGCGGATCTCCTCGCGGATCGCGATCAGCGCGTCGCAGAAGCGGTCGATCTCGGCCTGCGACTCGCTCTCGGTCGGCTCGATCATCATCGTGCCGGCGACCGGGAAGCTCACGGTCGGGGCGTGGAAGCCATAGTCCATCAGGCGCTTGGCGATATCGGTGACCTCGATGCCGGCGCTGTGCTTGAGGTGGCGCACGTCGACGATGCACTCGTGCGCGACCATGCCGTTCTGGCCGGTGTAGAGCACCGGGTAGTGGTCGGCGAGGCGCTTCGCGACGTAGTTCGCCGCCGCGATCGCGACCTGCGTCGCACGCCTGAGACCGTCGGGGCCCATCATCGCGATGTAGGCGTAGCTGATCGTCAGGATCGACGCGCTGCCCCAGGGCGCGGCGCTGACCGCGCCGATGCCCTGCGCACCGCCGGTCGGGATCACCGGGTGGCCGGGCAGGAACGGCGTCAGGTGCTCGCGGCAGCAGATCGGGCCCATACCGGGTCCGCCGCCGCCGTGCGGGATGCAGAACGTCTTGTGCAGGTTGAGGTGGCAGACGTCGGCGCCGAGCTCGAACGGCCGCAGCAGACCGACCTGCGCGTTCATGTTGGCGCCGTCCATGTAGACCTGACCGCCGTGGTCGTGCACCACCTGGCAGATGTCCTGGATCGCCTCTTCGAACACGCCGTGCGTCGACGGGTAGGTCACCATCAGCGCGGCGAGGCGTTCCTCGTGCTGCGCCGCCTTGGCGCGCAGGTCGGGCAGGTCGATGTTGCCGTCGTCGTCGCACTTCACGACGACCACCTTCATGCCGCACATCGAGGCGGTCGCCGGGTTGGTGCCGTGCGCACTGCTCGGGATCAGGCAGACGTCGCGCTGCTCGTGACCGCGCGCGCGGTGCCAGGCGCGGATCACCGACAAGCCGGAGTACTCGCCCTGCGAACCCGCGTTCGGCTGCAGCGAGCAGCCGTGGAAGCCGGTGATCTCGCAGAGCCAGCTCGAGAGGTTGTCGAACAGCTTGCGGTAGCCGCGGGCCTGCTCGACCGGCACGAACGGATGCAGCGCTCCGAAGCCGGGCAGCGACACCGGGTACATCTCGGTCGTCGCATTGAGCTTCATCGTGCACGAGCCGAGCGGGATCATCGACGTCGTCAGCGACAGGTCCTTCTGCTGCAGCCGGTGGATGTAGCGCAGCAACTCGTGCTCGCTGCGGTAGGCGTGGAACGTCGGGTGGGTGCAGAACTCCGAGCGGCGCGCCAGCGCGCCGAGGTCCTGCGGGCCGGCGCTCGACAACGCATCGGCGCCGCCGCCGAAGATCGCGAGCAGCAGCTCGAGATCGGACTGCTCGACGGTTTCGTCGAGCGTGATGCCGAGGCTGCCGTCGCCGAAGTCGCGCAGGTTGACGCGGTGCTGCTCGGCCGCGGTGCGCACCGCCGCGGGGCCGTTCTTCGGCCGCACGCGCACGGTGTCGAAGCGGGCGTTCTGCTGCACGTCGTGGCCGAGCCCGGCGAGGCTCTGGGCGAGGCAGTCGGTCTGCGCGCGCACGCGTTCGGCGATCGCGCAGAGGCCCTCGGGGCCGTGGTAGACCGCATACATGCTCGCCATCACCGCCAGCAGCACCTGCGCGGTGCAGATGTTCGACGTCGCGCGCTCGCGGCGGATGTGCTGTTCGCGGGTGCCGAGCGCGAGCCGCAGCGCCGGTTTGCCGGTGGCGTCGATCGTGAGGCCGACGATGCGGCCCGGCAGCTGGCGCTGGAACGCCTTGGCCGCGGTCATGTAGCCGGCGTGGGGGCCACCGTAGCCGAGTGGCACGCCGAAGCGCTGCGAGCTGCCGCAGACGATGTCGGCACCCATCTCGCCCGGCGGCTTCAGCACGCAGAGCGCGAGCAGGTCGGCGGCGACGGTCGCGAACGCGCCGGCCGCCTTGATCTTCTCGATCGTCGGCGCGAGGTCGCGCACCGTGCCGTCACTGCCGGGATAGCTCAGCAACGCGCCGAAGTGGGCGGCGCTGAACTCGGTGGTCGCCGGATCGCCGACCTGCACCGTGATACCGAGCGGCTCGGCGCGCTGCTGCACGACCGCGATGGTCTGAGGGTGGGTGTTCTGGTCGACGAAGAAGGTCTCGGCGTCGCCCTCGTGCAGCCGGTGGCTCATCGCCATCGCCTCGGCCGCCGCCGTCGCCTCGTCGAGCAGCGAGCTGTTCGCCACCGGCAGGCCGGTGAGATCGATCACCAGCGTCTGGTAGTTCAGCAGCGCTTCGAGTCGGCCCTGCGAGATCTCGGCCTGGTAGGGCGTGTACTGGGTGTACCAGCCCGGGTTCTCGAGGATGTTGCGCTGGATCACCGCCGGCGTCAGTGTGCCGTGGTAGCCCATGCCGAGGAAACTGCGGTAGAGCTCGTTCTTCGCCGCCAGCGCGGTGAGGTCGGCGAGCGCTCCGCGTTCGCTGCGCGCCGCCGGCAGCTGCAGCTCGCCGGCCCATCGGATGCGCTTGGGGATCGCGCGGTCGGTGAGCTCGTCGAGGTCCTTGCAGCCGAGCGCCGACAGCATCGCGGCGAGCTCGTCCGGGCTCGGTCCGAGGTGGCGCTGCTCGAAGTGGTCGTGGCGGGGGAAGCGGGTCGCGTGGCTGGCCATTCGTCTTTGAGGGGCAAACGTTATAGGGGCCGACCGCCCCGGGTTGAAGGCCTGCCACGAGCGCACCCCGCACAACCGCAAGCCCGCACCCCGGCCACACCAACCCATCCGACTTCCCCGCGGCTGCCCGTGGCCAGGTCCCCGACGCCGCCGCGGGGCCGGCCGGCCCGACTCGCCGCCGGCGTTCCCCGCGTTGCGGCGTCGCAGCAACGTCTCTGAGGCGGTTCTGCCGCGCCGGGCGCGGCAGAACTGCCTCAGAGCCGCGGCCGGAACAGCCGCGACCAGCGCGCGACGCGGGTGTGGAAGTGGGTGTCGGCGACATCGGCGGCGGCGCGCAGCACGCCGAGCCCGTCGACGAACAGGACCCACGGATAGGTGCCGGAGAACGGTGCCTCGAGCGCGTGCTCGGTGAGCTCGAACGGCGCGCCGCGGACCTCGCCCAGGCGCTGCAGCAACACCTCCCGGTCGGCCGCGGCCATCGCCTTCGGCACCGCGACGAGCCAGCGCTGCGGGTACTCGTGCGGCGTCGACAGCAGCTTCGAGATCGCCGGTATGACGCGCGGCAGCGTGAAGTCGACGAACTCGGCCTCCGCGTGCATCGGCACCAGGAACACCAGCGTGCCGTTCGGGTCGAGCGGCAGGCCGCGCGTCGGCAGCTGCAGCAGCTCGTCGAGCCCGACGGTCGGCTGCCGGTGGAAGTCGAGGCCGACGAGCGCATCGCCGGTGCCGGCGTCGAGCCGCTGCACCGTCGGCGCCTGCACCCGGATCGCGCCCATGCTCATCGCGAAGCCGACGTGCCCCTCGATCGGCGCTCCGTCGTGCACCGCGTAGAGCTGCGGGTCGCCGCCGTTGACGACGACCGCGACGCGCGGCCCGCGCACGTGGATCTCGAACTCGAACGCCGCATCGTCACCCTCGACCTCGGTCGAGAACGCGCGGTTCGTCGTCGGCATCTTGCCGTCGCGCTCCCAGAGACCCTCCAGCCGGAAGCTCACCTTGTGGAACCCCCGGCTCTTCTGTGCCCGCCCGACCGCGTACTCGTAGTCGCCGGAATGGAAGTTCAGCCGCAGATCGCGATCGCGCCGGCTGTGGCCGAAGACGATCGCGCCGCTGGCGTAGGACGTCGTGAAGTGCACGCGGCCCTTGACGACGTAGGAGCCCGGCGACAGCCAGCTCACGGTGTGCACGAACGCGTCGCGGCGGTGCGCCTCGCGATCGACCGTGCCGGTGCCGTCGCGGGGCTGCTCGCGGCCGACGTGCACGTCGCCATTGGGCTCGACGTACCAGAGCCCCTCGCGGCGGCGTTCTTCGTAGCCGGTCAGGCTCGACTCGGTCCAGCCGTGGCCGCCGAGGTAGGTCGGCACCGCGCGCGGCGCGTCGCCGCGCAGCCTCGCCAGCGCGTCGGCCGCCGGCAGGTCGAGCCAGCGCGCCAGCCGGTCGTGTTCCGCGAGCAGGGCGGCGGCGGCCACCTTGTGCCCGGCACCGGCGAGC
>JAGQRB010000696.1 GCA_020425925.1 Planctomycetota bacterium
CGCCGACCCGCATCGCGGCGGCGCCGCAGGAAGAGGTGTCGCCCGGTGCGCCGCAGGAACGCTGCGACCGCGACGTCGTCACCGGCATCCGACAGGCGCCGGAACGCGACCAGGAACGTGTCCTGCAGCAGGTCGTCGGCGAGCGCGGCCTCGCAGCCGAGCGCGCGCAGATAGCGCCACAGCGCCACCTGGTGGCGACGCACGAGCGCCTCGAGATCGACGGCGGGCGGCGTCCTGGGGGCAACGGCGACGGGCGGCATTCGGGGTTTCGATCCCGTGAACCGGCCCAGGGTATTCGACAGCGCGGCGAAATCCCGGCACCCCGCCGGTAGAACCACACCATGTCACGCCTGCGTGTGCTCGTCGTCGGCTGCGGCAACATGGGAACCTCCCACGCCCGCGCCTATCACGCCCTGAAAGACGACTTCGAGCTCGTCGGGCTCGTCAGCCGCGGGCCCGAGTCGCGCGAGCGGCTCGCCGCCGAGCTCGGCGGACCGCCGACGTTCGCCGACTTCGAGGCGGCGTTCTCGGCGACCAGGCCCGACGTCGTCTCGATCAACACCTACCCCGACACCCATGCCGCGATCGCGCGAACGGCGCTCGCCGGCGGCGCGCACCTGTTCGTCGAGAAGCCGCTGGCCGAGACCGTCGAGGAGGCGCAGCAGATCGTCGACCTCGCCCGCGAACACGGCCGCAAGGTCGTCGTCGGCTACATCCTGCGCGTGCACCCGGCGTGGCAGAAGTTCATCGAGGTCGCCCGGACGCTCGGCAAGCCGCTCGTGATGCGGATGAACCTCAACCAGCAGAGCCGCGGCAAGGACTGGCGCACCCACAAGGCGCTGATGGACTCGATGTCGCCGATCGTCGACTGCGGCGTGCACTACGTCGACGTGATGTGCCAGATGACGCGCAGTCGGCCGCTGCGCGTCAGCGCGATCCAGGCACGGCTGTCCGAGGAGCTGAAACCCGGGATGTACAACTACGGCCAGCTGCAGGTCGCGTTCGCCGACGGCTCGGTCGGCTGGTACGAGGCCGGCTGGGGTCCGATGATGAGCGAGGTCGCCTACTTCGTGAAGGACGTGGTCGGGCCGAAGGGGTGCGTGTCGATCGTCGACCGGCAGGGCGAGCGCGCCGCCGGCAGCGCCGACGTCGACTCGCACACCGCGACCAACTCGCTGCGGGTGCACTGGCAGGACCGCGACGGCAGCGACGAGTTCACGCGGCCCGACGAGTGGATCGACACCACCGACGAGCCCGACCACGACGGCCTGTGCCTGCGCGAGCAGCGCTTCCTGCTCGACGCGATCCGGAGCGATCGCGACCTCGGCGAGCACCTCGACGACGCGGTCAACAGCCTGCGCATCGTGCTCGCCGCCGACCGCTCGGCACGCGAGGGGCGGACGATCGAGATTTGAGCGGCGCGGCGGCAGCCGCAGCCGCTACCGTCCGGGCAGCATGCGCCACGCCAACCGTCTGCCGTCCGATCTCTGCACGGGTCTCTGCGCGTTCCTCCTCGCCGGGCTCGCGAGCTGCGCCGGCAGCCCGGCCGCGCCGGTCGGTCCGCCGCTCGAGGTGCCGAGCTACGCCGCCTCCGACCCCCGGCCCAGCACCGGCGGCTTCGTCAGCGAGGTCCGCCTCGCCGAGGTCGAACAGGGCGGTACGCGTTTCGTGCTGATGGCGTTCGAGGTCGGCGGCCGCCTCACGCTCGGGGCGATGACCGAAGGCGAGTTCGCCGGCAAGGTGAGCTGGCGGCTCGGCAACCACGACCTCGAGTTCGAGGTCGGCGACGCGCGCGCGTCGACGCGGATCGCAGTCGAATGCAAGACCGTGCCGAGCGGCGCGCCGTTCCCGACCGGCGTGCGCGGCGGCTTCCGCGACTACCGCTGGGTCAACATCGAACTCGAGACCGCGCGCTGGTTCCCGGACCGCAGCGGCGCGCTGGGGCTGTCGTTCGCGCCGGCGGCGGGCGATCCCGTGACGCTGCCGGCCGACGGGGTCTACGCCGCCAGCCTGGTCGCGCGCTGAGCGCCGCAGAGCTGCGGCCCGGACCGGGAGGTCCCGCACCACCGCCGCAAAGCCCGACACCATCGCCGCGTCCTGGATCGGCGACTCAAGCGGCGGGCCCGGGCGCCGATCCTGATCTCGGAGGCAGATGCTCACACCGCCCGGGATCCTGCGCCTCGGCCGCGCCGCGCAATCGGCGCTGGCGGAGGGCGACGAGGTCGGCGCCGAACGGTTCGCGTCGCAGTTGCTGCGGCACGATCCGGCGAGCGAAACCGGACTCGACGTGCTGACCGAGGTCTACCGCAGCACCGGCCGCGCGATCCAGGCCCTCGAGCTCAACCGTTCGGCGCTGGCCTGCCACCGCGCCGCGCAGCTGCAGAACACGATCACGTTCGCGCTGCACCTGCTGCACTGCCACGGCTTCCGGCCGCGAGGCATCCTCGACATCGGCGCCTACGCCGGCGAGTTCTCGCTGCTGGCGCGCCAGTTCTGGCCGGGGACGTCGATCGTCATGGTCGAGCCACAGCCCGGGCAGCGCTACCAGCTCGAATCGGTGCGCGACCAGCTCGGCGGCGACATCCGGGTCGAGAGCACCCTGCTCGGCGACCGCGAACGCACCGAGTGCGCGTTCGAGGTCCTGCGCACGCCGTGGGGGTCGACCGGTTCGTCGCTCTACTCCGAGCTCAGCCCGCACGAACGCGACACCGTGATGCTGCCGATGACCACGGTCGATCGCCTGCTAACCGCGGTGCCCGACCGCTGCTTCGACCTCTGGAAGATCGACGTCCAGGGCGCCGAGCTCGACGTGCTGCGCGGCGGCACGGCCAACCTGCCGACCGTCGAGGTGCTGTTCGCCGAGGTCGCGCTGCACGAATGCAACCGCGGCGCCCCGCGCATCGCCGAGGTCACCGCCGAGCTCGACCGCCTCGGCTTCGCGCTCTGGGACCTGCTCCCGATGGGCCGCGACGAACGCGGCCTGCAGCTGCAGATCGACGCCGTGTTCGTTCGCAAGAGCTCCCCACTCTGGCACCCAGGCACCTGAAGCACTCTCCCACCGAGCCACATCGAGGCCCGGCAACACCACGCAACCGCACAGCCGGCATTCCCCGCGGCTGCCCGTGGCCAGGTCCCCGACGCCGCCGCGGGGCCAGCTGCCCGAACTCGCCCCCGGCATTCCCCGCGTTGCGGCGTCGCAGCAGAATCGTTGTGAGCTGGCCCGCTGCGCGGGCCAGCCAGTCTCACAACGGCATGTTGCCGTGCTTGCGCGGCGGGTTGCTGTCGCGCTTGCTGCGCAGCACCTCGAGCGCCTGGATCAGCACCGGCCGGGTGCGGCGCGGCTCGATGATGTCGTCGACGAAGCC
>JAGQRB010000069.1 GCA_020425925.1 Planctomycetota bacterium
GCCGACGATCCGCAGCTCGCCGCCGCCGATCTGTTGCGTGCCTTCGCCGGCGCGGACCGCTGAAGCGCGCTAGCGCTGGGCGACGGTGTCGGCGGTCGCGGCGACCCAGGCGTCGATCGCCGCCTCCGACGGGCCGGAGACCGTCTCGCCGTTGGGTCCGACGCCGGCGCGGCTGGCGTTCGCCGGTGGCGTGCCGCGCTCGCAGAACGTGCCGAAGTCCGGGCTGTCGGCCGGGCACACCCAGATCTCGCCGTCGTTGCAGCGGGTCGCGAAGCCGCCGCGCGAGAGCAGATAGCCGTCGATCGTGTCCTTGTCCGGCGCGCGCACGCTCATGCCGTCGGGGCCGGCCGCGACCCGCGTGACGCTGTGATGGAGCTCACCCGAGTGCAGGAACTCCTCGAACAGCGGGTCCTCGGCGCGGAAGACGTAGAGCCGTCCGCTGTGGGCGGCGGCGACGAAGCCCGGCCGCGCATAGGCGGCGTCGGCGGCGAGCGTCACCGGCTGAGGGGTGGAGTCGACGGTGCCGCAGGCGCAGAACAACGCGAGCGACGCGAGGGCAGAGCAACGGATACTCATCGTGGTTGTCGCAGGTCGGAGAGCGTGGTGGGCAAGCTAGTCGCAGCGGTCGCAGCCGCCATCGTCTACTCGCCGCATAGGGAGGTGGGTCGAGGGCGTAGTTGGCCGTTCGGCGCGCGGCGGAGAAGCTACTGAGCCCCGAGGAACTTGACGATCTGCGCCGCGACGAGGCCGGCCGGCAGCGGCAGGTAACCCTGCTCGACGACGTCGGTCTGGCCCTGGCGGCTCAGGATGTAGCGCAGGAACTCGCGGCGCAGCGGCTCGAGTTCGGTGCCCGGCGCGAGGTCGACGTAGAGGTAGAGGAAGCGCGCCATCGGATACTCGCCCGAATAGGCCTTGGCGGCGACGGCCGGAACGGCCTTGCCCTGCTCGAGCTCGGCCGTGGTCCAGGCCAGGGGCACCGGCCGCACTTCGGCAGAACGCGCCCCGATGCCGCCGTAGCCGATGCCGAACCGGTCGGTGGCGATGCTCTGCACCACGGCGGCGCTGCGCGGCTGCTGCTCGACGGAGTCCTTGAACTGCCCGTCGAACAGCGCGTGCTCCTTGAAGTAGACGTGGCTGCCGGATGCAGCGTTGCGGCCGTAGAGCGCGATCGGCTTCTTGGCCCACTCGCCGGTGAGTCCGAGATCGCCCCAGGTCGCGATGTCCTTGGGCGCACCGCCGTTGCGGGTCTTGCCGAAGATCGCGTCGACCTGCGGCAGCGACAGCGCCGCGATCGGATTGTCCTTGTGGACGTAGACCGCGAGCATGTCGATGCTGGTGACGATGCCGGTCGGCTGGTAGCCGTGGCGCTGCTCGAACGCGTCGAACTCGTCCGCCGTCATCGGTCGGCTCATCGGGCCGAAAGCGGCCTTGCCCTCGACCAGTGCCGGCGGGGCGGTGTTCGAGCCCCTGCCTTCGACCTCGATCGCGACGTCGGGGTAGAGCTCGACGAAGCTCTCGCCCCACTGCGTCATGGCGTTGTTCATGGTGTCGGAGCCGACGCTCACGATGCTGCCGGCGACGCCCGCGATCGGGTCGTAGAGCGGCAGATGACGATCGACGCGAATGCTCGCGTCGGCGCGTGCGGCGAGCGGGAACTGAGCGGCAACGGGCGACGCGAGCACGGCACCCATCGACAGGCACACCAGGGTCTTCGACATGGTCGGCGGTTCCTCGGGAAGGGCGCGGCCGGGGCGCCATCCGCGGAGCCGCCACCCGCACAGGTCGGGAGGCTAGGAGCCAATGTGAAGGATCGGACAAGGCCGCATGAGGGACCGCTTCGGCTTTTCGATGGGGAACCGGCGGTCCGGTCGGCATGCTGCGCGCCATGGCGTCCCAGGGCTCCGCACCGGCCGCTCCGCGCTCGGCCGAGCAGCGCGCGCTGGCCCGCGTCGGGGTCGCGCGCCGGCTGCGCCGCGCGACGCTGGTGGTCGGGCTCGCGCTGCTCGTCGTCGGCTACCTGCGCTACGGGGCGCGCTGGGTGCCGGCCGGTATGGACACGGTGCCCGCGGTCCCGCCGGGCACGTTCTGCGTGATCGCGAAGCAGGCCGGCTCGGTGCAGGTCGGCAGCCACGTCTTCGTCGAGCTGCCCGATGGCCGCGAGGTGTTCTCGCGGGTCGCGACCCGCAGCGGCGACGAGATCACGATCCTGCACCCGAACCCGCACACCGGCTGGCCCGACAGCCGCACGCTCGGCCCGTTGCCGCTGAGCGCCGTGCGCGGCCTGGTGCTCGGCGCGTTCAAGCCGCGATGAGCGGCGCCGGCAGCGAACGGCGTCTGACCGCGCGGCTCGCGCGCTTCTTTGCCGCGCCGGTCGGCGAGCCTTCCGGGCCGTCGCCGTTGGTCGATCTCGGCGACGACGCCGCGGTCGTGCCGCGGCCGCCGGGCGCCGTGGTGTTGTGCTGCGATCCGGTCGTCGCCGGCGTGCACTTCACCGCTGCCGATGCACCGGCGCTGGTCGGCCGCAAGGTCGTGAACCGCAACCTCTCCGATCTCGCCGCGATGGGGGCGCTGCCGGACTGGTTGCTGCTGTCGCTCGTGCTGCCGCGAGGGACCGCGGCGGGTTGGCGCGACGCGCTGCTCGGTGGCGTGCGCCGGGCCGCCCGC
>JAGQRB010000697.1 GCA_020425925.1 Planctomycetota bacterium
AACATCACGACCGCGTTCCCGCACTGGTTCACGCCGACCTACGCCGGCTACGCCGACGATCCGGCGCATTGTCCGGTCGATCAGCATCAGCTGATCGCGCTGATCGCGCCGCGCGCGGTCTACGTCGCCTCGGCGAGCCAGGACACCTGGGCCGACCCCGAGGGCGAGTTCCTCGCCGCCCGGGCCGCGAGCCCGGTGTGGCGGTTGTTCGGGCGCGAAGGGCTCGACTTCGAGAGCTGGCCGGCGGCGAACCTGCCGGTCGGCGTGTTCGTCGGCTACCACGTGCGCGCCGGCGGCCACGACCTCACCGCCTACGACTGGGAGCAGTATCTGGCGTTCGCCGAGCGTCACTGGCGCCGCTGACGCGCGGCGCTAGCGCAGCGCGCGTCGGACCTCGGCGATCGCGCGCTCGAGCTCGGTGAGGGCGCGTTCGAGCTCGGCGTCGCGCCGGCGCACCGTGCGAACACGTCGGGTGTCCGGCAGCCCGTCGTCGTCGTCGTCCACGAACACGCCATCGAAGTCCTGGAACGAGATGCCGTGCTCGCGGACCGCGTCGGGCAGCCCGTCGCCGTTGGCGTCGATGAAGACGACCACGGGGCGGCCGGCCTCGGGTCGGCAGCGCTCGCACTCGGTCGTCGAGCAGGCGGCAGTGAGCAGCGCGAGAGTGCACAGCGCGAACACGCGATCGTGTCGTGTCATCTCAGGACTCCTTGCTGTAGACGCCGTCGAACATCCGCGACCACTGCTGGCCGTCGGGCGAGGTGTCCATCGCCGAGGCGAGCTTGCCCGCCTGCGAGAAGTCGTAGGTCAGGCGCATGTGGCCCATCGGCGAGGTGTCGCTCGTGAGCGTCAGCACGTCGCCCTGCCAGTTGCCGCGGAACTCCTCGCAGGTGCCCCCCATGCTGTCGAACCAGTAGAGCAGAACACCGCCCTGCTTTGGGTCTATGGTGTAGACGCCGTGGCCGACGAACGTCGCCTGGCCGCCGACGCGCTGCTCGTAGTCCGTGATCACGACGAAGCCGGTGAGCCCGACGCGGCTGGTCGTCACCGCCTCGGCCGTCATGCCGTCGGGCGCCCACTGCGACGGGTGCATCGTCTCGGTGCCTTTCCAGGTTCCGGCCAGCAGCGCGAGCTTCTCGTGCTCGGCGGTGAGTTTGGGCATCTCCATGGGATTCCTCGGTTCGGGGGTGGTTGCGCGGAACAGCCCGCCGCGCGATCGACGCGGCGGCCTCGTGAACGCTACCGCGTACCGTTCACCAGCCCGGTTGGCAAGCGATCCGCGGCTGTGGTGCCGCGTCAGCGCGCCTTGCCGGGTGCCGTTGCCTGCAATTCGACCGTTTCGATCTGGCCGCCCTCGAGCGTGAGCTGCTGCGCTGCCGCCCCGCGGCGGTTGGCACCGTCGTCGACCAGCGTCACGTTGCACGGGCCGGGCGGCAGGCCGGCGAGCGTGAAGCGGCCCTCGCGGTCGGCGGCGAGCTGGTAGGTGCGGACCATGCCGCGCAGGCTCTCCACCGCGACGAAGGCGCCGGCGACCGGTTCCCCGGCCGACGACAGCACGCGGCCCTGCAGTGTCGCCGCCGGCTCGCAGTCGAGGCGGCCGGCGTCGACGAGACGGCCGTCGCCGACGTCGACGGTGCGTTCGGCGAAGCCGTGCGGACCGGTGACCTGCAGCATGATCTGTGCGTTGGTGCCGAGGTCGAGCTTCGGGATCGCGAGCGCGCCGCCGAGATCGGTCGCCCCGTGCACGGCCGCGTAGCCGAGCAGCACGGTCCGAAACCGATTGCCGGCGAGCACGCGAGCGACCTGCTGCGGCGGCGCGAGCAGCACCGCGACCTCGGCGCCGGGGTAGGCGTCGCCATCGGGCTGGTGGACCTCGGCGCGGAGCTCGAACGCCGGCACCAGCCGCAGGTGATGCTCGGCGGTCGCGGAGTGTTTGCACGAGAACTTGCTGCGGTGGCCGAGCCCGAACCCGGCGATCCCCTTGCCGGACTCGTCGACCAGTATCGCGTCGTCGTCGAGGCACTCGATCCGGAAGCTGCGCGCGATCGGCACCGGTGTCAGCATCGTGAAGCGTCCGTCGGCGTCGGTGGTGGCCGAGCGCGTCGCGTGCTCCTCCTTGGCGATCACGCCCGAGGCGGCGAGCCGTCGGCCCGCGACCGCGAGCCCGTCGCTGCTCTCGAGCACGCCGCGCACCGTCGCGTCGTCGCCGCTGGCGGCGTAGAACACCTTGCGGCGGTCGCCGGTGTCGGCCGGAATGCGCTGTTCGACCGGTTCGACGAACACGTCATCGGACAGCACCCAGGCGTGCATCGCGTCGGCGCTGGCCCAGCCTGCGACCTGCCAGCTGCCCGGCGCCAGTGCCGTCGGGTGGGCGAACTCGGGTGGCGCGAGGATGCGGGCCTCGCCGACGAACATCGCGATCTCGAGCCGCATGCCGGCGGTGGCTGCCGGGGTCGCGTCAGCGACCTCGAAGCGGCGCACGATCGGCTCGCCGTCGTCGAAGACGCAATCGAGCATCGCGTCGCCGTCGCCCGCGACGCTGCCGGCGAAGCCGGCGTGATCGGGCGCCCAGGCGCGCACCGCGACCGTGCCGACCGGGACCCGATCGAGCTCGTAGCGGCCCGACTCGTCGGCGCGCGTCGCGGCCGACAGCGCGCCGAACGGAGCCCGTGCGAGTGGTGTGAACGCGACCCAGGCGTTCGCGACCGGCGCGCCCGATGCGTCCTTCACGCTACCGGCGAGGCGGCGTGTCGGCAGCGTGCGCACGGTCGTGGGCTCGCGGCGCGGGTCGGCGAGGTCGACGTACGCGGCGCCGAGGTCGTCGGTGTTCGGTCGCGCCCGGATCACCAGCTCGGCGCGCGGCAGGCGCGTGAGCACGAACAGGCCGGACGCGTCGGTGTAGGACTTCGTCAGCACTTCGCCGTCCCGTTCGGCGGTGACGAGCGCGCCGACGACCGGTCGGGAATGGGGGTCGAGAACCGTGCCCGACAGGCGCGCACCAGGGGTCTGGGCCCGGGTCAGCGCAGCCAGCAGCACGACGACGGCCACGAAGGCAACCAGGCGCAGCGGCAGCATGGCCGTCATCCTAGCCCGGCGGGGCGGGGCCCGGTACGATCGGGCCCGGCCCCGAAGCGAGCCACCCGAAACGATGCGCCATTCCTTCCACGTTCCGTTCTCGCCCGTTCTCGCGCTCGCCGCCGTCGCGTCCCTCGCGGCGGGGCCGCTCTCGGCCCAGGAGGTGCAGTGGTGGCAGAACGACTTCGACGGCGCACTCGCCGCGGCCGCGAACGCCGACGCGAAGATGCTGCTGCTCTACTTCTGGCGCGACCCCAACGACAACTGCAAGGCGATGTTCGGCGGCACGCTGTCGGACAAGAAGGTCGTGCCGGCGATCGCCGAATTCGTCTGCATGGGTGCGAAGGCCGACACCGAGATCGGCAAGCCGCTGTTCGAGAAGTACCGGATCGAGCAGGTGCCGACCACGCTGTTCCTGCAGCCCGACGGCGCGATCGTCGATGTCGTCGCCGGCTACCTGCCGGTGAGCGCCTTCCTCGACGAGGTCAATCGCATCAAGAGCGGTGACCGCACCATCGCGGCGCTGCGCGACGGGGTCGCCAAGAAGCCCGAGGACTTCGCGGTCGCGTTGCAGCTGGTCCGCAAGCTGCGCGCGACCGGTGACAAGCCGGGTTCGATCCAGGTGATCGATGCGATGGTCGAGCGCGACCCGAAGATGAAGGACGCGCACGTCGCCGAGGCGATGCTGCTCAAGATCCTCGACGAGGTCCGGAAGCCCGACGTGCCCGCGCTCGATTGGGATCTCGAGCCGCTGCGCCGCTTCCTCGCGAAGCAGCGCGACAAACGCGTCAAGTTCCTCGGCTACGACACGATGGCGGCGGTCGAGTTCTCGCGCGACAACCTGAAAGAGGCCGCCAAGCACGCGCAGGACGCCTGGAAGAACATCCCCGACGAGGAGGTGCTCGATTGGGGCCAACGGATCGCGAGTGTCGCGTTCGATCGCTACGAGGACATCGAGGCGGCCGACAAGAAGTACCTCAAGCTGGCGCTGAAGATCAGCGAGACCGCGCTCGCGGCGGTCGAGAAGGAGTGCCAGAAGTCGCCCGACGACGTGTTCCTCGCCAACGGTCTGTTCCTGCACGCGGCGGTGCTGGTGGTGAACAACAAGCGCAAGGAAGCCTTCGAGATGATGGATCGGGCGATCGAACTCAACCCGACCGACGAGAACCTGAAGGACTGGAAGAAGCGCTGGATCAGCGGCGAGAAGAAGCCGAAGAAGGACGGCGAGTAGGCGTTCGCCAGAATGCGTCGGTCACCGGAACGCGGGGTCAGCCGGACGCGTCGGGCCGCTCGGTGACCGGCCGCTCGACCGGCGGCGGCAGCGGCTGCATTCGGCCGTCGACGCGGCCCTCGAGCAGCGCCTGCGGGTCCCGCAACGGATAGATCACCGCGGCGCCGTCCGGGCCGAGGCCGCCGGTGTCGGCAGTCGGGCCGTAGGTGCTGTGCAGCGCCGTGCCGCGCGCCCGCAGCAGTGCGGTCTGCTGGCCGCGGTGGTGGGCGGTGTGGGCGATGCGGCGGACGACGATCCAGGCGCGCGAGCGGCGCTGGTCGAAGAACGTCACCTCTTCCTGCCACCAGGCCGGCGGTCGCGCCGAGAGCGCGAGCAGCCGTTCGCGGGCGGCGGCGGCATAGGCCGCCACGAAGCCGGCGAGGGTCTCCTGCGGCGGCAGTACCGCACCCCGGACCCGGATGCCGAGCATCTTCTCGAACCAGGCGTTCTCGCTCTGGCACTGGTGCACCATGTGCTCGAGCAGGCTGCGGCCGCGGCGGTCGCCGACGCACGGGCGTTCGAGCAGGTCCTCACCGGCGAACATCGCCCACACCGACAGCGTCTTCTCGATCTCGGTGCGGCAGGTCTCGACCAGGAAGTCGTAGATCACGGCCGGCGCCGCCGGCTCGCGAACTCGATCGCCGCATGGACAAAATCGCGGAACAGCGGGTGCGGCTGCAGCGGCTGGGTCTTGAACTCGGGGTGGTACTGCACCCCGACGAACCACGGGTGGTCCGGCACTTCGACGATCTCGACCAGCCCATGCTTCGGGTTGGTGCCGGCGAGCACGAAACCCTTGGCCTCGAACTGCTCGCGGTAGGCGTTGTTGAACTCGTAGCGGTGGCGGTGGCGCTCGCTGACGCGATCCGTGCCGTAGGCGCGCTGGCTGTGCGTGCCCGGCTTCAACGCGCATTCGTAGGCTCCGAGCCGCATCGTGCCGCCCTTCTCGTTCTGCTGCTTCTGCTCCTCCATCAGCGAGATCACCGGGTTGGTCGCGTTGGCGTCGTACTCGGTGGTGGTCGCGTCGGTGAGCCCGAGGTCGTTGCGCGCGAACTCGACGACCGCGGCCTGCATGCCGTAGCAGATCCCGAGGAACGGGATCTTGTGTCTGCGGGCGTAGCTGATGCTCGCGATCTTGCCCTCGAAGCCGCGCTCGCCGAAGCCGCCCGGGACCAGGATGCCGTCGACGCCGGCGAGCAGCTCGTCCGGCCCCTCGTTGGCGACGCGCTCGGCCGAGACCTTGCGGAGCTTGACCTTGCACGCGTTCGCGATGCCGGCGTGGCTCAGCGATTCGTAGATCGACTTGTAGGCGTCGTGCAGCTCGATGTACTTGCCCGCGACCGCGATCTCGACCTCGTGCTCGGGGTTCTTGACGATCTGCAGCAGGCGCTGCCAGTCGGAGACGTCGGCGGTCTGCTTCGGCTCGATGCCGAGGTGCGACAGGATGCGGGTGTCGAGGCCGGCCTCGCGCAGCATCAGCGGCACCTCGTAGATCGAGAACTCGACGTCGCGTTCTTCGATGACGTCCTCGGGGCGGACGTTGCAGAACAGCGAGATCTTCTTCGCCATGTCGCTGTCCATCGCGATCTCGGTGCGACAGACCAGCACGTCGGGCTGGATACCGATCTCGCGCAGCTTGCCGACCGACTGCTGGGTCGGCTTGGTCTTCAGCTCGCCCGACGAGCGCAGGTAGGGCAGCAGCGTGAGGTGGATGAACATGCAGTCGTTCTTGCCCTGCTCGAGGCTGAACTGCCGGATCGCCTCGACGAACGGCAGGCTCTCGATGTCGCCGACCGTCCCGCCGATCTCGGTGATCGCGACGTCGGGCGCCGGTTCGCCCT
>JAGQRB010000698.1 GCA_020425925.1 Planctomycetota bacterium
CGAGCAGCGTCGTCATGCAGCGTGCCCGCAGACTGCCTCAGCGCTTCAGGATCGAGAGATCGGGCCGCAGCAGTGCCGCGATCTCGGGCTGCTCGCGGTTCTGTGGCGTCGCGACGCAGAGCGCGGTGTGCACCACCGGCTCGATCGTCTCGCCGCGCAGGTGCGCGACCAGCAGCTCGAGCCCACGCCGCCCCATCGCGACCGGGTCCTGCACCACGAGCGCGTCGATGTGCCCCTTCTCGAGCCCGGACAGGAGCTCCGGGTTGGCGTCGAAACCGACGAACTTGACCACGCCCGCCTTGCCGACCGCCTCGAGCGCCGCGAGCATGCCGTGCGCGGTCGACTCGTTGGGACAGAAGATGCCGTCGACGTCGGCGTGCGCCAGCAGCAGCGCATCGGACTTGGTGCGCGCCGCGTCGAGCGTGCCGGCGTGCTGGTTGTCGCTGACCAGCGTGATGCCGTCGAACTTGCCGATCGCGCCGAGGAAGCCCTGCTCCCGCGCCATCGTGCTGGCCGAGCCCTCCTGGAAGCGCAGCATGAGGACCTTGCCCTTGCCGCCGAGCAGCTCGCCGAGCTTCTCGCCGGCGAGCTCGCCGCCGCGCTTGTTGTCGGTGGCGATGAAGCCGACATGGGCGTCGCCGTCGAGCGCGCTGTCGAACACCACGGTCGGCACGCCGGCGCGTTTGGCCTCCTCGACCGGCGCCTGCAGCGCGCGCGCGTCGACCGGCGCCAGCAGGATGCCCTGCACGCGCCCGTTCGCCAGCGTCTCGACCAGCCGGATCTGTGCCGCGCGGTCACCCTCGGGGCCGCCCTGCCAGTCCATGTCGACGTCGAGTTTCGCAGCGGCCTGCATCGCGCCGGCGCGCACCGACTGCCAGAAGTCGTGCGACGTGCCCTTCGGCACCACCGCGACGCGCAGCCGCCCCGACTTCGCCGCCCCCGCATCGCCGCCGCACGACGACAGGCCGACGGCGACGAACCCCGTCAGCAGAAGTGCGGTCAGGAGCCGCCGGCAGGACGACAGGGCGCGAAGGAACCGGCCGATGGAATGGCGCATTCGGGCAGTCTGCCACCGGCCGATTCTTCGTCAACCTTGCTCAAGTTCGGCTACGGGAAGCACCGATGCGCCTCCTGTGCCGCCCAGGTATTCCCTCAGGCACAGGAGAAACACATGTTGGTCAAAAGCACACCAACCCTCGAGCGTTCGAGTGTGACGGGACTGGAGACCCCGTCCACCCCGCTGGTGAGCGTCCTCGAGGACGAGCCAGCCATCCAGGCGCTGTTCCGCAACATCGGCCGCATCGCCGGTGTCGAGGTCGCGACGTTCGGCACCATCGGCCAGTTCGAGGCCGGGTTCGACTGCGACCGGGTCGGCTGCATCGTTCTCGATCTCAACCTGCCGGACGGCAGCGGGATCGACGTGCTCGAGCGGCTGTCGCAGCAGGAGTGCCACGTCCCGGTCATCTTCATGAGCGGCATCGCGCGGGTGTCGGAGGCCGTCGAGGCCTTCCGGCTCGGCAGCCTCGACTTCGTCGAGAAGCCGTTCGACCTCGACACGATGCTCGCGGCGCTCAACCGCGCGATCGAGACCGACCGCAAGCGCCGCAACTCGTCGGCCGGACTGCGCGAGGTGCGCCGCCGCTTCGACCGGTTGAGCCCGCGCGAGACCGAGGTCATGGAGCTCGTGGTGCAGGGCGCGGCCAACAAAGAGGTCGCAGCCCACCTCGGCCTGAGCCCGAAGACGATCGAGGTGCACCGCGCCAACGTGATGCGCAAGACCGAGGCGCAGTCGGTCGCCGAGCTCGTGCGCATGCACGTGCGGCTGACCTCCTGAGTCGGGGCCGGCGCCCGCGGTCGGTGCTGCGGTGAATCAGTACAGCAGCGTCGCGAGCCGCCGCCGGTAGGCGTCGAGGCTCTCGTCCTCTTCGCCGACCGCAGCGAAACACAGCAGCATCGCCTTGCGCGCGAGTCCGTCGCGGAACGACTTGTCGGCCGCGACCGCTTCGAGGATGCGGTCCATCGCGCCCTCGTAGTGACCGGCGCCGAAGTCCTCGCGCGCCGCGAGCAGCAGCCGTTCGGCCTCGCTGCCGGACGCGGCGAGCGGCGCCTCGAGCCAGCTCAGACCGGTGAGCAGCCGCTCGGCGCGATCGAAACGCTCGTCGTCCTCGGGGAAGTCGGCGAGCTCGCGCCGCACCTCGGCGACCTCACCGCGCCGCGCCGCGCCCTCGGCACGCTCGAGCCGCGACGCCGGCGAATCCGGCTCGGCCTCGGCGGCCACCGCCTCTTCTTCGGCCGCCGCCGAGACGATGCCGTGCCGGTCGAGGAAGCGGCGCACCTCGTTCTCGGGCAGCGCGCCCTGGAAGCCGTCGACCGGCCGCCCGGCCGACACCAGCACGCAGAACGGGATGCCCTGGACCCCGAACGCGTAGGCCAGGGCCTGCTCCTTGTTGGTGTCGACCTTGCCGAGCCGGAAAGCGCCGCCGTAGTCGGCCGCGAGCTTCTCGAGCACCGGCCCGAGCGTGCGGCAGGGCCCGCACCACTCCGCCCAGAAGTCGAGCAGGATCGGAGTCTTGGCAGAACCGTCGACGACCTCGGTCTGGAAGTTCGCCGCCGTGATCTCGAGCACGTTCGCGCCGGTCATGCGGGGAGGTCGTAGGTCGCCGGGGGCGGCGGGTCAACGCCGGAGATCGGCCCCTGTTGTTACGAGTGCGCTACGTTCGCACGGTTCGGTGTGGTTCCGGGGCGCCGGCAACACGTTCCGCGGCTTGGCACGGGGTTTGGAGTAAGGGCTGGTGCCGGCTCGAGGCACCCAAGTATTCCCAGGGATGGAATGCGTGAGAGAGGCGACCGAGTCTCGAGCCGGCACGTTTCTCTGCTGATGCTCGGCACCTGTGCCGAACCAGTGAACGCGGGCCCGCGACGCCGACGAGGAGCCGCTGCGACTCGACGACCTGACACCGGCCGGGCGGAAGCGATACGACGAGCTCGTCGAACGCTGGGAGGCGAACGGCAGGAAGCTGCTCGAGCTGCCCGAGTGCTCACACATCGCGGATCCCGAACTTGCGCATGCGGCGATACAGCGACTGGCGGGAGAGTCCAAGCTCTGACGCTGCACGCTTGACCACGCCGTGGTGACGCGCGAGTGCCGCTTCGATCGCGTCACGGTCGAGGCTGCGGCGTGCCGGCGCCGCACGTTGGCGCTGAGGCAGGGACGGCTGAGAAGGCCCGCCCACCTGCAGCATCCACGGCTCGACCGAGCCGGCGCGCGCCAGGATCACCGCGCGCTCGATCACGTTCTGTAGTTCGCGCACGTTGCCGGGCCAATCGTAGGCACCCAGCACCTCGTCGACGCCGGCTCCTACCTCTGGACGAGCAACCGCGAGTCGCACCGCCGATCGCTCGACGAAGTGGCGGGCCAACAGCGAGACGTCGTCCCCACGATCGCGCAGCGGTGGCACCCGGATCGGGAACACTCCCAGACGGAAGTAGAGATCCTCGCGGAATCGACCCGCAGCGACCTCCTGCCGCAGATCGCGGTTGGTCGCAGCAATGACTCGCACGTCGACCGTAGTCGTTCGTTCGTCGCCGAGCCGCTCGAACTGCCGTTCCTGCAACACCCGTAGTAACTTGCTCTGCAGCGCCAACGGCACTTCGCCGATCTCATCGAGGAAGATCGTGCCCTTGTCCGCCAGCTGGAACCGTCCGACACGGTCGGCGATTGCGCCGGTGAATGCTCCCTTCTTGTGGCCGAAGAACTCGCTCTCGAACAGCGATTCCGGCACTGACGCGCAGTTGACCCGCACCATGGCGGCGGCACTGCGGGCGCTGCGTTCGTGCACGGCGCGCGCGACGAGTTCCTTGCCGACGCCCGATTCGCCTTCGATCAGAACCGTCGCGTCGGTGTCGGCAACCGCCGCGACTTCGCGCATGGTCACGCCGATCGCCGAGCTGGCGCCGACGATCTCGCCAAAACCGCCCGCCTGCTTGACCTCCTCGCGCAGGTAGTCGCGTTCGCGCGAGAGTTCAGCGGTGAGCCGTGCGATCTCGGCGCGTTGTTGCTCGCGATCGGTAACGTCGCGCACCGAGGCGACGAACAACCGTTCGCCGTCGGCGACCACGGTGGTGAAGCGCACCTCCAGCGGGAACGTCGAACCGTCGCGCCGCTGGCCCTGCACCAAGCGGTAGCGCTGCGTGTCGACGTCGTCGGGTGCCAGCAGCCGCCGCCGGAAGGCGCGGTCGTGGCGCCCTTGCCACGGCTTCGGCATCAATACGTGCACCGACTCGCCGAGCAGCTCACCGCGGTCGTAGCCGAACACGCGCTCGACCTCGCGATTCACAAGCCGGATCCGTTGCCCGGCGTCGACGCTGACGACGCCGTCGCCCACCGTGTCCAGGATCGCTTCTACCTGCTCGGGCGCGTGCATATGTCGACTGTCCGATCTGTCCGATTCGGACACAAGAACTGTCCGTAATTGTGTCCGAACGGACAGTGTCACGAGCGCCTCAGGCCTGAAAACAAACGAGTTAGGATGCATGTGTCTCACGGCACGGCATGTGCCCTTGTCCATCGAACCCAAGTCCAAGGACCATGCCATGACGACCACCGACGCCGCCTCGATCCATCACCTCACAACCGGTCGCAGCCGCTCCGCCACCCTGCGCCACTGCGCGCGCCTGCTCGGCCAACCACTGCTGCTCGCCGCGACCGGCGGCGGCATTGCCTATTCGATCGACAGCGGCAGCTCGCTCGCGCTCGCATCGCTGCTGATCCTGCTCGCCGCCGTCTCCTACCTGTTTGCGATGGAGCGCTGGATCCCGTTCGAGCGCAGCTGGCGGCCGAACGGCCACGAGTGGCGGCGCGACACCGTCTACTTCACCCTCAACGGCGCCGTCAGCACCGCGACCACCATCGGCGTCGGCATGCTCGCGATCGCGATCGCGCCGGGAACTACCGGCCTGCCGTTCGCAGCCGAGCTGCCGTTCGCCTACCTGGTCTACACGTTCTGCGGCTACTGGACCCACCGGCTCGGCCACGACGTCGGTGCGTTGTGGCAGCTGCATGGCGTGCACCACACCCCCGACAAGGTGAACACGTGGAACAACAACGTCATCCACTTCCTCGACCTCACCTTCCAGAACACCACCGCATTGCTGGCCCTGTTGCTGCTCGGCTGCACGCCGGAGGCGGTGTTCGCGGTGACGGCATTCAGTCAGGTGATGGGCTTCCTCGATCACGCCAATGCCGACTTCCGCATGGGGCCGCTGAATTACCTGATCGGCTCGCCCGAGCAGCACCGGCTGCACCACAGCACCGTCGTCGCCGAAGCCGGCAACTACTCGAGCCTGCCGCTGTGGGATCTGCTGTTCGGAACGTTCACGTGGCGAGCGGGACGCGAACCGCGGGCCATCGGTATCGAAGACCCTGCAAGCTTCCCGACGGCGGACTCCATCGCGCAGAACGCCGTGCACCCGTTCCGCCGCTGGCTCGGAAGCCGACAGTGAGAAGGGCGAGGATCTCTCGGGTTGCGGCGCAGCGCCGTCGCGGATCACGTCGCCGATGGCCGCACGGGCTTCTCCCCGTTGTTCCGACATCGCAAGCAGCTGGGAGGTCCACATGACGTGCTGGCCAGACACCGCACCGGCCGTCGCCAAGACGCACAGCCAAGTCGTCGCGCGCGTCATGGCAGCCGCACCCACCTCGCCACCGACGGGACGCCAGCCGAGGACAGTAGGAACAGCATGTAGTGCCCTTCGATTGCACGCGTGTTGTTGGCCGGCGGCAGCAACGTGACGCCGCCGCGCGCCCGCGCGCGAGGTAGGTTTCTACCGGCGAGAGCCGCATGCACCGCCCGCTGTCGTTCCCCCGCTTCCTACCCGCGTGCGCCCTGGTCCTCCTGGGCGCGGGCCCGCTCCTCGCCCAGCGCGCGCCGGCGCAGCCCCCGGCGCACGGCGACGCGCTCGCCGGCAGCGGCGTGATCCGGCACGAAGGCGCCCTGCTCGGCGTCGGCCGGACCTATCGCGCGACGTTCGGCGAACGCGGCGTCGAGTTCGTGCCGGCGCTCGGCAAGCACGCGCCGCGCCTCGAGTCCGCGCGCTTCACTACCGCGACGATCGCGCGCGGGAACGACGTCGTGCTCGCGACGGCGAACGCGACGCCGACATGCACGCACGACCGCTTCGCCGTGCGCTACGAGTGGCCCGGCGTCGTCGAGCGCTACGAGACCCGCGCCGACGGCCTCGAGCTCTCCTACGTGTTCGCCGCGCGTCCGGCCGGCGCCGGCGATCTCGCGGTGCGGATCGCCGTCGCGACCGCGCTGCCGCCAGCACTGCCAGCCGCCGCGAACGGCCGCGTCGCCTTCCTCGACGAACGCGGCCGCGGCGTCACGATCGGCGAGGTCACGGGCATCGACCAGAACGGCGCGCGCTGCGCCGGGGCCGTGCGGCACGTCGACGGCGGCCTCGAGCTCTGCCTGCCCGCGGAGTTCGTCGACCGCGCGGCGTATCCGCTCGTGCTCGACCCGCTGATCGGCACCGCCGTCGAGGCGTGGGCGAACGCCGACACCGACTTCGCCGACGTCGCCTACGACGCCTACACCGACACCTACTGCGTCGTCTGGACACAGTTCCTCGGCGGCGGCGCCACCGGCGTGGTCGGCAGCGTCTGGCAGCGCCAGGGCCCGACGCGCGCCTACGCGTTCGCGGTCAACCAGTCCGGTTACGAGGACAGCGTGCGCGTCTGCCACATCGCCGGCACCGGCGTGTTCGTGATGATGTGGGTCAACCGCGCGTCGGCCGGCGACAGCATCTGCGGGCTCGCGTTCGAGCCGAGCCAGGCGCAGGCGACCGGGGTGTTCACGCTGTACGGCCCCGGCGTCGTCGCCAGCCCCGTGCTCAGCGGCGAGGCCACGGTCTACGACGACGACTGCCTCGTCGCGTGGCTAGACGGCACCTACGGCCTGCTCGGCTGCTCGTTGCAGGTCGACTCCCAACTGCAGGTCGGCGCGACGCCGATCGTGCAGATCGCGGGCGGCAACGTCACCGAACCCGCGATCAGCAAGCAGGGCGGCGTGATCGGCCGACACGTCGTCACCTGGATCGACCGGCCGATCGGCAACGCGGGCTGGGTGCGCGCGCAGGTCGTCGACCACGACATGAACCTCGTCGGTCCGGGCGTCTGGGTGCAGAACGTGCCGCAGGACAGCGGCTACCCGGCGGTCGACGGCGACGGCTTCCTGTTCCTGGTGGCGTGGGAACAGCAGGAGGCCGGCAATCCGTCGGGCTACGACATCAAGGGCCGCACGCTGACCGTCGGCGGGAGCGGCGTGACGAGCCTCGGCACCGTGCAGGATCTCGTGACCTGGCCGGGCGACCTCGACATCGCCGTCGACGTCGCGCGCCTCCACGACCGGTTCGGCATCTGCTACGAAGGGCGCCCCGCGGCCAATCCGCAGGTCGCCGACGTCTACTTCCTCGCGGTCGCGCGCAGCGGCGCGCCGATCGGCTACGAGCACCGCGCCGACCTGACGACGACGGGCAACTACCTCAACGAGTACGCGCCGCGTCTGATCGGTCGCTGTGCCGGCGACGCGTCGCTCGCGAGCGTCGAGGGGCTGCTCGTGTTCTCGGACCAGAGCCTCGCGACCGCCGACGCGAACGTCGGCCTCGTCGAGATCGCCGCGATGGGCGCCGGCGGCGCGGTCACGGACCTCGGTGGCGGCTGCGGCCCGGGCGGGCTCGCCGCCGCGAACGGGCCGTTCGCGCTCGGCAACGACGCGTTCGCCGTCGAATTGTTCGGCGCGCAGCCGCTGGCTGTGCCGTTCGTGCTCGTCGCGTTCCAGACGCCGCACCAGACCTGCGGCGTCTGCAGTGCCGTGCAGCCCTGGCACACGGCGTTCGTGCCCAACGTCGCCGGCTACGCAACGGCGCCGCTGCCGTTGCCGGGCGACGGCGCGCTGCTCGGGCTGACGCTCGAGCTGCAGTTCGCGACGTTCGGGGTCAACTACGTCGGCTGCCCGTTCGCGCCCGGCCTCGCGGCGAGCAACATCCTGCGCGCCACGCTCGACTACTAGCATCGCGGAGGGCCGGAACAGGCCGGCGCCGCTACAGCCGCACTTCGCGGGTGCCGGCCAGGAGCGTCGCGTCGATGCGCCGGACCTCGGCACCGCCCTTCTCGAGCACGAACGTCACTTCGCCGGCGCGACAGTACGCGGCCGGGGACCGGCCCGCGACGAGACCGACGCGCCACATCGACATCACGGCGCCCTCGACGCGCACGAAGAGCGGCAGCTGCCGGCCGTCGGCGTCGGCGATCCAGAACGCGTCCGCCTCCTCCGGGTCCGCGACCTCGAGGTGGAACGTGCTGCGTGCCGGCAGGGCGATGCCGAGTTCCTCGAAGGGTGGCCCCGGCGGCAGCCGGAACGGCGGCGCCGCGAACAGCACTTCGCCGTCGAACGTCAGGTAGGTGCCGTCGGTCTGCATCGGTGGCAGCTCGAAACGACCCTCGGCGTCGGTCGTCGCGGTCACCGAGCGGAACGCGTGGCTCGCGTCGGCGGGTTGCATCGGGCTGCTGTGCCACGGATCGTCGTAGCGCTCCGGACGCTGCCACGGCAGGCGGCGGCCGACCGCGACCCGTACGCCCGGCAGCGGCGCGCCGCCGATCTCGGCGACGAGCCGCCCGGCCACGCGGTGGAGCGCAGCGCGCCCGAGTCGGAGTTCGACCGTGTCGCCGGGCGACGCCCAGAGCGGTCCGGCCGCCGCGAGCGTCGGTTGCGTCACCGCGAACAGCGGATAGCCGCGATCGAGCAGGCCGGCCAGTTCGAAGCGTCCGTCGGCGTCGGTCGTGGTACCGAGCCGGAGCACCGCGTCGATGCTGGCATTCGGGTCGTTGACGACGCCTTCGACCGAACTCGGCGCCGAGACCGGGTGGCCCCGGTGCTCGACCGTGACGTTGCCGAACCAGGTCAGGTCGGGCGTGAAGACGCGGGCCCCCGGCACGGGAGTCCCTTCGGCGTCGACGACCTGGCCGCGCACGATCCCGGCCGCTGCCGGCAGGCGCAGCGTGATCGGATGCTCGCGGGACCAGCCGGGCTGGCCGTCGCCCGGCACGAGGCGCGCGGTCGCCGCGCCGAGGCCCGGTCGGACCGCGCGCACCCACGTCGGTCGCCAGCCGAACAACCACGGTGCCGCGAAGCGACCCGCCGCGTCCGTGCGCACCGAATCCCCTCCGACCGCGACGTGCACCGCGCTCGCCGGGCCCCCGTCCGCATCGACGACGATGCCGTGCACGCGCGGGTCGTCGTTCACCGCACCGAGGCGCAGCAACAGGTCGTTCGCCGCCGCCGCCGGCAGCTCCGCCGTGCCCGGTCCGAACGGCGGTTGCTCCGCGACCAGTCTCGAATGCGCGACCCAGCCGACCGCGATCGTGAAGCGCCCGGCGTCGTCGGCCGTCGCGGTCGCGAGGTCGTTCGGCAGCGCGACGACGTCGCCGCCGACAGCGCGCGACGGCGCGAGGTCGTCGCCGAGGACGATCGTGACGCGGGCACCGGCGGCCGGCGCACCGCTCGGATCGACGACGCTGCCGGCGTAATGCCGCAGCGGTGCCACGAGCACGACGGGCGCGGAGACGGGTCGCTCGCGGCCGCACCACGCGCGCCGGACCGCCGCCCATTCGGAGTCGCCGGCCGTGAGCCAACCCGGCCGCTCCGGCCACTGCAGCGCGACGCTGCCGTCCACACCGCTCTGCATCGGCGCGACCGCGGCATCACGGACGACGACGCGGTCGTCGTCGATGCGTTCGAACGTGACCGGCACGCCAGCGACCGGCCGCCCGTCGAGGTCGCGCACGAACGCCGTGATCGCGGTCGCGGTCGCGGCGTCGGTCGCGACATCGGGTGTCTTTGCGACGGCGACGCGACCGCGCGAGACGTCCTCGGCCGGCGCGCGCGGTTCGTTGGCGGCGGCCTCGGCACGCGCCGCGACGGCCGCGCCATGAGGCCGCGGATCGGCGTCGCCGAGCGGGAGCCAGAACAGCGGCGCGAGCAACAGCAGCACAACGACGGCGGCCGCGCCGACGAGCAGTTTGGTCTTCATGAGCAACCCCAGCGCGGCGATCCCGACCGTCGCCGCGGGTTCACCTCGCAGCACGGCCAAGGCCGCCCACGGCCTCGCTCCACCGTTCTGCGCTTCAGCGTCGAGTTCGGCCCGCAGTCGAACGAGCGCGCGTTCGATCCGCGAACGCACCGTCGGTTCCGGCACGCCGGTCGCCTCGGCGATCTCGCGCGGCGACATGCCGCACCAGAACCGCAGGAAGAGGGCATGGCGCACGGGTTCGCTCTGCGCCTGCACGAGCTCGACGAGGCGGCGGTGCAGCTGCAGCTCGCCGGCAACCTCGGCGGCCGACGGCGACGCTCCCGGCGTCGCGCGCGCCGTCTCTCGCGCGAGCCGCCGTCGCCGCGCCCGCGCGTCGTGGCGCACGCGATTCTGCAGGATCGCGCGCAGCCACGCCCACGGCGAACCGGTGCGCCGCGCCCGGCTCGTCAGCGCCGCTACGAGCGTGTCCTGGACCGCGTCCTCGGCGGCATGGCGATCCCGCACGAGCGTCTGTGCGAGCGCGCCGAGCGCCTGCACGTGATCGTGCAGCAGTTCGCCAGGGTTCGACAGGTCCGACATCACACGCCAGGATGCCACGCGCGATCGGGATTCTGCAGGTCGGGAGAATCGCCGGGTTCGATCGTCACCGCCGTAGAATGGTGGCGCATGACCACCGCGCTCATCCGTTGCGTCGCCGTGCTCCCACTGCTCATCGCCGGTGCCACGGCGCAGGTCTCCTGGACGCAGTCCGGGACGCTGGCCGGGCGCATCGGCTCGGGCCTGTGCTACGACACCGCGCGCGACCGCCTGCTGCTGTTCGGCGGCCAGGCGGTGCCCGGTTTCACGCTCGGCGACACCTGGGAGAACGACGGCACCGGCTGGATCCCACGCACGACCAGCGCCGGCCCGGTCGGACGGTCGCACCATGCGCTGGCCTACGATCCCGTGCACGGCCGCGTGCTGCTGTTCGGCGGCCGGTCGTTCGTCGGCGGCAACACGATCCTCGGCGACACCTGGGAGTGGGACGGCAGCACGTGGCTGCAGCGGACCCCGACCAACTCGCCGCTGACGCGCGATCTCAGCGCGATGGTCTGGGACGTCGCGCGGTCGCGTTTGGTGCTGTTCGGCGGCCACGCCGGCCCGAGCGGCGGCGTCCACTACTACTCGGATGACCTGTGGGAGTGGGACGGCCTCGACTGGACCCAGATGACGTTCACGACCGGTCCGGTGGCGCGACAGTCGCACGCGATGGCCTACGATCCCGGCCGCCAACGCGTCGTGCTGTTCGGCGGTGAGGTCCTCGGCGGCGGCCTGTTCCCCGCGAACGACACCTGGGAGTGGGACGGTGCCGCGTGGACCGCGATGCAGCCGACGCAGTCGCCGCCGGGCCTGTCGGACCACGCGATGGTGTGGCGCGGCAGCACGGGCCGCGTGCTGCTGTTCGGCGGCAGCGCCGGCCTGTCTGGCTCGCAGGACACGGCGTGGGAGTACGACGGCACGACCTGGGCGCTGCTGGCGACGACGGCGCCGCCGACGACGCGCGACCAGCACGGCATGGCGTGGGACTCGCTCCGCAACCGCGCGGTGGTGTTCGGCGGCACGGACAACGCGGCGATCCGACAGGACACCGTCGCGCTCGACACCGCCGGCACCTGGACGGTCGCGACCGCCGGCGCCACGCCGCCGGCGCGGCAAGCCGGCGTGCTGGAGTTCGACGCCGCGAGCGGCCGCCTCGTGCTGTTCGGCGGTATCGCCACGGTCACGCCGCTGACCGACACCTGGGAGTCGAGCGGCACGGGCTGGGTGCTCGTGAACTCGACGGGCGGCCCGCCCCCTGGCGGTGGCCATGCCGCGGCGACCGACCCGGTGAGCGGGCGCGTGTTGCTGTTCGGCGGCCCGTGGCTCGGCAACGAGACCAACCAGACCTGGGAGTGGCTCGGCACCGGGTGGAACCAGCTGACGCCGCCCCACGCGCCGCCGCGGCGCACGCTCGCCGCGATGACGGCCGACCCGGGGACGAACACGGTCCTGATGTTCGGCGGCCAGGGCACCACCGGATCCACGTTGGGTGACACCTGGGAATGGGACGCGGTGGCGCGTGACTGGACCCAGCGCTTCCCGGCGCACGCGCCCTCGCCGCGCGGCCGCGTCGGTCTCGCCTGGGACCGACACCGCGACGTCGCCGTGTTGTTCGGCGGCCGCCCCAGCGCCCTGTCCAGCGCCAACAACGAGACCTGGGAGTGGAACCGCACCGACTGGATCCAGCGCTCCCCGGCGACCACGCCGCCGGCGCGGGCGTTCGCCGGCATGGCCTACGACCCGCTGCGCGACCGCACCGTGATGTTCGGCGGCACCAGCTACTCCAGCCTGCTCGGCGACACCTGGGAGTGGGACGGCATCGACTGGGCGCAGCGCACACCGCCGCTCGCCCCCGCCAACGGCACGCCGCTCGTCGCCTGGCACCCGGGCCTGGCGCGCACGGTGCTCGTCAACGGAATCGAGACCTGGAACTACGGCCCCGACCAACCGGCGACCGCCCTGAGCTTCGGTGCCGGCTGCGCGGGCACGAACGGCACGCCGGTCGTCGCGGTGGCGCCGTTCTCCGGCGCGTGGGCCGGCAGCTCCTGCACGATCGAGGTCGCGCCGATCCCGACCGGCGCGGCACCGCTGCTGGCGATCGGCACCCACACGACCTACTGGACGACGCCG
>JAGQRB010000699.1 GCA_020425925.1 Planctomycetota bacterium
TCGAGACCTACTGCAGGGGCGCCCGGGCGACGGTCAACCAACGCGTCCGCCTCGCCCTGCAGTGCATCGAGGCCGTGCGGCACATCCACCACAAGGGTCTGGTGCACTGCGACTTCAAGACGACCAACACCGTGGTGCTGGCGCCGGGCCGGGCGCGTGTCATCGACTTCGGTCTGGCCCGCGCGATCGGCCGCCCGATGGGCGGCTTCTACGGCACGCCCGGATACGCCGCGCCCGAGACCCATCCCGTCGGGCTGGGCCTGCCGGTTGCTGAGCCACCGCGCGACGTGTTCGCGATCGCAGTCGCCCTGTTCCACCTGTTCGTCGGAGCCTCACCGTTCTCGGCTGGCGACAGCATCCTGACCCGCAAGGCCCGCCGCCCCACCGCGGTGCTGCTCGAGCTCACTTCGGAAGAGCTCCGCCGCCGTGCCGCCGAGCGGTCGATGCTGCCGGAGGAGTACGTCCGGCACGTGCGCTGCTACGAACCGGTGTTGATGCGCGCACTCGAACCCGACGCGCGCACGCGCATCGAACTCGGTGACCTCGCGGCCGGTCTGAGCGAGCGGCTGAAGCGCCTGGACGAGGTCCCCGCGGGCTACGTGCCGGCGCCGAGCTCTTCGCGCTGGGCACTCACCGCCCAGCTCGCCGTGCTGGCGACCGCCGGCACCCTCGCCGCGCTCTTCTGGCTCGGCGGCCCGGACGGCTGGCTGCGTCAGGGCGTCGACCCGACGATCCTGGCCCGCCTGTTCGCCGTGGTGTTGCTCGTCGCCGCGGGATGCGCGATCTGGCCGCGATCACTGTGGGCGGCGCAGCGCGGCGTCGCGGTCGCCGGCGTCGCGATGGCGGCGACCTTGACGCAGGCCGGTGTCGACCACCTGGCGTGGACGCGCGGTCAGATCGACGAGGGTGCGCGCTGCACCCCCTACCTCGAGGCGACGGCGGACAGCCGCCTGGCCTACGACCCGGGGACCGACGGCGACAATCCGCGCGACGACACCCTGTTCGTGTGGTCGAACGGCGAGCTGTCGGCGATCTGCAACCCGCGCAGCCCGCTGCTCGAGAACCGGTTCCGGATCTCGATCCTCACCGATCCGCGCCTCGGCGCGGTCACGGCCATGGCGTTCCACCGCTTCCCCACCGGCCGACGGATGCTGTTCCTCGGCACGGCAACGGGCTCGCTGTTCGTCGTCGATGACGTCGCCGGGCGATGGGAACTCACGACGTTGCTGGCACCGGCGGACTGGGTCGCATCCGGCTACCGCGACTTCAAGACACCGAACACCGAGGTTCCGACGAGCATCGGACACCTCATGGCCGAGACGACGCCGGACGGCGTGCTGCGGTCCGGCGGACTCTACTTCGGGTGCAAGGGTGAAGTCCTGCCGCTGCGGTGCACAGCCGATCTCTGCGCGCAGCCGACGCTCGGCGGTGGCGGACTCGTGCTCTACATCGCCGATGCGGAGAACGCGATCCACCGGCTGGTCTTCGCCACCGGCAACCCGAACGGCACGGGCCCCTACCAGACCTACAACGTGACCTACCAGACCGTGCTCGCCGGCAACGACCGGAACGACACGGCAACCGCCGGCACGGGCGAAACGATCTGCCGCACTCCGCTGAACCGTCCGACGGGCGTCGCGATCCAGCACTTCGACGGCTACGCCGCGCTCGTCGTCACCGAAGGGGGCGACCATCGGCTGCGCCGCGCCGTGATCGACTCCGAGTGCGTGTCCGCGGCCGTTCGCGGTCGCCCGGTGCTCATGAGCGACCTCGCCCGGCTGGCCGGCGACGGTTCGGCCTTCGGCTTGCGCGACGGCGCCGCCACCGAAGCGATGCTCCACGAACCCTCCGGGGTCGCGGTGCTGGCGAGCGGTGCGATCATCTTCAGTGAATACGGCAACCACACCGTCAGGATGCTGGACCGCGACCGCGTCGTCTCGCTCGCCGGCACGGGCGTCGCAGGCCAGTCGATCCCGAACGAGCACCGCCGCACGGCGATGAGCGGTGCCGGCACGGTCGGCACCGTCACCAGGCTGAATTCGCCCGCCGAGATCACACCGCTCTGCGACGGCTCGATCGTGTTCCTCGACGCCGGCAACGCGATGCTGCAGCGGATCTGGATGGACTGACCCGCTTCGCTCACCAGGGCGCGGCGCGGTGCGTCGCGGCGAACAACGACCCCTACGCGCCGCCGAGCCCCAGATGCGCGCGGATGTCGTTGGCGAACGCGGTGCCGAAGATGTTGCGCTCGACGTCGTGCGCCGCGAGTCCGAACTCGGACTTGCTGTCCTGGCCCGGACCACGGTAGGTCCGGCCGAGGCTCATCCAGGCCACAGGATCCCCCGTCATCGCGTAGAGCCTGATCCAGGCGCCGTCCGGCCAGCCCGTGACCGGCGACGCCAGGCTGAAGACGCGCATCTTCTCGTAGTGCGCCTGCCCCTTGGCGAGCTTCAGCGCCCACAGCGCGTGCACCGTGATCAGATTGCCCTGGCTGTGCGGAACGATCACCGCGTCCTCGTACTGGCCCGACGCGAGCAGCTCGAACAGGCGCTTCGCCGATGGATACGGCGAGACCCAGGCGCGCGCGATCGACTGCCGCAGATGCGGCGTCGCGGTCTTCCAGATCAGGTCGATCGCGGCGCCGACACGCTGACGCGGTGACTTCACCGCCGCACCGATGCGCTGCACCACCTGGTCCACTCCCGAACCCTTCGGCACGACCCGTCGCAGGTGCGCACCGAGCCAGCCCGGAAACGACGACACCGCGTTCCAGAGCTGTTCGGCGGTGACCGCAGCGCCGCTCTGCAGCCACTGCGGCAGACACTCGAGCAGCAGATCGGCGACGTAGCCGTCGTCGTGAATGCCGGTCCGCAGCGACATCGGCCCGAACGGCAGGGTGAGCTCGATCTTGTCGTGCTTGTTGTAGATACCGAGCACCTGACGCTCGAGCAGGCGCGACAGCAGGATGGCGATGTCGCGGTGGGCGTCGGGCGGCGTGCGGATGCCGTTGACGTAGAAGACCTGCGGGCGGCCGGTGCCCGACGAGTCGGACTCGGCGTAGATCAGGTCCTGTCCATCGCGGTTCGGTGTCGGGTTGACGTAGTCCACGGGAATCGTTGGCGCGCCCGGCAACGGCCGTCGGCGGCCGACAGTTCCAACGACCGCGCGGCCGATGCCGTGGCAGGAATCTCCCGTTCCGAGCCGTCCGCCGCGCTCATCGCGTCGCGCGGCGACCGGCGAGATCGCCGAGGAACGCGTGCTGACGCGCGACGAACCAGTCGGCCGCCAGCACCGGCTTGTCGAGCGCCAGCTCCAGCTCGAAGCACGCCCGATTGCGCTCGGAGAGCCGCCCTCGCGCCTCGAGTTCCGCCGCGATCGCTGTGGCCCCGTAACGTAGCCCGAACCGGTGACGGTGCGACGCTGCCATTCGTTCGCCGTGGTCCTGCCACCACCGGGTCCAGACCGCGGGATCCTGCGAGATGCGCTCGACGCGGACCGCGGCTTCGGGGTCGTCGGGATCGGCGACATCCGCCTCCTCGCGCAGATCGGCGCCGGTGATGCGTCGCAGCGCCGACGCAGCCGCACTCGCCGCCTCGGACGCCAGCGCCTGCAGCAGGAGCGGCACGAAACCGACATCGCCGAGTGCTCCGACGGCGTCCAGCGCCGCGGTCGCGACCGCCGGCGAGCGAACGCCCTCGCGCAACAGGCCGGTCACGGTGGTGTCGGCCGCCACCGCGCGGGTCAGCAGCGCGACGCCGAACGCCGGGTCACCCGGGTTCGAGTGCTCGCGCGCGACGGACAACGCGAGTCCGCGGTCGAGACGCAGCAGACCCGGCAGCCCGAGCTCGTGGGCTTCGAGCTCGCGGACGGCGCGCAGCACCGGCTCGGCGTGCGCCGAGCTGCCGCCCCGGATCGCGGCGACGATCGCGGCGCGCCGGAGCACCGGATCGGAACCGGCCAGCAGGGGCAGCACGATCGCCGCCGGCAGGTCCCGGCGATACGACTGCACGTCGAGCGCCATCGCCGCGACCGCCGGCCGCTCCGCGCGTCGCATCTGCTCGAGCGCGGCGGTCAGCGCCGCGGAACCCGGCGCATGGCGGAGTGCATCGGCGACCGCCGGCAGCGCCGCCTCGTCGATCTGCCCGATCACTTCGAGCAGGCAGCCGAACGCGGCCTCGCTGCCGATCGTCGCGAGCACCATCGCGCCGCCGAAGGCCAACCCGGGTTCGCCGTCGAGCACACCGCTCGCCACCGACCACGCCATGCGCGCACCGCCGGCGACGATCGCGTCGATGTGCTCGAGCAGCCGCCGCTCGCACCCGCCGATGCGCGTCCAGTGCTCCTCGTCGCCGTCCAGCAGGTTTCGCCGCTGGTAGTAGAGGAACGCGAGGCTGCCCGCCAACTCGCGCCGCACCGACAA
>JAGQRB010000070.1 GCA_020425925.1 Planctomycetota bacterium
GCCTCCGCCGAGCCCTCCAGCCGACCGAATGTTCACGCTGCAGATTCTCGATTGCGGCCAGACGCTGCTGTTCTCCCTGCCGTCCGAGCCGGTCGTCCTCGGCGGCGGTGAGGATGCGGATCTCCGTCTGCGCGAGGTCGGTGTCGAGCCCCGCCACGCCCGGCTCGAGCCGCTCGCCGGCGGCGGCGTGCGGTTGGTCGCCCACGGCCGTGTCCTGGTCAACGGATCGCCCGTCGAGGCGATCGAGCTGCAGCTCGGCGATCGCATCGAGATCGGCAAGGCCGTGCTCGTCGTCGGCCATTCGGTCGCGCGGCCGGCGGCGCCCGAGGACGTGCTCGACACGCCGCGCGTCCGCGTCAGCCGGCGCGATACCCGACCGGTGAAACGCTCGCGCCTGCCGCTCGTGCTGGTCGGTGCGGCCGTGCTGCTGGCGGGAGTCTTCGCGTTCGCGATGGGCGGCGACGGCAACGCGGTCGACGGTGAGCTCGCGACGATCGAGCTGTTCCGCGACAAGGGCCAGATCGATCGCGCGCGCAGTCTGATCGCGCGCTGTCGGATCGACTGGCAGGGCGCCTCCGACGATCGGCTGGCGCGGCTCGAGGCCGAAGCCGCCAAGGTCGATGCGGTCGCCGACTTCGCCGCCGAGCTCGAGCGCGAGGTGCTCGACCCGACGAGCGGCAACCGCGGAGCATGGATCCGTCGGCTGCAGGAGCTCGAGCAGGGTGGCGCCGAGCACCAGCGGATCGCGGCCCGCCTGACGCGCGCTTCGCTGACCGAGACGTTGCTGCGGCGCCCGCCGGCCCCCGTCGCGGGCGAGGCCGGCGAGACCGGCGATCCCGCGGTCGGCGGGCCGAACGACGAGGTCGCGGCGAACCAGGTCGATGCGCCCGCGATGACCGC
The DNA here is from genome assembly GCA_020425925.1 of Planctomycetota bacterium. Taxonomy (GTDB): domain Bacteria; phylum Planctomycetota; class UBA1135; order UBA1135; family UBA2386; genus JAGQRA01. The sequence continues at coordinate 901 of JAGQRB010000070.1, forward strand.
AGAGACCAGCGCCGATGTGATCGCCGACGCCGATCGCCTCGCCGAGCAGGGCCTGTTCGCGCCGGCGATCGCGTTGCTGCAGGCTCAGCAGGGCGAGATGGCCGATCCGACGGCGGTCGCGGAGTTGCAGACCGCGCGCGAGCGGGTGCAGAAGGGCGCGCTCGCGGCGATGCGCGAGCTGCTCGCGAGTGCCGAGGCCAAGGTCGAAGCGGGCCGGCACGGCGAGGCGATCACCGAGATCGCGCTGGTGCAGCATCGGTTCCCGTCCGATGGCGAGTTCGCCGCGCTGGCGGCCAGGCGTCACGAGATCGAGGCCGCTTCCGAGGCGCTCGCCGCGGCCGCGGTGCGACCCGAGGGCTCGGCGGGGATGGCGGATGTCGCGCCGAGAGTCGCACCCGCTCCGATCGCGCCCGCCGCCGGCGCGGGTGTCGAGCCGGCGAACGGTGGGGCCGCGACCCCGGTCGGGGGCGGTGCTGCTGCCGGCAGTCCGATCGCCGCGCTGCGCGATCAGCTCGACCGGGTTCGCGCCGCCGAAGGGCGCGGCGAGTTCGCGTTGGCCGCGGAGGAACTGCGCAAGGCCGCCGATCTCGCCCGCGCGCGCGATCCGGCCTACGCGGCCCGGCTCGAGCAGCGCGCCGACGATGCCGCGATGCGGGCCGAGTTCCAGGCCCTGCTCACGGCTGCCGGTCGCCCGACGGAGCTGTCGGGTCTCGGGACCGACGCCTTGCTGACTCTCGCGCGCGAGGTCGATGCGCGCGGCCGCGCCGCGGTCGGCGCCGCGAGCCTGGTGTACGAGACCGGCGATCGGGCCGCGGCCGAACGACTGCTGGCCGCCGTGCTGCGTGCCGACGACGGCATGAAGCCGATCGTCGACCGGGCGCTCGCCGCCGGCCGTGGCGACTCGTACGACCCGCGCGGCTACGAGCTGCAGAAGGACGGGTTCGTCGCGATCGCGGAGCTCGAGGCCCACAAGGCGGCGAAGAAGATCACGCCGCGGATCCAGGCCGCGCTGCGCAAGAAGGACCCGGCCGAGCGCGAGCGATTGGTCGCGGCGTTGTTGGCCGAGGGACCGGAGACGCTGCCGGCGATCGGGATCGCGTTCCGTCAGGATCTGCGCGAGGCGGTGCAGGAGCTCGGCGAGAGCCCGCTCGAGTCACAGATCCGCGGCCTCGAGGACCAGCGCGTGGTGCTCGACAAGGCACGCGAGTTCGCCAAGGACCTGATCTACGACGAGGTTCGCTACTTCTATCCCTACAAGCCGCCGGCGGTCGCAAGCGACCGCTACGCCGAGTACATCCGCGTGCAGGCCGAGGTCAACCGCCGCGTCGCCGCGCTGCGCGGCCTGTGGAGCGATCGCCGCACGACGGTGCGCGTGCCGAAGTCGCTGCAGACCGCGCTCGAGCGCATCGAGTGGGACCGCAGCGTGCTGCGGCAGATCGGCGCCTTCGACGAATCCGAGCTCGCGCCGATCGCCTGGGCGCGCGCGATCCCGCCGTTCAAGAGCATCACCATCGCCGAGTACTGCCGCACCGAGAGCGAGTGCAGGGACCTCGTCGAGTGGCGGCGCATCGAGGAGTACAACGAGGTCGTCGGCCGCGAGCTGCCCGCGAGTGTCCGCGAGCTGCTGCGGATCACCAACGACTACCGCGCGATGTACCGCCATCGGCCGCTCGCGGTCGTGCCGGCGATCTGCGACGCGGCCCAGGCTCATGCCGCCGAGATGTCGCGGCTCGGCTACTTCGCGCACATGTCGCCGACGCCGGGGCACCGTACGCCGTTCGATCGCATGAAGCTCGCGGGTTACGACTACGGCGTCAGCGAGAACATCGCGATCAACGGCTCGGCGCCGGGCGCGCACGACTCGTGGCTCAACTCGTCGGGGCATCACCGCAACCTGCTGAACCCCGGGCATCGCGAGATGGGCATCGGGGTCGATGGCCGCTACTGGGTCGAGAACTTCGGCCGCGGCGACGTGTTCGCGCGCCACACCGCGTTCGTGCAGGCGACCGGCCGCTAGGGTCGGCTCGATCCGGGCCGGGCCTCCGGGCCGCCGAACAGCTCGTCCCACACCGCCTCCGGGGTGCGGATCGGCTGCGCCGGGTGTCCCGACGCCGCGAGGCGCAGCTGCCAGAACGCGACGTCGTGCCAGCGATCGTGCTTCCAGCCGACCTCGTGCACGATGCCGCACGGCTCGAACCCGAGCTGCTCGTGCAGGCGCGCGGAAGCCGGGTTCGGCATCGTCGCGCCGCCGATCACGGCGTGGAAGCCCTGCGCGCGCAACAGGTCGAGCAGACGCCGATAGAGCGGGGCGCCGTGGCCTCGGCCGCAGTGCGCCGGCGCGAAGTAGATGCCGCTCTCGGCGATCCAGTCGTAGGCCGCACGCGTTCGCCAGGCACCGGCCTTGGCGTAGCCGGCAATCTCGCCGTCGAGCTCCGCGACCAGCCACGGGTAGCGCTGCTCGCCGGCAACGAACAGCGTCCGCAGCTCGTCGGCGGTCACGTCCTCGTAGCCGAAGTGGATCGCCGTCGTGCGGATGTAGTGGTTGGTGATCGCGGCGATCGCGTCGAAATCCGCCGCGATCGCGAGCCGGTGGATCACGCGAGGCCTCCCGGGACCAGGCGGCGGGCCTCGCGGCCCGGCAGCGCCTCGCCGCGCTCGACCCGAGCGCGGGCCTCGGCGAGTGCGTGCGCGTTGTTCGCGTCGTCGAGGAACGCGGTGAGCAGCCGATCGCGCACCGCGGTGTCGAGCCAGGCCGTGGCCTGCTGGCGCCGGCGCCGTTCGAGCGCGCCGCTCGCGCGCGCCGCGGTGAGGTGCCGTTCGATCATCTGCCAGAGCTCGTCGAGACCCCGGCCGGTCAGCGACGACGCGACCAGCACGGGCGGCGGTTCGGTCGTGCCGGCGTGCAGCACGCGCATCGCCAGCATGCACTGCTGCGCCGCGCGATCCGCCGCCGCCGCGAGGTCGCCGTCGGCCTTGTGGACCAGCACGCCGTCGGCGAGCTCCATCGCGCCGCGCTTGATGCCCTGGAGCTCGTCCCCGGCGGCCGGCGACAACACGAGCAGGAAGAAGTCGACCATGCCGTGCACCGCGGTCTCCGACTGGCCGGTACCGATGGTCTCGACGATCACGATGTCGTGGCCGGCGGCCTCGCAGAGCAGCAGCGCTTCGCGGGTGCGCGCCGCGACGCCGCCGAGCGTGCCGCCGCCCGGCGACGGACGGATGAACGCGCGAGGATGCCGTGCCAGCTCGGCCATCCGCGTCTTGTCGCCGAGGATGCTGCCGCCGGTCACCGAGGAGCTCGGGTCGACGGCGAGCACCGCGAGCGCGTGACCCGCGTCGCAGAGCCGTCGCCCGAGGGCCTCGATCAGCGTGCTCTTGCCGACGCCGGGGGCGCCGGTGATACCGAGACGCAGCGCTCGCCCGGTCGCCGGCAGGATGCGTGCGAGCAGCTCGTCTCCGGCGGTCGCGTCCTGCTCGCGTCGGCTCTCGATCAGCGTGATCGCGCGCGCCAACGCCTGGCGATCGCCGCCCGTCAGCGCGGTGGCGAGAGCGGCGGACCCGGGATCGGCTGGATCGGACACGCCGGCCGAGGCTACTGCCGCGCTTGGCCGCCGACCAGACGCAAGCCGCCTGGCTCGCAGAGGCCGCGCCGACCCCGTTACAGAGCGGTGACGGTGGCGCGGCCCGTTCGTTCGTCCATGGGGCCATGACTCCTCACCCGATCCGTGTTCCACTCGCCTGTGCCCTGCTCGCGGCCGCGGCCGCGGCCCAGGCGACCGCTGCTCTGGCGCTCCCGGTCCGCGAGCTCACCGCGTTCAAGGACGGTCACGCGTTCATCGTCCGCGGCGGCGAGGCGACGCCCGACGCCGACGGGCGCA
>JAGQRB010000700.1 GCA_020425925.1 Planctomycetota bacterium
CCCCCGGAGCGGTCGCCCCCCAGCCGTTCGAGCTTGAGCCGGGCGGACTCGGCGCTGTCGCGGACCCGCCGGTCCTCGGCCTCGAGATCGCGCACGTGGGCGTCGGACGAGTGGAAGGCCTCGGCGCGGTTGTAGGTGTCCAGGAAGTACTGCTTCGCCGCGAAATACGCCCGCACCGTCTCGGCGGCGGCGCCGCGATGGAACACCCAGCGACGCTCGGCCTGCTCGACGATCAGCGCGTCGCGCGCGAGCGGCGGCGCGGCGCGCTCGGCGCGCGCGAACAGGCCCTGGTCGGCGTAGATGTCGAGCAGCCGTTGCAGCATCGCGTCGTCGACGACCTTGGTCATCGAGTCACCGCGCTTGTCGCTGTAGACCTCCGACGCCGAGCCGCTCGAGGCGTTCTGCAGCGTGAAGACCCGACTCTCGTCGAACTGCACGAACTGCACGCTGGTGCGTTGGCCGGGCTGCACGGTCAGGACGCGGGGGAGGCTTGGTCCGGCGGCACAGGCAGCCGCGGCGAGCAATGCTGCCGCTGGAACCGCGACCCGGAGCCAGCTCCGGGTCGCCGTGGTCGTCGAGGGCGCGATGACGGCCATGCAGCACGCGGAGGATACCGAATCGCCGGCCAAAGAAAACGGTGCGCTTCCGGCGCCGGACCTCGGCGGTCAGCGGCCGCGCCAGGCCTCGTAGAACTCGATGTCCCGGGCCAGCAGCCGGGTCAGGGTGGCGCGTTCGGCGGTTCCGAGCAGCGGCTCGCCGGGCCGGGTGCGCTCGGGATGGGTGCGGTTGAGGTGGACGGTGCGGTCGAAGGTGACGCCGAGGGCGGGCTCGAGCCGCATCAGCTCCTCGGCGTAGCGCTCGTAGTCGCCGACGAAGTCGAACGCGGTCATGTCGAAACCGCCGTAGTAGACCTCGGAGTAGAGCAACCGCATCGTCGGCAGGGTCGCGAAGCGGGTGAGCGTGAAGTCGTTCTGTCGCACGTAGCGGAACAGCGGGTTGGGCCAGATGTCGGGCGGCTGCTTCATCCAGAACCGGTAGATCGACACCAGGTTGTCGACCGGGTGGCGCAGGAACGTCATCCGGAACGCGTCGGGTACGGCCGCGTACTTGCGCGCCGCGAAGTGGCCGTAGACGACGCGGTGCGGCGCGATCGAGCGGATCGGCGCCGCCGCGAACCGTTCCGGATCGAGGTTCCACGCCGTGCTCGGGTCGGCGGGGTCGTCGGCGTAGTCGAACAGCAGCTCGTCCGCGGTGAACACCGTTTCGAAGTGGTGCTTCAGGGTCGTGCCCGCCGCCTTCGGCGTGTGCACGGCGAGGATCGTCGCGGGGAGCTCGGACGCCATGATCGCGGGCAGGGTAGCGTCGTCGGGACGCGCTGTCTGCCGGCAAACGGGTGACGAGCGTTGCCGAGCGGTCACCGGCGGTGTACCTACAGGATCGCGTCGCGAGACGCCGAAGACTCCGTCATCGCTCCCGCCATGGAAGTCCGCGCGTTCCACAAGGTCCTCTGCGCCAATCGCGGCGAGATCGCGATCCGCGTCTTCCGCGCCTGCGCCGAACTCGGGATCCGTACGGTCGCCGTCTTCAGCGAGGAGGACGCGACGCACCAGCATCGCTACAAGGCCGACGAGTCCTACCTCGTCGGGTTCGGCAAGTCTCTGGTCGCGGCCTACCTCGCCGGCGACGAGATCATCGAGATCGCCCGGCGCGCCGGCGTCGATGCGATCCACCCGGGCTACGGCTTCCTGTCGGAGAACCACGAGTTCGCCGCCGCCGTGCGCGCTGCCGGCATGGAGTTCATCGGTCCGGGTGCCGACGTGATCCGCGCGCTCGGCGACAAGGTCGAGGCGCGCAAGACCGCCGCCCGGCTCGGTGTGCCGACCGTGCCGGGGCTCGAGCTCGAGACCGACGAGGCGGCCGCGTTCGCCGCCGCCGAGCAGTTCTTCGCTGCCAACGGCACGGTGATCGTCAAGGCCGCGCACGGTGGTGGCGGCCGCGGTATGCGTGTCGTCGAGCAGCGTGCCGAGCTGGCGTCGTGTCTGAGGCAGGCGCGCAGCGAATCGCTCGCCGCGTTCGGCAGCCCGGTGGTCTTTCTCGAGAAGTTCCTGCCGCGGGTGCGCCACATCGAGGTGCAGGTGCTCGGCGATCGCCACGGCAACGTCGTCCACCTCAACGAACGCGACTGCTCGGTGCAGCGGCGCCACCAGAAGGTCGTCGAGGTCGCGCCGGCGCCGAACCTGGCGGCGGGCGTGCGCCAGGCCCTGTTCGCCGACGCGCTGAAGCTGGCGCGCGATGCCGGCTACCACAACGCCGGCACCGTCGAGTTCCTGGTCGCCGGCGAGGAGCACTTCTTCATCGAGATCAACCCGCGGCTGCAGGTCGAGCACACCGTGACCGAGCAGGTCACCGGCGTCGATCTGGTCCAGGCCCAGATCCGGGTCGAGGAGGGGCACGAGCTCGGCTCGCCCGCGATCGGGATCACCGGCCAGGAGGAGGTCCGGCCGCGCGGCTTCGCGATCCAGTGCCGGATCACCACCGAGGATCCGCAGAACGACTTCCTGCCGAGCACCGGCACGATCATGGCCTACCGCTCGCCCGGCGGTTTCGGACTGCGGCTCGACGGCGGCGACAGCCTGTCGGGCACCCACGTCACGGGTCACTACGACTCGCTGATGGTGAAGTGCATCGCCTACGGCTCGACGCTGCACGTCGCCGCCCAGAAGGCGCTGCGCGCGCTGCGCGAGTTCCGCATCCGCGGCGTGAAGACCAATCTCGCGTTCCTGCAGAACGTGGTGTCGCACGAGGCGTTCCTGCGCGGTGAGACCTGGACCCGCTTCCTCGACGACACGCCGGAGCTGTTCGAGATCGAGGTCGGCCGCGACCGTGCCACCAAGCTGCTGACCTACCTCGCCGATGTGATCGTCAACGGCCATCGCACGATCAAGCCCGAGCAGCGCCTGGCTCCCGCGGGGTTCATGGCCCCGGTCGTGCCCGCGGTCGATGCCGCGCCGCCGCCCGCCGGCACCGCGCAGCTGCTCGAAGACGGCGGGCCGCAGCGCGTGGTCGAGTGGATCAAGGGCCGGCAGCGGCCGCTGCTCTGCGACACCACGATGCGCGACGCGCACCAGTCGCTGCTCGCGACCCGCGTCCGGACTCGCGACATGCTGGAGGTCGCGCACGCCACCGCGCACCTCTGCCGCGATCTGTTCTCGCTCGAGACCTGGGGCGGCGCGACGTTCGACGTCGCCTACCGCTTCCTCGACGAGGATCCGTGGGAACGGCTCGCCGCGCTCAAGGCCGCGATCCCCAACCTGCTGCACCAGATGCTGCTGCGCGGCGCCAACGCGGTCGGCTACACCAGCTATCCGCAGAACGTCGTCGAGGCGTTCATCGACCGCGCCGCCGAGACCGGCATCGACGTGTTCCGGGTGTTCGACAGCCTCAACGACCTCGACTCGATGAAGGTGTCGGTCGAGCGCGTGCTGAAGACCGGCAAGATCGCCGAGGTCGCGGCCTGCTACACCGGCGACATCGACAACCCGGCGCGCACCAAGTACGGGCTCGAGTACTACGCCGACCTCGCGCGGCGGATCGAGGATCTCGGCGCCCACATCCTCTGCATCAAGGACATGGCGGGCCTGCTGCGGCCGCAGGCCGCGCGCATGCTGGTCTCGCGCCTGCGCGAGGTCACCGCGCTGCCGATCCACCTGCACACCCACGACACCTCCGGCAACGGCGTCGCGACCTACATCGCGGCGATCGAGAGCGGAGTTCACATCGTCGACACCGCGCTGGCGCCGATGGCCGGACTGACCTCGCAGCCGAGCATGAACGCGCTGATCGCGGCGCTGCGCGGCCACCGCCAGGAGACCGGCCTCACCAACAGGACGATGCAGCCGCTCGCCGACTACTGGGAGGCCGTGCGGGAGTACTACGCGCCGTTCGAATGCGGGCTGAAGAGCAGCACGAGCGAGGTCTACTACCACGAGATCCCCGGCGGTCAGTACTCGAACCTGCGCCCGCAGGTCGCCTCGCTCGGTCTGATCGACCGCTGGAAGGACGTCCGCCACGCGTTCGCGATCGTCAACCAGCTGGTCGGCGACATCCCGAAGGTGACGCCGTCGTCGAAGATGGTCGGCGACTTCGCGATCTTCCTGGTGCAGAACGACCTGCTCGTGCTCGCCGGCGACCTCGAGTCGTCGACCCATGCGACCCGCGAGCGGGTGCTGTCGCAGAGCCGGCGGCTCGACTTCCCGCAGAGCGTCGTGCAGTACTTCCAGGGCTACCTCGGCCAGCCGCCGGGTGGTTTCCCGACCGAGCTGCGGAACGCCGTGCTCAAGGGCCAGCCGGCGCTGACCGGGCGGCCGAGCGACGGCATGGCGCCGTTCGACTTCGAGGTCGCTGCCGAGCACGTCGCGACCCAGACCGGCGACGAGCCGGCGCCGCGCGACGTCGTCAGCTACGCGCTCTACCCGCGCGTGCTCGACGACTTCTTCGCGTTCCGGCGCCGCTGCGGCGACGTCTCGCTGTTGCCGACGCCGGTCTACTTCTACGGCATCGAGATGGGGCAGGAGGTCTGGGTCGAGCTCGAGCCCGGCAAGACCCTCGTGATCTCGCTCGAGGCCCAGAGCGAGCCCGACGCCGACGGCGACGTCACGGTGTTCTTCAAGCTCAACGGCCAGAACCGCCCGATCACCGTGACCGATCGTTCGCGCGTGCCCGAGGGTTCGGAGCGCCGCCGCGCCGATCCGCAGAAGCCCGGAGAGGTCGGTGCGCCGATGCCGGGTCGCGTCGTCACGTTGCACTGCCAGGAGGGCGCGACCGTCGCGGCCGGCGATGCGCTGATCACGCTCGAGGCGATGAAGATGGAGACCGTGGTGCGGGCGCCGATCGCCGGCACCGTGCTCGAGCTCTGCACCGATACCAAGGCGCAGGTGCAGGCCGCCGACCTGCTCGTCGTCATCGAGCCGTAGCCCCGGCGCCGCACTGCGAAAGACCGGCGGCCAAAACCACCGCGGGCCCGGTGGATCACGTGATCCACCGGGCCCGCGGGTCAGCGTCCTCGGCGGAACTCCGGTTGGAGTCCGCCGCGGAGCGCTACGGGTTGCTGCTGCCGACGACGGCGCGGATGTAGTTGCTCACGGTCAGGCCGCCCGGCTGCGAGGCGTCGAAGTTGTACCAGTGACCGTAGATCTTCAGACCGTTGAAGGTCGTGCCCGGCGGCACCGCGAGCGCGTGCGTCGCGAAGCCCGACGCGTTGGTGATCTTGAACACCGAGGCGACGTTGTCGTTCCACTGGAAGCAGTTCGTGAAGCCCGACGGCGTCCAGGTCGAACCGGTCTGGTTGAGACCGAGCTGCACGATCGCGCCGCTGTTCGGCACGCCGTCCAACATGTCGAACCAGAAGTTCGTGCCGGCCAGCGGCGTGCTGAAGGGCACCGCGCTGATCGGGCCGCAACGGCTGCCGAAGGCGCCGCCGTTCGGGCAGGCGAACTCGACACGCATCTTGGTGCCGAGGTTGTCGATCGTGCCGGTCGTCGGCACGGAGGCGAACGGCCAGCCCGTGTTGTAGAGGCGCGTGATCGTGCTGCCGCGGTGGAAGCCCTCGAACGAGCCCGAGCTCCAGTTGTGGTTGTCACGGACATACATCTCGACGACGATGTCACCGGTGCCGTTGTAGGAGAACGGCGTCGTCAGGCCGATCTCGTTCCACTGGTCGGCCGTGGTGTGCCAGACGTAGTCGATCTCGCTCAGCACGGTCGTGGCCGCCGCCGTGATGTTGTTGGCGTAGGTCGTCTGGAGCTCGTAACCCGCCGGCCGGTTCTGCATCCTGATGATGAGCTGGCGGTTGAGGTGGGTCGTGGTCGTCGCCGGGGCGAACGACAGGCCCGTGATCTCGCCCGCGGGGCCGAGGTCCTGGCAGCGCAGCACGCACTGGTAGAGCTGGTTGTGCCAGGCGCTGACGTCCGGACGGTAGCGGACGTTCATGTTCGCGGTGCGCGGCGAGAACTGCGAACCGCTGAATGCACCGCTGCTCGCAGCACCGGTGTCGATCGTGATGTCGGCGTTGCTGTAGGTGTTGGCACCGTTGGTGTAGTTGTTGGTGTAGTTGCGCGACACGATGGCGCAGCCGTAGGTCACACCCGCCGACATGAAGAGCGGCGCGTTGAAGTCGAACTTGCTCGGGTTGCCGAGGCCGGCGCCCGTGCCGATGCCGGCGCAGCGCGCGGTCCAGCCGCTCATGCTCGTGGTGTTGCCGACGTAGGTGCCGGTGCGGATGTAGACGTCGCAGTAGAGCTCGCCGGACGTGCCGGTGTTGAGGTCGAGACCGTCCCAGTAGGTGTTGGCGGTCGGCGTGAAGTCGAAGTAGATCGTGCTGCCGGTGCTCAGGCCGTTGCCGCCCGCGAACGTCGTCGCCAGCAGCGACGGGCTCGTGGTGCCGAACGGGATCACGTTCTCGGTGCCGCTGGACGGATCGTTGTCCGGGATGTTGCGGGCGCAGCTGCCGTTGTAGGAGCGGGCGCCGCCGGCGGCGACGAGGGCGTAGGTCGCGTCGGTCGCGGCGGTCGCGACGTGGGCGTCCTGGGCGATCGTCGGCGCGGTGATCTGGATGCGCCACTCACCGGCCTGCGGGTTGGCCATCGCGAACATCTCGACCGTGTCGATCGTGTCGCTGCCGCCACCCGTGGTCGACGTGTTGCCGGTCTTCAGGCCGTTGTTGCCCCAGTAGAGCAGGCCGTTCGGACGTTGAACCTGCATGTTCAGGTTGTTGATCCGCGACAGCGCCGGCGACACCGGGCCGGCCGGGTCGAGGTAGGTCATGCAGATCTTCAGCATCGGCGTGCCAGCGGCGACGTTGATGTAGTAGGTGTGCGTGTTGCCCTGCTGGATCGGCTGATCCTCCGCGATGATCATCATGCGGTTGCGGTTCTGGTACATCGTCTGCAGGTTGCCGTAGCCCCAGCCCTGCTGGTTACGGGTGGCCTGGCCGGTGCCGGTGCCGAACGTGTAGAGCGACGCGTTGGTGATCTGCAGCGCCTTGAGCGTCTGCGCGTACGGACGGTTCTCGAAGTCCGTGCCGCCGTTGACGCGCGGCGGGTTGCAGAAGATGTGGTCGGTGTACATCTCGATCGCGAGCGCGTTCAGGCCGGCCGTGATCGGCGTCGCCGCCGAGGTGCCGTTGAAGCCCGTGAACGAGTTACCGGTCGAGTAGCCCGCGGAGCCACTGCGGTCCGAGGTCCAGACCGAGTCGTAGAAGTTGCAGAGGTCGGGCTTGATGCGGCCGTCGGCGGCCGGGCCGACCGACGCGCCGGCGTACTGGTCGTCGTTCGGGTTGCTGTTGTTGAAGTGGCTCATGCCACCGATCGAGAAGATGTTCTTCGCCCATGCCTGGGGCCGGGACAGCTGGCTGCCCTGGTTGCTCTGGCTCTGGGTCCACGGGATGCGGTGGTCGAAGATGATGTCGTCGGCGTCGGCCGAGATCGACGTGTAGGACGTCGTCGGCGTGTTGCCCCACGACGCGGTCGTGAACAGGCAGCGGTAGGTGTTGACCACCGCGTTGATGACCTGGTTGCGCGAGTTGCCGGCGGTCACCGTCGAGTAGTTGGTGTAGTAGCCCTGCGCGCCCGGCGCGTGGCCGCGCGCGCTCGCCGCGCTCGTGCCGTTGCCGAAGATGCAGCCCGCGGTGCAGTGGCCGTGGCTCTGGGCCTGGCCGCCGCTGAGCACGTTGGTCATCGCGACCGTGAAGTCGGGGTGGTTGAACTCGACACCCTCGTAGACGTGACCGCGGATGCGACCGCTGCCGTTGCCGTCACCGGTGTAGCCCGCGACCGTCTCGATGTAGTTGCTGCCCTGCACGATGCGGGCGTTGTTCATGTCCAGTTCGACCGGCGTGTCGCGGTCGATCCAGAGCACCTCGTCGAGCCGGGCCGCCCGGATCAGCTGCTCCTTGGTGAGCTCGACCGTGAACAGCAGGCTCTCCATCTGGCGATCGAGCACCTTGCCGCCGAGCGCGACGATGCGATTCTCGAGCGCCTGCTTCTCCTTGTGCTTGTCGGCCATCACGAGGTTGTAGCCGCGCGCCGGCATCTCATTGCCGGCGACGATGTCGGTGATCAGCTCACCCTCGAGGCGGTAGGCCGGCTCGTAGGCGCCGACCCAGCGGACGCCGCGGACCTGCTGGACGGCGGCGGCCTGGCCGGCGTCCATCCGGACGATCATGGCGTTGTGCGGCAGCGTCGAGATCAGCTTGCCACCGGCGGCCCGCACCGCGTCGCGGTCGGCGTCGATGAACGCGTAGTCGAACTGGACGATGTAGAGCTGGACGTCGGCGCCGGCGAGAAGCTGGCTCGGCACGACGGGGCTGCCCTGAAGCGGGTCGAAGACGCCGTACTTGAGGTGCAGGCGGTTGTCGTCCGCGGGGGTGCGGACCTGATCCGAGGCTGACTGGCCGGCAGGGTTGGTGCCGGCAACGTCACCGTTGGCGGCCTGCGCGATCCCGGGGGTCGCGAGGCAGAGTGCACCGAGGAGCCCGGTATGGGCGAAGACGAGACGCATAAACTCAATCCTCCAGAGAGAGACTTGGGGAGACAGCACGCAGGGACGTGCGAGGTTCAGGGATTCTACTGTTCCGAAGATGGTCTGGCGCTCTGCTTCGGAGCGCCGGTCCGGTCGTCGGATCCGATTGGCATCGAGTGCGCAACACGCTGCGCGGTAAGGGCCTGGGGACGGCCGGCCGGGGTCGCCGGCCGGCCGCCGCGAGGCCGACCCGCCCGCTGGCGCCG
>JAGQRB010000701.1 GCA_020425925.1 Planctomycetota bacterium
CGAGCCGTTGCCGCACCGGGGGCACGGGTGCGGCGGCGGCGCGGTCGGTGGGCGAACGATAGCTGCGTCGACGGTGGCGCGCGATCTGCCGCTGGCGTCTCGCGCGTCTGGCGGGATGATCGCCCGACCGGAGGTCCGATGAGCGAACGCGATGACTGCTGTTGTCCTGGTGGCGAGTGTGGACCGGAGGTCGACCGCCGCCAGTTCCTGGGTACGACGGTCTCGGCATTCGGCGCGCTGCAGGTCCCCGGTGCCGACCAGGGTGCCGGCGGCGACCATCACGTGCCCGCCGACAAGAAGCTCGCGGCCGAGTGGATCGCGGCGCTGACCGCGCGCGGGCCGGCCGCACCGTGGGCCGGAGCGGCGCTTCGCACCATCGCGATGCCGTGCGGCGGCGTCGCGGCGGGCCAGCTCTACGTCACCGGCGACGGCCGGCTGGCGCAGTGGTGGATCGCCAACGACGCCTGCCACACCTCGTACGGTGGCCAGACCACGATCGTCACACCGGCCGGCGAGCAGGGCGTGTGCTACGGCACGTATCCGCCGGCGCGCCCGGTGGCGCAGGGTGCGATGCTGACCTGGCGCGAGGGCGACGGGCCGGTGCAGGTCGCCGATCTCGACGCCGATGCGTTCCCGCAGACGACGTTCCGGGGCGAGTATCCCGTCGCGACGATCGAGTTCGCGCGCGCGAAAGCCGCTCCGCCCGTCGCCGTGCGCGTCGAAGTGTTGTCGCCGTTCGTGCCGCTGGCGGCGCGCGACTCGGCGCTGCCGTGCACGATGCTGCGCTACACGCTGCACAACCGCAGTCCGGCGCCGGTGACGGCCGGCGTCGCGGTCCACCTCGAGAACCCGGTGCTGTGCTCGCGGCGGGCGGAAGTCGTCGCCGAGCTGCGCAACACGGCGGTCGTCGCCGGTGAACTCACCGGTGTGCTGATGGACGCCGTCGAAGTGCCTGCCGACCCCGGCGAGGTCGCGGTGTTCGCCGATTTCGAGGACGGCTACGGCGATTGGCAGATCGAGGGCGAGGCGCTCGGCGACGCTCCGGCCGCCGGCACGTTGCCCGACCAGCAGCAGGTCGCGGGTTTCCACGGCGCACGTCTGGTGAACACCTACCGGCACGGCGACGACACCGAGGGTGCGATGGTGTCGCCCGAGTTCACGCTGCGGCAGGCCTTCGTCTGGTTCCGGATCGGCGGTGGCAACGACCCGCGCGACCTCACCTTCGCGCTCGAGCTGGTCGAGCGCGGGGAACGCCGGCCGGTGCGGACGGCGACGGGTCGCGACCACGAGTTCCTGCGCGAGGCCTGGTGGGACGTGTCGGAGTTCGTCGGCCGCCGCGCCGTGTTCGTCATCCGTGACCGCAAGCGTGGCCCGTGGGGTCACATCAACGTCGATTTCATCCGGTTCGCCGACGCCGCACCCGCGGCCGCGCACGTCGCGGGCTCTGCGCCCGACGCCGGTGACGTCATGCTCGCCGCGTTCGAACCCGGCGCGATCGCGGTCGCCGATGTCGGCTCGCCCGCGGCGCTGCGGGCATGGCTCGCCGACCCGACGCACGCGACGCCGCCGGCCGGCGCGCGTCGTCCGCTGACGACGCCGCCGGTCGCGGCGATCCACAACGGCGTGACGTTGCAGCCGGGCGAACGGCGGACGCTCACGTTCGTGCTGACCTGGTTCTTCCCGAATCGTCGCCAGCGCGACGACGAGGGTGTGCGACCCGGCGAACCGGTCGGGCGCGACGGTCCGCGGGTCGGCAACATGTACGCGAACCGCTTCCACTCCGCGCTCTCGGTCGCGCAGCATCTCGCGGCGCACGGCGAGACGCTGACGGCGCGCACGCTGGCGTTCCGCGACGCGCTGCACCGTGACACGACGCTGCCGGGCTGGTTCGTGCAGCGCATCGCCGCGCCGCTGTCGACACTGGCGACCGCGACGCTGCAATGGTGGGAGGACGGTCGGGTCTGGGCCTGGGAAGGGGTCGGCTGCTGTGCCGGCACCTGCGGCCACGTCTGGAACTACGCCCAGGGCATGGCGTGGCTGTTCCCCGAGCTCGAGCGCTCGGTTCGGGTCGACCAGGACTTGGCCGCAGGCCGCGGGCTCAAGCCTGACGGCGCGATCGGGTTCCGCGGCACAGCGCGCAACATCTGGGCCGGCGATGCGCAGGGTGGTTACGTGCTGAAGGTCTGGCGCGAACACCGGCTCGGTCGCGACGACGGGTTCCTGCGGCAGGTCTGGCCCGAGGTGAAGAAGGCGCTCGCGTTCTTGATCCGCGAGGACGGCGCCGAGCCCGACGGGCTGCTCGAAGGCCGCCAGCACAACACCTACGACATCGACTTCTTCGGTGGCAACACGATGGTCGGCTCGCTCTATCTCGGCGCGCTGCGGGCGGGCGCGGCGATGGCGCGGCGCATCGGTGACGCGGCCTTCGCGGCGCAGTGCGAAGCCCTCGCCGAGCGCGGTTCCGAGCGGACGATGCAGACGCTGTGGAACGGCGAGTACTTCGTGCAGTCGATGCCGGCGGCGCACGCCGACGCCAGGTTCCAGTACGGCAACGGCTGTCTGTCCGACCAACTGCTCGGCCAGTGGTTCGCCGATCAGGTCGGGCTCGGCCACCTCTACCCGCAGGAAGCGGTACGCGGCGCCCTGCGGTCGATCTGGCGCTACAACTGGGCGCCCGACATCGGGCCGCAGGCGAAGGCGCACCGGCCGGAGCGCGACTTCGCGAAGCCGGGGGAGGCCGGGCTCTTCACCTGCACGTGGCCGAAGGACCAGCATCCGGGCGAACGCGGCGTGCGCTACCGCGACGAGGTCTGGACCGGCATCGAGTACCAGGTCGCCGCCCACATGCTGCGCGAGGGCATGGTCACCGAGGGCCTCGCGATCGTGCGCGGCATCGACGAGCGCTACGACGGCACGAAACACAACCCGTTCAACGAGGTCGAATGCGGCGATCACTACGCGCGCGCGCTCGCGAGCTGGAGCTGTCTGCTGGCGCTGGCGGGCTTCGAGTGCGACGTGCCCGCGGGGTCGTTCGGGTTCGCACCGCGACTTGCACCGGACGACTTCCGCGCCTTCTTCAGCGCCGGCACCGGCTGGGGCACGATTGCCCAGCGCCGCGCGGACGGACGCCAGACGCAGGAGATCACGGTACTCGAGGGCGAGCTCGCGATCGCGACGCTGGGCTTCGTCGTGCCGACCGGAACGCGTGTGCGGGCCGCCGCGGTCGGCGGTGTCGCGGTGGCGTTCGTACAGGACGGCGATCGGGTCGAGCTGCGCTTCGCGGACCGTTTGCAGCTCGGCGGCACGATCGTCGAACCGGGGCGACTCGTGGTCACGCTCGCGCTGTCCGGCTGAGCCGCGATCCGCGAGACTCAGAGCGCGAACGACAGCGCTGCCGTGACGCCGTTGGCGAGCAGCGCGGCGAGCACGGCGCGCGGCAGTGCCAGGCGGGCGACCGCGACGTAGAGCGTCGCCTCGGCCAGCGTGACGAGGATCTCGGTGCCACCCCAAGGCAACCACCCGCCGGTCACCGCGAGCCAGGCCAACGGATGGGTCACGAGGTTGATCGCGATCGAGTCGACTGCGGTGCGGCGGCGGCGGCCGCGCGGTGCGACCGCGGCGACGAGCGGCAGCTCGATGGCGCAGGTCAGCAGGAACGCGAGGAACCAGTCGATCACGTGGCGGCGAGCGCGGCGGGCAGGCGCGCGGTCGAACCGCACGCGACGACGAGGATCGGCAGTTCGAGCCAGGCGTGCACGGCGGCGAGCACTCCGTAGCTGCCGCGCGCGCCGGCGAACTCGCTCGCGAAGGCGAACGCGGTCGCCAGCCCGATGCCGCCGATCGCGATGGCCCAGATCGTCCGCGGCGGCCACGGCAGCACCGCACCGGGCCGTGCGTCGCCGCCGCCGAGACGTGGCAGCACGCCGAGCACGACCGCGTAGTGCATGCACTGGAGGAACGCCGCAGCCGCGAACAGGCGATCTGCGAACGGTGTGCCGAGCAACGGCGCGGGTACGAACACCGGCAGATTGGCGTCGAGCGATCCGGCACCGAACGGCCCGTCGGCGAGCGGTGAGATCGTGATTCCGCCGATCGCGGCGTCGAACGCGCCGGCGAGCAGCAGCGCGGGCACGACTCCGAACACGACCAGACAGCTGCGCAGCGCCCGACGGCGGGCGCGACCATCGAGGCGCTCGGCGAGGAAGCCGACCGGCGTCAGGTTGTGCAACAGGGTGAGTCCGACCAGGGTCGGAAGCGGAGCGAACGCCGCGCCGGACAGCAGCAGCGCGAGCAGCAAGAGGGCGACGGCGAGCGACCCGCGCCGCGCCAACATCGGCACCGCGGCGGCGACGAGGCCGGCACCGATGACGAGCTCGGCGACGACACGGTTCGGGCCGGAACCGATCTCGGCGAGGCCGAGGACCCGCCCGGCGACGATCGCGCCGAGCCCGAGCCCGAGCCAGCACAGCGTGCTGCGCGGCAGACGGGCGGCGAAGCGTTCGTCGACGTAGCGCAGCTCGACCAGCACGTGGGGCACGCCGAAGACCGCGAGCGACAGCGCGTAGGTCCAGATCGGCGCCGCCGCCGCGAGCGCTGCGATCGCGCCCACGGCGATCGCCAGCGCGGTGATCCCGCAACGCTCACGCACGCGCAGATCCATCAGCTCGCGTTTGCGGTCGCGGCCCGCGGCGCTGCGGCGGGCGAGCGCCGTGCGCGCACCAGCAGCCAGCCGGAGCCCGCCAGCGCGAGCAGCAACAGGAGCAGCTGTCGACCGTGGCCGCCGGCTCCGCTGCCGCCGGAACCACCTTCGAGCGGCTCGTCGTCGGCGTCGAAGTTCGCGGAGTCGGTTCGCATCCGGAGCTTGCCGTCTTCACCCGCCTCGATCGTCAACGTGCAGACGATCTTCGCGACCGGCGAGCCGACC
>JAGQRB010000702.1 GCA_020425925.1 Planctomycetota bacterium
CCCGCGCTCCGTTTCGCCTGGCAGCGGGCGGTCGCCGCGCTCCGCGCCGCCGGCGCCGACGCCGTCGTCGACGACTCGCTGACGCCCTCGGCCGCCGACTTCGACGTCGTCCACGCCTTCGGCCTCGGTCAGGCCGACACCCTGCTCGGTCGCGTGCAGTGCGCGCGAGCGACCAACCCGGCAGCGCGCGTCGTGCTGTCGAGCCTCGAGCCGGATCCGCGCCCGGCGAACTGGCTCGGCGAGCTGCTCGCGAACCGCTTCGGCGCCGACGACGCCGAGCTGCGCACGATCGCGGCGCTGGCCGCCGCCGGCGAACTCGGCGACCGCCGCACCGACGGACGCTGCGCCGAGCCGTTTCCGGGCCGGCGCGACTACGAACGCGCGCTGTTCGGCTTCGTCGACGCCTGGATCGTGCACAGCGAGTCCGAGCACGCCTGGCTGTCGACGCGTCTCGGCAACCCGATGCCGGCGTCGCTGATCGTCGAGGGCGTCGACGGCGAGACCGCGCCGTCGACCGCGGCGCCGAGCGACCTGCCGCGCGGCGGCGTGATCCAGATCGGGCCGCGCGATCTGCCCGGCAACCATCTGCCACTCGTACTGGCCCTGCAAGGCACGGGCATTCCGCTGAGCTTGTGTGGACCGGCCGCGTTCCCCTATCGCGATGCCAGGACCCGTCGCCGCGGTGATGGCACGCTCCAACTGCTGCGCCTGCCCGCGGGCGACGCGCTGTTCCCGGCGCTGCAGCAGAGCGCGGTGTTCGTCTGGCTGCCCGCTGCCCCGGCGAGCTTCGCGCTGCCGTTGCTCGCGGCGCGCGCCGGCTGCGAGCTCGTGCTCGCCTGCGACGTCGGCGCCGAGTCGCTGTTCGGCGCCGGCGCGAGCTACGTCGACCCGCTCGACCTGCCGGGCCTCAGGGCCGCGGTGATCGCCGCGCGGGCGCGCTGGCAGGGCGGCGGCGACGAGACCAGGCGCCACCAGGCACTGGCCGGACGCGATGCCAGAGCCTACGGCGAACGGCTGCTACAGGTCTACGCGCTCGGAGCCCGCCGGCGTGAGCCCGTTGCGATCGGCTGAAGAAACCTGAAACGGCGGCGGCGCCCCGGACCAAGAGGGCGCGGCCGCGCGCGACGCCAGGCGGCCGCCCCCCGCTTCGGCCGCGATCGCCTACGATCGGTGGTCGCGGCCCGCACCGGCGTTCCTCTTGCATCCGTTGTCGAGCGAAACACCCGAGACCCTGTTCCGCCGCTTCCTCGACAGCGGCTGCGAAGCCGCGCTCGACACGTTGATCCGGCGTTGCTCGCCGCGGCTGCGCGGCTTCGCGCGACGGTTCGGGGTCGCGGACGACCGCGTCGAGGACCTGGTGCAGGAAACCATGATCACGGCGGTGCAACGCGCCGCTTCGTGGCACGACGACCGCCCGCTGCTGCCCTGGCTGCAGGGCATCCTGACCCGCAAGATCGCGAGCTGGGCCCGCGACGAGGCCCGGCGCCGGCACCACCACGCCAGCTGGGCCGAGGCCAGGAGGCCGGACTCGACGGATCCCGCCGACGACGTCGAGGGCGATGAGCTGCGCGCGCTGCTCTGCGCGGCGATCGCAGCCGTGCCCGAGCGCTACCGTCGCGCGCTCGAGCTGCACCTGCTGCACGGGCTCGCACCCCACGAGGTCGCGGCCCGCCTCGGCCGGATGCGGGCCACCGTCCGCGTCCACCTGCACCGCGGACTGCAGCGCGTGCGCCGCCACCTGCCGCGCGGCGTGCACCCGCTGCTGCTCGCGCTGGCGCTCGCCCCCACGGTCCGGCCGCGCGCCGCTGCGGTCCGACC
>JAGQRB010000703.1 GCA_020425925.1 Planctomycetota bacterium
GGGACCGCGGGCTCGACCCGCGTCGAGCTGGCGCTGACCGCGGCGGAGGTCCGCTGAGCGCGCGCCGTCCTACTGCAGGATCGCGATCGCAGCGTTGCTGAGCACGAAACCGGCGGTCGTGTTGGCCAACGCCGCCGCCTGCGTCGTCAGCATCAGCCCGGGCCAGCCCGTCGGCACCGCGACCTGCGCGCTGCCGTTGCCGCCGCCATCGAGCGTGACGATGCTGTGGGTGATCAGGACGCCGCCGAACGGCAGGTAGAGGTTGCAGGTCGAGAGCGGCGAGCCGATGCGGTCGTAGTTGAGCGCCATCAGGTTGGCGGCCAGCGCGTTCGCCGGGCCGTTGGTCTGCGCCAGCTGTACGTTGGTGCCGCCGATCGGATTGCCGTTCCAGGCGTGGCGGTATTCCTGTCCGCTCACCGTGCAGCCCTGGCCCCAGGTCCCGGCCTGGCCCTGGGTGACGTAGGTGACGCGCAGTGTCGGCGGGTTGTTGCTGGCCTCGCGCGAGTTGCAGCGGAACGCCGACTGCACCTGCAGCTCGTCGGTCTTCAGCAGCCAGCCGAAGTTCTGGCCCGGGTTGTCGAGCCAGTCCTGCACGTCGAGCACCGCGCCGAGCGTCGAGGACGCGGTCGCGGGACCCGGCGACGGCACGGCGAACGTCAGGCTTGAGGTCGCCGCGAAGTCGCCGCCGGGGCTGTTCCACGGGTTGCCGGGATGGAAGCGATTCACCCAGGTCGCGTCGCCGGTCGCAGCAGCGGTGCCGGAGCCGCCGTTGCCCGGCGGCAGGCTGCTGCCCTCGCCCCAGTCCTGCAGCACACGGTGCGCCCGCACCGTGACGTTCGAATTGTGCTGTGTGACCTGGATCGACAGTTCGGCGGCGAGGATCTCGGCGCCGGCCGGAATCGCACCGGCGACATCGAAGTGGAGCAACGCGCGACGCAGCGGGTTGCTGTTCTGGTCGGTGACGCCGACGAACACGCCGGTGCACGCGCCGCCGGCGAGCGCGCCGGTCGGACTCTGGTAGAGCGTGCTGTCGCGGTCGCTGGTGATCACGGCCGTGGTCTGGGCGCACAGACCGGCGGTGGCCAGCAACGTGAAGAGGGGGGTGGGAAGCCTGGAGTTCATGTTGCCCGGCCTGACCAAAACCCGTGCCGGTGCGGGTGGTCGGGCGCCGGGTCCGGAATCCGGTCGGATTCCGGGATCCGGCGCGGGCAGACGTGCGGGATCCGTGCGGTCGCCGCCCGGTCACCGTCCGAGCAGCGCGGCGGCACCGGTCTCGCAGTAGCACGACGAGGTCGGCCGCACGTCGGCCCGCGACCACGCGGCGGCGCGCTGCGCCGCGAGTGCATCGACGGTCTCGGTGCGCCCGAGCGCGCGGCGGGCGTTCTCGAGTCCGAGCAGCGACCAGCCGTTCTTCGGGTTGTGTTCGAGGTCGGCGAGGTAGGCCACTTCGGCCTCGGCGTAGCGCCCGGCGGCCATCAGCAGCGCGCCGAGCGCGTGGCGCGTCGGCTGCAGCCAGCTCGGCGGCTCGTTGTAGAGCAGCTCGTCCTCGAGCTCGGCGCCTTCGCGCAGCAGCGCGAAAGCGCGGTCGTGTTCGCCGAGCCGGAACGCGAGCTCACCGTGCATCATCTTGCGTGCCAGCGGGAACACCGCGTGCGCCGGGTTGAAGCCGATCGCCCAGCCGGTCGGGACCCGGGCCGCCTCGGCCTCGAACGCCGCGATCTCGGCGGTCGCGGCCTCGGTGCGGCCGAGTGCCGAGTTGGCGATGCTGCGGGCGTAGCGCCGCATCGCGCGGCTGATCGGCCGGTCCTCCGGATAGTCCGGCAGCGCGAGGATCTGCTGCCACTTGCCGAAGCGCACCAGCACGTGCGGCAGCGCCGAAGCCCAGCCGTCGGCGATCTGCGGGTAGCGCGCCATGAACGTCTCCGGCACCTCGGTCTCCATCTCGCGCGCCGCCTGCAGCGCGGTGTCGAAGCGCCCCTCCATCATCGCGGCGTAGGCCAGGAAGTGCAGGTTGTGCGAGATGTAGAGCCCGTAGTAGTCCTGTTCCGGAGCGTGCGGCAGGTAGCGGCGGTCCGCGGCGACGGCGCGCGCGTTGGCGTCGGCAGCGTCGGCGTAGCGCCCGACCCGGCCGTAGATGTGCGACGGCATGTGCGACAGGTGACTCGAGCCGGGCACCAGTCGGGCCAGCCGATCGGCGGCGGCCTCGGCGCGTTCGGGGTGCTGCGACGCCTCGACCGCGTGGATGTAGAGGTGCAGCGCGCCCGGGTGGTCCGGCGCGATCGCCATCACCCGTTCGAGCACGGCGGTGATCTCGAGGATGCGACCCTTCGGCTCACCCTCGCGCGTCCAGTAGTCCCACGGCTGCAGGTCCATCAGGGACTCGGCGTAGAGCGCGCCGACGTCGGCGTCGTCCGGGTGGTCGCGCCACGCCTGCTGCATCGCGTCGGCGTAGGCCTGCTCGAGCGGCTTGCTGTCCGCCGGCCGCGGCCGGACGTAGCGCTCGGCGATCGCGTCGATCAGCGCGCGTTCGACGGCGGTGGCGCGGTCGCGGCGGGCGAGCGCCTCGCGCGTCGCCGCGAACGCGTCCTCGGCCTGTTGCGCGGACATCGCGGGTTTGTTGACGTTGATGCCGTTGGCGAAGGCGATGCCCCACCACGGCAGCGCGAGCTCGGGATCGATCGCGGCGGCGCGGTGGAAGCTGCGGATGGCTTCGTCGTGGTTGAAGCCGAACAGCCACTGCATGCCCTGGTCGACGTAGGCCTGGGCCTCGGCCGAGGCCGTCGCGACCGGGTGGCGGTAGTTGTCGAAGCCGTCGTAGAGCCGGGCGTCGGTGGTCGAAGGCGCCGGGAACGCCGGGCTCTCGTCGGTGGCGGGGGAGCGGCAGCCGGCCAGTGCGGTGGCCGTCAGGGCGGCGAGCAGGGGGCCGCGGCCGCGGGACTCGGTCTTGATCGTGCAGTTCATCGGTGGTCGCGGGCCGCGCGAACGGCCCGCCCTCGTTCTTCTCGGTTTCGGGATGGGGGGATCAGCGCACCTCGACCTCGAGGCCGCGGGTGGCTGCGAGTCCGGCGCTGTTGCTGTTCGGGCTCTGGTAGACCGCCTGGAACAGCAGCTTGGTGCCGAGTGCACCCGGCAGCGCGCTCGGCAGCGGCAGGTCGAAGCGGCTGGTGTTGCCGGCGACCGCGAACGTGGTCGTGAACAGCAGCGCGCCGAGGTCGAGGTTGCCGACGCAACCCGTCATGCCGAAGGCGTCGAGCGGGTTCTGGGCGCGCGCCAGGCCGACGAACAGGAACGTGAGCGCGTTGGTCGGCGCGTTGCTGATGCGAACGCCGAAGCGATCGCTGCCGGCCCAGGCCCGGAACGCGTGGTTGCTCGGCGCGGTCAGCGTCGCCGGGCCGCAGCCGGTGCCGTAGACCAGCGGCAATGCCAGACTCGGATAGACCAGCCGGGCAGCGAGCAACGCGTTGGCGGCGCCGAACACGAGCGCGTAGCTGTTGTCGTCGGTGTCGTAGGCCACTCCCGGGGTGTCGATCGTGCTGCTGCCGCCGACCGCGACCGACTCGGCAACCCTGGTGTCGAAGCCGATGCGATCCGCGAAGCCGACGCCGGTCGTGCGGTCGCGGCCGACCACCGCCCACATGTGCTGCAGGATGCGGTCGTAGGCGATGCCGCCGATGGTCAGATCGAACCCCGAGCGCAGACCGCGGATCGGACCGCGCGTCGGGTTCGCCTGGTTGGCCGGCCAGTCGAGCCGCTGCGCGAACAGCGCCGGCCCGGAGCTGCCGGAGGCGGGGCCGTTGTTGGCGGCCTCGGCGTAGGCGATCAGGTAGCTGCCGCGCTCGCCCGCGATCGAAGCACCCTGCTTGTGCACTGCGGTGTTGCCGCTGTTGCCGACCACCGCGAGATCGCTCGAGCCGTCGGTTCGGACGCGCCGGACGAAGAGATCCCAGTCGTCGCCGGCGACGCCGGGGCGGACGTTCTCGAACACGACGACCCACGGGTCGGTGCCGCCGTTGCTCGCCGGGATCACCTGCGGGCGCTCGTTGTCCTCGCCGGTGATGTGCTCGCCGATCGCCAGCCGCGGGCCGTGCGCGTTGGTGCGCAGGTCGACGATCGTGCCGTGGATCTCCGATGCCGGGGTGTTGACGCGGAAGCCACCGCGGTCGATCTGGTAGGTGATCAGGCAGGCGTCACCGCCCGCGCCCGAGGTGCCGCCGACCGACGGTGCGGTCGCGAACTCGCCGAAGCTCAGCGCGATCCCGTCGGTCGTCGACGAGAAGCCGAAGTCGTCGGCGTCGTGGCGGTGGTAGCGGATGTCCTGCCGGCGCGAGAGCGGGTTCGGGCTGTCCTCCTGCGCGACGATCACCCACTTGCGCGGGCCGAAGACGAACGCGACGTCGACGTTCAGACAGCTCGTCGAGCCGAGCCGCGACCAGACCGACGCGCGGCTGCCGAAGTCGTCGTGCATCAGGATCGCGAACGCGTCGAGGTCGGTTGCCGAGCTGGCGCGCGAGAACACGACCATCTGCTGGCCGTGGATCGGATCGCGCGCGATCTGCGCGCCGGTGGCAGCGCTGCCGCCGAGCGACAGCAGGGTCGACGCGATCAGCGGGTCGACGGTGACCGGGTAGACCGCTTCGTCCAGCCAGCTCGCGGGCACGGTGATGCGCACGGCGGCGCCGTCGAGAGCGGTGTCGAGCGCGAGTCGCCGGCCGCTGGCATCGAGCGCGGTGGCACGGCCGTAGCGGACCAGCTCGGTGCCATTGGCATCACGGAGTGCCAGGGCGCCGTCGCGGGCCGCAGTCAGGGCCGGCGCGAGGTCGCTGACGATGTCACCTTCGACCACGAGGTCGCCGGTCGCCGCCGGACGTGCGGTGAGCACGAAGCTCTGCTCGACGCCTTCGGGCAGCACGTCGTAGCGTTCGACGACGTCGCCGTGGCGGTACTCGAAGCGATAGGCGCCGTTCGCCGCCGCGACCGGAGCACCCGGCGGCAGCAGCGGGGTGCCGCCGACGCTGACGGCGCGGGTCTGCCAGCGCACCGGTCGGTTCGTGTCGTAGCCCGCGCCGAGCACGGGATAGAACGTCATGCCGTCGTGGAACGAGACTTTGTAGTCGCGGCCCGCGGCCCAGATGCCGGCAGTGCCCGGGGCGTCGCTGGGCTCGCTGTGGATCGGCACGCGGAACGTATCGTCGACGGCGGCGGGTTGCTGCCCGACGGCCACGGCCGCAGTGAGCAGGACGAGACAGGTCGCGGCGCTGCCGCGGCGAGAAGTCGCTGAGAACATGATGGTAGGGGTCCTTGGATTCGGAGTGCGCCCGGCGAAGCTGCCGGACCTGGGATCCAGGGGATGCGCCGCCCGCGACATCTCGCGTTGTCTCGCGAATTCCGGTCGGTTTTGTCGCGCGGGCGAGGCGCCGGCTCAGCGGGCGTCGAGCCGACGGCGCAGCTCGGCGGCCGCGGCCTGCTGCTCGGGGGCGGGCGCGAGCCGGTCGATCTCGTCGAGCACCGTCGCGGCCTTGGCGACCAGCTCGGCGCGGTCGCTCTCGACCAGGCAGGTCGCGAGCAGCAGGCGAGGCTCGATCGCGGCCGGCAGCGCCCGGGCGCAGCGCGCCAGCGACGGCACCGCGCGCCCGAGTTCGCCGAGCTCGCGGCAGCCGTCGAACAGCGCCGCGAGCACGATGGTCCGGCCGGGATCGACCTTCAGCGTGGCCTCGGCCTCGGCGACCGCTTCGGCGTGTCGCGCCTGGCCGGCGAGCGCGAGCACGAGGCCGCCGCGCACGAACGCGCTGCCGGCGTCGCACTCGAGGCCGCGGCGGCTCGCCGCTTCCGCGGCCTCGTAGTCCTCGAGCACGAGTGCCGCGCCGGCGAGGTTGCCGTAGTGGATCGCGGTCGGCTCGAGCTCGCAGGCGCGTTCGAACGCCGCGCGCGCGCCGGCCGGGTCGAACACCGCGCGGGCGTGGCCGACCGACTCCCAGACGTCGGGCCGGTCCGCGAAGCGGCTCTCGAGCACCCGTGCGGTCGTACGTGCCGCTTCGGCGTCGTCGGCGTGGCGCGCGGCGAGCGCCAGCTGGACGTAGAACTCGAACCGCGGGCTGTCGGCCAGGGCCACTGCCAGCGCGAGGTAGTGGACCGCGCGTTCGGCGGCTCCCGGCTCGCGGCCGATCGCGAACGTCGCGATCTGACCCAGCAGGTAGGCCTCGAACGACTCGGACGGCTCGCCGAGCTCGTCTTCGATGCGGTCCGCCCGCTCGCTCTCGCCGGCACGGCGCAACGCGTAGGCGTGGATCCGGCGCAGGCAGCGATGCTGTGCGAACAGCTGTTCGTGCCGCGCGATGTGGGCGAGCGCGGCCTCTGCATCGACACCGCCGGCGAGCGACAGGACCAGCGTGCCGTGCGACTCGACGTGCGCCGAGACCTCGTGGAACGCTTCCGCCGCAGCATTCCGA
>JAGQRB010000704.1 GCA_020425925.1 Planctomycetota bacterium
CGATCCGCGGCGAGCTCGGCGACGTGTTGTTCAGCGTCTGCAACCTCGCCCGCCATCTCGGCATCAACCCCGAGGTCGCGCTCGCCGACACCTGCGACAAGTTCCAGCGCCGGTTCGCCGCCGTCGAAGCCGAGTTCGACCACGACTTCACCGGCCGCGAGCTCGCCGAGCTCGACGCCGCCTGGGACCGGGCCAAACTCGCCGAGTGACGCCCGGCCGTCGGCGCGTCGGAGACCCGTGACGGCGGGCCGACGAATCGTCGCCGAACGGGGTGCCCGCGGCCTCGGCCCGCCGGATCGGTGCGCCCGGAATCCCGCTGGCACGGGCGCTTGCGGCGAATGGCGAAAAACCGACCGCCATGGATCGGCAGCGGCACGGCATGTGCTCTAGATCAACCGGTGGAAAGAAACGCCTGGGCATGGGCCCAGTGGCAGGGATTGGCCCTGGTGCGGGGTGGTGCCGCACCAGGGCCGCTTTTTTTGGGCCTCGTGCTCTGCTGCGGCCGAACCTGAAAGCCGCCCGGAAGGAACCGACGCCGAGCGGCGTCGATGCCGCCATGCCAGCCCGCGCCGCGACCCTGCTCGCGCTCGCGGCCCTCGCGCTCGCGGCGGTCGCGCTCACGTTCGCCCTCGCCGCCAGCCGCGGCGACCCCGCCCCACCACCGGCCGCCCCGCCGCCGGCCGATTCGACCGACAGCGGCGACGCGTCCGCGTTGGACCGGCGGCTGACGGCCCTCGAACGCCAGCTCGCCGCACTCGACCGCTACGTCCGCGGGCTCGGCACAGCGAGTTCCGCAGACGATCCCGACCGCGTCGCGGCGCCACCGCCGGCCGCCGATGCACCGGACACCGCCGCGCGCCTCGCCGCGGTCGAGGCCACGGTCGCCGCCATGCGATCCGAGCTCAGCGCGCTCGGGCCGATGCCCGAGACGCTGACCGGCATCGTCAAGGCGCTCGCCGACAAGAACCTGCAGGGCTACGGCGTCACCGCCGAACAGCGCCAGCGCCGCCGCGAGCTGTGGCGCAAGTTCCTCGAGCTCGCGCCCGACGATCCGGGGGCGGTCGATGTCTTCACCAAGCTGTTCAACGACTACCTCGGGAGCGACTCGCGCCAATCGCTCGCGCTGCTCGACGAATGGGAGACGAAGCTGCAGCTGCCGGCGCACGACGCGGCGATGCTGCGCGCCAACGGACTGCTGCAGAGCGGGCAGTCGGACGCGGCGCGCGAGATCTACGCCGCGATGCGGGACGACGGCCGCAACTCGGAGGCCGAACGGGTCGCGGCGCACTTCTGGCACGCGCACTCGTGGAAGCGGCAGGGTCGCTACGACGAAGCGCGGCGCGAGTTCGAGATCCTGATCGCGCGCTACGCCGGCCGCGAGCCCGAGCCCGCGATCGCATCGCTGGTCCGGGGTGCGCGGGCCCAGATCGAGGAGATGGACCGCTGGGCGAAGCAGGCTGCCGAGCAGAAACGCTGACAGCAGCGCTGACGGCGAGCTACTGCCCCGGCCAACGCAGCTCGACCGCCCGCGGACCGGACGCACCGTCCTCGCCAGCCACGAGCAGCAGCGCGCCGACCCCGGCCCGCTGCCAGTACTCGCGTTCGAGCAGCCGCGCCGCACCCGGCTCGCCGAGCACGATCAGCGCGGTCGCGAGCGCGTCGGCGACCGCGGCATCCGGGCCGACGACCGACGCGCTCACGACCTTGCTGTCGGCGCTCTGGCCGGTGCGCGGGTCGAAGATGTGGTGCACGATCCTGCCGCCGCTCGCGAACGCGTTGCGGTAGTCGCCGCTGGTACAGAGCGCGCGATCGCGCAGCGGCAGCGTCGCCAGCGGCACGTCGCCGCCGGTGACGTCGGAGCGCGGATCGACGACGCCGACCACCCACGGCCGCCCCGGTGCCTTCTCGCCGGCACAGTAGACCTCGCCGGTGACCTCGAGGTAACAGCCGCGGACGCCGAGCCGACCGAGCTCGCGCGCGATGTCGTCGATGCACGCGCCGGCGACGATGCCGTCGAGGTCGAGCTCGACCCCGGGTTTGCTGCGGTGCACGACGCCGTCCCGCAGCTCGACGTGGCGATAGCCGACGCGCGCGCCGGCCGCCGCGAGTTCGACCGGATCGAGCTCGCCGCCGTTCTGCTTGGCGGCGCGGTAGAGCCGCAGCAGCGGCTCTACGGTCGGATCGAACGCGCCGTCGGTCGCGGCAGCGATCTCGAGCGCCTGCCCCAGCACCCGTGCGAACAGCGCGCTGGCCGCGAACGGCTCGCCGTCGGCCGCCGCCGCGTTGCAGCGCACGATCTCGGAATCGTCGCGCCACTTGCTGAAGGCGCGGTCGTAGTCGGCGAGGATCGCCTCGACGGCGCGCTGCAGGTCGGCGGCGACCGCGTCGCCGACGAACTTGACCTCGTAGGTCGAGCCCATCGTCGCGCCGGCGAAGCGGTGCACCGCGGGTTCGCCGCTGCAGGCCGCGAGGCCGAGCAGCATCGCGAGCAGGAGTCGGACCGTCATCGCCGCAGCATCGTATCTCGCGGCGCGAAGCGCTACACCACGTCCCGTGACGTCCGCGGCGGAACACCCCGGCAAAGCGCCGCGCCGATTCGACTGGGCCCGCGTGTTGCCCTGGCTGTGCGGCGCGATCGGATTCGCGATCGCCGCCAAGGCGCTCGCCGGCCCCGACAAGTACGGCGACCTCGGCATCTTCCTCGACACCGCGCGCGAGTTCCGCGCCGGCGGCATCGACCTCTACCGCGCCCGGGCCGAGTCGGGGCCATGGGCCTACCCGCACTTCGCGGTGCTGCCGTACGCGCTGCTGCAGGTGGTATTGCGCGACGATCTGGTCGTGCGCTGGGTCTACTGCGCGCTGCTCGGTGCCGGCATCGCGGTGATCCTGCGGGACCTCTTGCGCTTCGTGCAGCCGTTCGGAGGGCTGCGCTGGTGGCAGTGGCTCGGGTTCGGCGTGCTGTTCCAGCGCTGCTTCGCGCAGAACATGTCGCACGGCCAGATCAGCCTGTTCGTCGCGCTGTTCGTCGTGCGCGGCACGCTCGAGCTGCAGCGCGGCCGCGACCTGCGCGCCGGGGTCCTGCTCGGCATCGCCGCGGCGCTCAAGCTGACGCCGCTGCTGTTCGTCGTCGCGCTGCCGTTGATGCGGCGATACCGCGCCGCAGCCGCGATGCTCGCGACCGTCGCGCTCGCGGTCTTCGTGGTGCCGTGGCCGTTCTGCGGCACCGAGGACCACCTGTTCCACCTGCGGCGGCTGTGGCAGACGATCCAGGGCTCGCTCGCCGAGCCCGGCAGCGTGCCGATCGTCGAACTCTACGGCGGCCCGAGCATCCGCGGCACGCTGGACTACCTGCTGCAGGAACGCGCCTGCGACGCCGAGGGCCGCACCGTCAACCTCGTCGACCTCTCGGACCGCGGCCTGCTGGCCGCGAAGCTGCTCTGGTCGGCCGCGATCCTCGCGGTGCTCGGCCTCTGGTACCGCCGCGCGGCATTGCTGCCGGATCCGCAACGCCTCGGCCAACAGTGCGCTGCAGCGACGCTGGCGATGAGCTTCTTCTCCCCCGTGCTGCGCGTCTACCACCTCGCCGCCGCGGCGCCGGCGTTCGTGCTCTACTGCCGCGGTCCGAACGGCCGCCGCGATCTGCTGTGGTGGGTGACGAGTCTGGTGTTGCTGTTCACGATGACGCTGCGGCAACACCGCCTGCTCGGCAAGACGCTGTGGCGCGGGCTCGAGGTCTACGGTGTGCTGCACTTCGCGCTCGTCGCGCTGACGGTCTGGCTCTGGCGCCGCTCTCTGCGCGATGGCGCTACGATCCGCGACACCCCGCGATGAACGTTCCCCCACGTCCCCGCCTCGGCCTCGGCCTCGCCGCCCTGCTCACCGCCGCCTGCAGCAGCGTGCCGCTCGAGCTGCGCGCGCCCGACCCGGCGCTCACGGTCAGCGTCGACGCCGCCGAGTTCCCGGGCGCCACGCGCCTGCTGCGCGGCTTCGACCAGCGCGACACGGCGTCCGCGTGGCAGGACGGCGACCGGGTGCTGTTCGGCCTGCGCCTGAAGAACGGCACCGAGACGCGGCGCTGGCTGCTGCGGCTCGAGGTCGCGCTCCGAACCGACCCGGGCGAGGGCGACGATCGTGCGCCGATCGACCAGCGCAGCTGGCACTACACCGCGGTCATCGCCGACGAGCCGCGCCGCATCGAGATCGACTCGCGGCTGGCGCGCGTCCGGGTCACGGTGCACGACCAGCAGGCCGAACTGCTCGGCGAATCCTCGGTGTTCCTGCCGGCCGACCTGATGACGCGCGGCCTGCTGCCGGGCGTCGAATGCGCGCTCACCCACCAGCAGCAGGGCGGCGACTTCTCGTCGTTCGCGTCGGTCGAGCAGGTCCGCCCGATGGCCGAAGGACTCGTCGCGCTGATCGCGCTGCTGCAGGTGGTGCAGAACGACGACGTGCTCGAGGACTACTTCTGGCAGGTGGTGCAAAAGCCCAGCGTCTGGTCGGTGATCGCCGGCTTCGGCGTGCGCGCGTCGCTGACCGCCTCGCTCGAGAAGAGCACAGCGGTGACCGCATTGCCGGCCCAGCTGCCCGCCGGCACCCGCGCCTACGCCACGCCGCTGCGCGTCGACGTCAACGACAACCCGGCACTGCTCGCCGACGTCGTCGTGGTCGACGCCGCCCGCCCCTACGCGCTCTGCGCCGGCATCGTCGCGGCGACCGCGCGACACCCGAACAAGCCCGATGTGACGTTCGACGTGCAGCTGCTCGCGGCGCGCTCGGGGTCCGGCGCGACGCAGCCGTGACTCAGCGCCGCCGACGCATCCTCGCCTGGGTCGCGGCAGTCCTCGCTGCGCTCCTGCTGGCGCGCGAGTTCGGCGTCTTCGACCTCGACGTCTACGGCGAGCGGCACACGCTCAACCAGACCGTCACCGTCAACCGCAAGGCGGGAACGGAGAAGGTCGGCTCGCTGCAGCTCCGCATCGTGCAGGACGGCGAGGTGGTGCGCGAGGTGCTGCACGCCGGCGTCGGCGCCGAGCTCGCCGCGACGTTCGAGCTCGCGATGGAGATCGAGGGCGCGACCTGGATGCCGTTCTACAAGAGCCTGACCGTGCGCTACTCCGGCACGCTCCGGACCGGATCCGACGCAGTCACCGGCGACGCCGAAGGCACGCTGCAGATGCGCATCGTCGGCGCCTGCGTCGGGCGCACCGCCGAGGCCCTCGTCCACCGCGCCGTGCTCGATTCGCTCGCGGAGTCGCTGGCGAAGCAGCTCACCGACTGAGATGCAGGCCCCTCGGGAGACCGACTCCGAACCCCGCATCGGCCGGTTCCGCCTCGTGCGCGAGCTCGGGCGCGGCGCGATGGGCGTGGTCTACGAGGCGTTCCAGGACGATCTGCAGCGCCGCGTCGCGCTCAAGGTCATCGCGCCCGACGTGCTCGCCACCGATGCCGCCGCCGGCGACCGCTTCGAACGCGAGGCCCGGCTCGCCGCCAGCATCCGCCACCCGGGCGTCGTGCACGTCTACGAGGTCGGCGTCGCGGGTGGCCGCGCCTACCTCGCGATGGAGTTCGTCGAAGGCCAGCCGCTTCGGCCCGAGCACCCCACCGGCGGCCGCGCCGACCCGCACGCCACCGCCCAGATCGCGCTCGAGGTCGCGCGCGCAGTCGCGGCACTGCACCAAGCCGGCATCGTGCACCGCGACATCAAACCCGACAACGTGCTGATCGACCGCGACGGCCGCGCCCGCGTCACCGACTTCGGCCTCGCGCTGCTGCGCGGCGACCGCGCCGACGAGCACGCCGGCACGCCCGGCTTCATGGCGCCCGAGCAGCTCACCCGCCGCTTCGGCGAGGTCTCGGAGCGGAGCGACGTCTACGGCATCGGTGCGCTGCTGCACGCGCTGCTGACCGGCCGCGCGCCGCACGAACGGTCGGTCGTCGCCGACACCGTGATGGCCACGATCGAGCAGGACCTGCCGCCCGCGATCCGCGCCCCCGGCGTGCCCGCCGCGCTCTCGGCGGTCTGCCGCCGCTGCCTCGAGCGTCGCCCCGAGCAGCGCTACCCGACCGCCGCCGCACTCGCCGACGACCTCGAACGGTGGCTGCGCGGCGACGCCCCCGAAGCCACCCCGCCGGGCCGGC
>JAGQRB010000705.1 GCA_020425925.1 Planctomycetota bacterium
CAGGTGCCGAACGTGTTCGGCCGACTGCTCTACGGCAGCAAGTTCCACCGGCTGCGACAGAGCCGAGGCCAACAGGGCATCGGCATCTCGGCGGCCGGCATGTACGGCCAGCTGACGACCGGCAAGCCGGTGAAGGTGCGCAGCAAGACCGGTCCACGCGCGGTGCCGCACGAGTTCGAGATCCGGATCGACACCTCGAAGAACAAGCCGCTGACGACCGACCGCGCGATCGAGTGGGACAAGAAGCAAGGCACCGAGGTCGCGATCGATCTCGAAGGCGAGTACCGCCGCGGCCAGCGCTCGGTCGAGGAGTTCCTCAAGCTCTGCGCGGTCGCCAACCCGCACGTCGCGATCAAGTTCGTCGACCCCGACGGCAACGAGACGCTCTACGACCGCGCGACGAAGGAGCTGCCGAAGGAGGTCGAGGAGATCAAGCCGCACCCCCACGGCGTCGAGCTCGGCATCCTGCAGAAGATGATGCAGGACAGCGAGAACCGCACGATCTCGGCATTCCTGCAGTCGGACTTCTCGCGTGTCGGCCCCACCGTCGCCAAGCAGATCTGCGAGACCGCGGGCATCAGCCCGAACACCAACCCGCGACGGCTGGCCAACGCCGACACCAGCAAGCTCAAGAAGGCGATCGACGCGACCAAGATCAAGGCGCCGCCGCTGTCGTGCATCGCGCCGATCGGCGAGCAGCTGATCGTCGAGGGGCTCAAGAAGGAGGTCGAGGCCGACTTCTACGTCGCGAGCTCGCGCTCACCGGTGGTCTACCGCGGCCGGCCGTTCGCGGTCGAGGTCGGGCTGGCCTACGGCAAGATCGGCCAGACACTCGAGATGACGGACACCGGCAAGATCGTGTCGGTGACCAAGAAGCAGCAGAACCAGGAAGCGCTGATGGGCGACGCCGACGACCCGGTGAAGCTGATCCGCTACGCCAACCGCGTGCCGCTGCTGTTCCAGCAGTCGGCGTGCGCGATCACCAAGGCCGTGATCGCGACCAACTGGAAGAACTACGGCCTGCAGCAGCCGCGCGGCGCGCTGCCGATCGGGCCGATGGTGATCTTCGTGCACATCGCTTCGGTCTGGGTGCCGTTCACCTCGGAGTCGAAGGAGGCCATCGCGGGCTACGAGGAGATCCAGGCCGAGCTCCGCCTGGCGCTGCAGGACTGCGGTCGCAAGGTCGGAATCCACGTGCGCAAGGGCAAGAAGCTCGCCAACGAGTTCAAGAAGCGCAACTACATCGAGACCTACATCCCCCACCTCGTGCAGGGGCTGCGCGACATCCTCGACCTCGATGACAAGGCGACCGAGCGGACCGCGAGCAAGCTGACCGAGGTGCTCGAGAAGAGCCGCAAGCTGTAGCGCAGCAGACGCCGCACCGGTCGAGGGCCCCTGCCTCAGTACGGGATGTTCATGACGTTGGGGTGAGAGACGTCGGGGTCCTTGCCGATGTCCCGGTCGCAACGCCAGACACGAGGCTCCGACCATGTTCTGCCCCGAGACCCAACTCACCGTCTATTCCAACTCGCGCGCTCTGGAGGCCCGTGCCGCCGCGATCGAGCAGGGCATCCGCCGATTGAAGAACTGCTGCCTCGATGGCGGTGAGCTGGCGATCGCGCAGCTTGTCTCGATCGTGTCCGAGCTGAAGTGGCAGCTCCGGCAGGCCGCCGAAGTCGCCAATCAGGTCGGCGCGAATCTCGGTATGAAGCAGAGTGATGCGGCGGCCATCGAGCGGGCCGAGAAGCTCGAGCCGTCGCCCGCACCGGAATCGATGCGCGAGAGCCACGAGATCTCGAGCATCCGCGGCTCGACCGAGGTGCTGGCCGTTCCGGACCTGGTGTCGACGCTGAGTTCGCTGCGCAAGACGGGGACGCTGACGTTGCAGGCAGCCGACGCGATGTTCGTGTTCGAGTTCCAGGAGGGCAAGATCGTCCACGCGGTCACCAACAGCCAGGAGCCCGGGCTGCGCCTCGGGACGATCCTCGAGGCCCAGAGCAAGATCACGGCCGAGCAACTCGAGGAGAATCTCGCCGCCTGCAGGGAGTCGAACGAGCTACTCGGTGCTCACCTCGTGCGGACCGCCACCGTCAGCGATACGGACCTGCGCGAGGCGCTCGACACCCAGGTTCGCCGGATCTTCGAGGCCGCGTTCAGCCTGTCGAACGCGCGCTTCTCGTTCGACGAGGGCAGCCTGAGCCGGATCGCGCAACGCGCCGCGGTCAACACCACCGAACTGCTGCTCGAGGCCGCGCGCCAGCGCGACCACGCCGGCAGGGGCCGGTTGTTCGACAGCGCGGCGCGCGGCAGCCTCGACTCGGTGCTCAGCGACTGAGCACGTCCGGCGCCGCCGCAGCGGCGCCGGCCGCCGCGACGTCCGCAGGTGTCTCGGCGAGCGGTCGATGCCCCCGTGGCAGCACATTGTGAGCCGCGGATGCTGCCGCCGCGGCAGCCGCGTGACAGAATGCGGCGACGATGCCCGACCCCGAGCTCGAACGACGTCTGCTCGCACGCGCGCGGGCGATCCCGATCAGCGCCACCCTGGGCATGGAGCTCGTGGGATTCGACGAGGGCACCTGCGCCGCGCGGGTGCCCTACCGCAAGGAGTACGACGGCGTCTTCGAGTCGTTCCACGGCGGGATCCTGATGACCATCGCCGACAGCGTCGCGTGCTTCGCGGTGCTGACGTTGACCGGGGCCGAGCAGGCGCTGACGACCACCGACATGAACATCCGCTTCCTGCGGCCGTGCCTGTCGGACGTCACGGCTACGGCCCGGGTGATCAAACGCGGTCGGACGATGTGTCCCGTGAGCGTCGAGCTGAACGACGCTCACGGCGAGCTGGTCGCGATCGCGCAGGTCAACTACATGCTGCTGCCGGATCTGCCGCGGCGCTGATGCGGCTGCAGCGTCAGGGCGTACCGGCCCGGCCATGGCCGGCGTTCGAGACGACGACGCTCGCGAGGTTCCAACCGGGAACGAGCACGGCTGCCTGCACGTAGAAGTCGATGCCGACGAAGTACTGACTCATCGGAATCGCGATATCGAACGTCGCCGTGCCCTGCATGTTCACCGGCGGCCGGGTGTAGACCGGCGCGAGCCACGCCGAACAGCCGGGCATTCCGAACGCCGCCAGCGAGAGCTGGCAACGTCTGGCCGTTCCAGGTGGCGGCGTCGAATCCGACGATGCCGAAAGCCGCGTTCAGCGGCGATGGCGGGATGGCGGTGAGCTCGAGGCGAAGGTCGGCGCCGATGGTCGGCAGCGAGCCCGCGACCGCGTCGAGTTGGGGCGTGCCGACCGGACCAGGACACCCGGTGCCGAACGACGCATAGGTCGGTGTGACGGTCGGGCCCGAGGAGCACGGCGCGGCCGCGGCGATCGTCGAAGACCAGTCCGTGGTAGGCGCGAGCTGGCGGTCGCGTCACCCAGAAGTGATGGAACCAGTACAGGCCGTTCCATTCCCAGGTGTCGTCGAGCGGGTAGTCCGACCCTCCGAGCGCGGCGTTGGGCCCGCGGCCACCGAAGAGCAGGACGACCTGGCGCTGCGAGTCCCAGACTGCAGCGGTGCCCCAGCGCGGTGTCGGCCCGCCATTCGTGATCTGGCTCCACGCGTTGCCGTCCCAGGCCCAGAGGCGGCGCCGAGGTGCGCGAACGCCGGGGGCTTGCGGCACGGGCCAATCGATGGTCGAGTCACGGCGCCAGCGGCGGAGAGGGCGCGCCGTTCGCCGAGCGGAGACAACCTCAGCATGTCCAGCGAGAACGAAGAGCTCGTGCGCCGAGCGCGGTCGTGCCTGCAGCAGCACATCACCCTCGGTGGCGTTCCGGTCGTGCATCACGACCACGGCTGCTACCCACACTACGCCAACCGGGCCGATGGTTGTCGGTTCTGGGACGTCGACGGTTGCGAGTACATCGACTGGTTCGGAGGAGGTGGCCCCTGCATGCTCGGTCATCGCCACCCGGAGGTTCAGCGCGCGGTGCTCGAGCAACTCGATCGCGGGGCCCACCTGTCGATTCCGGGACCGCTCGAGGTCGAGGTTGCCGAGCGCCTGTGCGCGATGATCCCCGGTGCCGAGCAGGTCCAGTTCTCCAAGAACGGCACCGATGCGACCAGCGCAGCGGTTCGGCTCGCTCGCGCCGCCACCGGTCGAGACCGCCTCCTCGTCAACGGCTACCACGGCTTCCAGGACTGGTCCATGGCGGTGGGGCCGGAGCCGATCGGGATACCCGCGAGCGTCGCCGCACTGACCCATCGCTATCCGTTCAACGACCTCGGCCGCGCCGACGCCCTGATGCGGCAGTACGGTGACGATGTCGCGGCGATCGTCGTCGCGCCGCTGCAGGAGGAAGCGCCGGTCGCCGGGTTTCTGGCCGGCCTGCGGGCCTTGTGCGACCGCCACGGAGCGCTGCTAGTGTTCGACGAGGTCGTCTCCGGGTTCCGGGTCGCGCGTGGCGGAATGCAGGAGCGCGAAGGAGTCCATGCGGACCTGGTCTGTCTCGGCAAGGCGCTCGGCAACGGCTTCCCTATCGCGGCGACGGTCGGGCCCCGGCGCTTCATGAAGCACTTCGGGAGCTTCCGCTACGGAATGACCGCGCGGCGCGAGGCGCTGTCCTATGCGGCCGCAAACGCCTGCCTGAAGGTCTACGAGTCGCAGGACGTTCCCGCGCACCTCGCGCGGATCGGCCGGCGCCTGCAGGCGGGCTTCGACGCGGCGGCTCGCGAACGCGGTCTGGATTGGACGATGACGGGCCTGCCACACTGGCCGCACCTGCGCCTCTCCGGATCCGAGCGTGTGACGTCCGCGGGGGTCCACGCGCTGTTCCTCGAGGCGGTGCAGAGGCGTGGGATCTTCGTGTCCTCGCCGCGGATCTGGCCGTGTCTCATGCACGGTGAGACGGAAGTGGATCGAACGCTGGAGGTCATGATCGAAGCGATGGAGACCACGCGCGAGGCGATGCGGGACGGTCTCGGGCGGCACGTCGATCGACCGGTCTACAGCGGCCTCGATCGGGGTCTGCAGAGTGGCGTCCCGGCGCAGGACTGGCGCGACGAGCAGATCCCCGTGCCGTTCTCCTGTGCCGTGCTGCGGCGCGGTGGCGTCGTGCTGTCGGGTTCGACGCCGGGGGCGCGGACGGTCGCCGAGGCCGGTGATGGGGAGCTGCTGTTCGACGTGAGTTCGCCGGCCGGCAAGACACACGGCGACGAAGTGACAGCCGTTGCCGCCACGTTCACGCAGCCCATCGCAGGCGATTGCTCGATTCTCGCCGACTACGGATTTCTCGACTGGCGGCCTCGGAATGCGACCGTCGATGTCGTGCTCGCGGCGAACGACGTCGACGGCAAGGGGCACAACAGCGTTTCGCATACACGCTCGCTCGCCGGAACGAGCTGCCTGCAGACAACGGGCTCATCCGGGTGTCAGCGAGCGCCGTGCGTGGCCGACATCCAGGAGGGAACTCTCGTGTTGCAGCGCCGAGGCGGTGCATGGAATGCCCAGCTGCGATGCGCCGGTGACGAGATCGCGCTGCCGGTGGTTGCGTCGCCGCGGGAGGTCCCCGTGCGCGTCACGTTCCGGCTGCGGGCTACCGGAAACATCGACCACGTCCGGCTCGTGCTGCGCAATCTGCGCGTCGCCTCGAGCCGGGGCGAGGGGGCGGAGTGACGTTCGTGCCGTACCCAGAAAGCCAAAAACCCCGTTCGGTCGGCGCCCGTCCGGCGAGGGACAATGGCAGCAGCCCGTGACCGACTCCGCCGATTCCCCGGATCCGCCGACCGACGACCTCGATCGGCTGGCCGATGCCGTCGAGGCCTACATCGAACGCCGCTCCGGACCGAGCTCCGAGGGGCCGCTCGACGACTACCTGGCCCGGCACGAGAGCGTGCGCGACCTGCTCGAGCCGATGCTCGATCAGCGGCCTGGCGAATGGAACGACGAGCGCACCCGGAGGCTCGGCGACTACGTCCTCGGCCGTGAGCTCGGCCGCGGCGGGATGGGCGTGGTCTACGAGGCCGTCGAGGAGTCGCTCGGCCGCCGCGTCGCCCTCAAGGTGCTGTCGCCCCACCTGCCGCTGTCCGCGCGGCAGGTCGAGCGCTTCCGGCGCGAGGCCGCGGCGGCGGCGAAGCTGGCCCATCCCGACATCGTCCGGATCCACGCGGTCGGCGAGCACGACGGCACGCACTTCATCGCGATGCAGCTGGTCGAGGGGCGCAATCTGCGCGCCGTCCTCGACGAGGTCAGGGCACACGTGCGCGGCGATGCCTCCCGGCTCAGCGCGCGCGGCGTCGGCGTGAGTCCGACCGCGACCGGCGGCGGCTACTTCGATCAGGTCGCCGAGCTCGCCGCACGCATCGCCGCGGCGCTGGCGTATTCCCACGAGCGCGGCGTCGTGCACCGCGACATCAAGCCGCAGAACATCCTGGTCACCGCGGCCGGCGAGCTCTGCATCGTCGACTTCGGCCTCGCCAAGGACCTCGAGGCCGAGAGCCTCTCGATCACCGGCGACTTCGCCGGCACGCCGCAGTACGTCAGTCCCGAGCAGGTCGAGGCAGGACGGCTACCGATCGACGGACGCAGCGACGTGTTCTCGCTCGGCGTCGTGCTCTACGAGCTGCTGACGCTGGCGATGCCGTTCACCGGCAGTACGACCCGTCAGGTCATGGCGGCGATCGCCGGCAGCGAGGCGCCGCTGCCGCGTTCGCGCAGCCCGAACGTGCCGCGCGACCTCGAGACGATCGTCCTGAAGGCGCTCGAGAAGGACCCGCGGCGGCGCTACGAGGCAGCTGGCATGGCGGCCGATCTGCGCCGCTTCCTGGCGCGTGAGCCGATCACCGCGCGGCCGATCTCGGCCGGCGCGCGCCTGCTGCGGCTGCTGCGGCGCAAGCCGGCGGCGTCGCTCGCCGCCGTCCTCGCCTTCCTGCTGCTGGTCGTCACGCCGGTGGCGGCGATGATCCACTTCCGCAACGCCCGCGACGAGATCGCCGCCGAGCGCCATCGTGCGCTGGAGCAACGCGACCTCGCCCGGAGGTTCCTGCTGCAGGCCCGCAGCAGCGTGCAACAGCTCTTCACCCGACTGGCCGAGTTCGAACTCGAAGCGCTACCGCACACCGAGGCACTGCGTCTCCAACTCCTGCAGGACGCACGCGACTTCAGCGACGAGCTGCAGGCGACCGCGGGCGACGACCCGGTGCTCTGCCAGGAAGCTGCGCGCGCCCGCGGCGCGCTGGCGCGGCTGCAGTATTCGCTGTCGCAGGCCGAACCGGCGCTGGCGTCGCTGGACGAGGCGATCGAGCTGATCGTCAAGCCCCGGTGCGACGGACCGCTGCCGCTCACGGCCCGGATCGACCTGGCGGCCGCGCACCAGCTGCGCGCGCAGGCTCTGATCGACCTGCTGCGCCACGACGAGGCCGAGCTCAGCATCGCGGCGGCGCAGGACCTGCTGCGGCCCCTGCTCGCGGATGACCCCGACGGCGGCGCGGATCGCACGCATGTCCGGCAGCTGCAGGCGAGCCTGCTCGATGCCCGCCGACGCTGCTCGATGCGCTACTCCGCGACCGCGGAGTCGTTGGCGCTCAACGAACAGGCGAACGCGATCTGGTCCGAGCTGGTCGCCGAGAACCCCGACGACGCCTACGCCGCGCGAATGCTGGCCGAGGGCACGTTCAGCCTGGCCTCGATCCACATCGCACGCGGGCGTCTCGCCACCGCGCGCGAGCACTTCGAGCAGGCCGTGACGCTGTTCCGCCGGCTGCTGGAGCAGCGCCCGCAGTTCCCACCCAGCCGCTTCCGTCTGGCTTCGACGCTGCTCGGGCTCAGCGACGCGCGCCGACGACTCGGCGATGCGGGCGGCGGCGCACCCGAGCGCGACGAAGCACTCCGGCTGCTCGAGCAGCTGCGCACCGAGTATCCGGAGACCCCGCGTTATCGCCGCACGCTGCTCGGCCTGAAGCTCATCGAGACCCTGCAGATGGCCGCGCGCAACAAGACCGTGGCGGAGGCCGACCGCATCGCGCCGGAGCTGCTGCGCGAAGCGGAGCTCCTCGCCGACCTGCCGGATGCGCGGCACGAGGACCGTTTCCACCTCGCCAAGGCCCACGCGGTGCTGGCGCAGATCGAGTACATGCGGAGCGCGCGCGATGTCGACGCGCTCGAAGGGCACCATGCGCAGGCGATTTCGATCCTGCGCGAACTGCGAGCGGCGCACCCGTCGGTCGAGCGCTACGCCTGCGAGCTCGGCGGCGCGCTGAGCAACCGCGCCAACTGGCTGCTGACCGGCAGCGGTCGGCCGCCGGACACCGCGGTGCCGCTGCTCGAGGAGGCGATCGCACTGCAGGCCGGGGTGCTCGACCAGGTGCCGACGTACGTGACCGCGCAGCGGTTCCTCTGGGTGCACTGGAACCTGCTCGCCGAGGCCGGGCGGCGCGCCGGCGATCCGGCGCTGCTCGGACGGGCGGCGATCGGCAAGGTCGATCTCGCGCCGACCAGCGACAAGGAACTGCTGCAGGCGGTCGGTTTCGTCACTACCGCGCTCGAGCTGCCGACGGTCGCAGCGAACGATCGCGACGAGCTCGCGGCGCTGGCGTGCGGCTGGCTGCAGCGCGCGCTGCCCGAGAACACCGACGAAGCTCGCCTCCTGCTGCAGCAGGCCTGGCTGCAGCCGCTGGCGAACCACCCCGATTTCATCGCCCTGCGCGACCGGATCGGCAGGTAGTACGGCCGGGTGGTTTGACGCACGCGCGGCGGTCGCGTCCAATGCCGCGATGACCGGCGACCCCGGCCACACGCGCGAGCTGCTGCAACGTTGGCACGCCGGCGATCGCGAAGCGCTCGACGTGCTGATCCGCGAGAACCTGCCGTGGATCCACGCCTACGTCCGCAGGAAGCTCGGCGACCGCATGCGCCAGAAGGTCGAATCGATCGATCTCGTGCAGGACGCCATGGTGCAGGTGATGGAGCTCGGTCCACGCTTCCAGATCGCCGACCGCGAGCACTTCCGCGCGCTGCTGGCACGCATCGTCGCGAGCGACATCGTCGACGGCCAGCGCTGGCTGCGGCGCCAGCGCCGCGACCACGACCTCGAGCGCCCGATCCACTCCGACAGCGTGCTCTATCTCGACCCGCCGGACCGCGATGTGACCCGACCGAGCCAGGCGATGGATCGGCAGGAGCGCCGCGAGTGGGTGCGGCTCGCGATCGATCTGCTCGACGAGGTCGATCAGCGCATCATCCACCTGCGGCTGTGGGAGAAGGTCTCGTTCAAGGAGCTCGGCGAGCAGCTCGGGGTCAGCGAGGATGCCGCCCGCATGCGGCACAACCGGGCGCTGCGGCGGCTCGGCGAACAG
Source organism: Planctomycetota bacterium (assembly GCA_020425925.1). Classification (GTDB taxonomy): domain Bacteria; phylum Planctomycetota; class UBA1135; order UBA1135; family UBA2386; genus JAGQRA01. Next base: position 9,342 of record JAGQRB010000705.1, read on the forward strand.
GTCATGGCGTTGCGCCGCGGCGAGATCGGACCGGACTGACCCCTGGTCCGCGAAATCGCGCGTTCGGTCCCGCGCGGCCTGTCGAGGTCTCGGATGAGCACCGCTCGTGCGCCCGCCACTCCGGCCGGCGTTCCCGACCACTCATCCGAGTCCATTCCATGATCTCCGTTCACTCCAAGGTTCTCCTCGCCACCCTGACCCTCGGCTTCGCTGCAGCCCCGCTCGCGGCACAGGCCACGTTCGAAGACCGGTCGCCGCCGCCGACGCCGGCCACCGGTCCAGAGCTCGCCGCGCAGCGCGCGCCGATCCACACCGCGGCCGGCGACAGCGGGTTCGACTACGGCATCTGGGCGGCCGGCGCGGACTACAAGGCCTCGTTCCACGACGGCATGACGTTCGTTCCCTACCTCGGCCAGGACTACCCGCAGAATCAGCCCTGGTCCTGGTGCACGGTCTCGGCCCGCATCGGCGAGGTCGAGCTGGCGGTCGGCACGCCGGAGCCGGCACGGCAGGAGTTCCGCTACGAGTACCGGTTCGGCGGCATCACCGAGGCCTACGACGTGCGCGGCGAGGGTCTCGAGCAGACCTTCGTGATCGCGGAGCGGCCGGCGGCCGGTGACCTCGTGATCGTCGGTCGGGTCACCACCGCGCTGCGGTCGCCGGCCGTCGCCGCGGCACACCAGCCGCTGGTGTTCAGTGACGATCGCGGCCAGGCGATCGCGAGCTACGGCGCCGCGGTCGCGGTCGATGCCACCGGCAAGCGCATGCCGATGACCACCGAGTTCTGCGACGGCGAGATCACGCTGTGTCTGGCGGGTCGCCGCCTCGCGGACGCGGTGCTGCCGATCGTCGTCGACCCGCTGCTGAGCAACGTGCAGATCTCGACCGGCAACGCGTACGGTCAGAGCGAGATCGGTCGCGACGACGAGGCCGCCACGGTCAACGTCATGATGGCCTATGTCCGCTGGGCGTCGATCTCCGACGGCGACGTCTACGCGCGCCTGATGAACGACGACTTCAGCGCCTCGGTGACGGTCTTCACCGACATCACGGCGAACTGGAGCACCGACAACGCCTGCTGTGCGTTCGTCGGCGGCGTCAACCGCTGGGTCGTCGGCATGGCCCGCGGCTTCGCGACGACGCCGATCACGCGGCGGATCCGAGCACACGTGCACCGGGCCGCCGACCCGACGCTGCTGACGAACATCGCCGCGCTCGCAGTGACCGCCAACGTCAACGACTGGCACGTCGACGTCGGTGGTGTCGATTCGTTCCACGGTGGTGACAAGGCGATCTTCGTGTTCCAGTGCAACGACGACGGCGCCGGCGCCAACATCAACAACTCGCGAGGATTCGTCCGCGGCGCGATCTTCGACCCGAGCAACGGTGCGCAGGGCACGTTCGGACAACCGTTCGACATCGTCAGGAACCCGAACCAGCAGAACCTCAGGCCGAGGGTCAACCAGGCTGCCACCGGCTCCGGCAGCTGGTCGTGGATCTGCGCGACCTGGTCCTACGACTACTCGATCAGCGGCGACGACGCCGACGTGATCGCGAAGCGGATCGACAACACCGGAGCGGTCGCCACGGGCACCTGGCGCAGTGCGCTCGGCAGCCAGAACACGCACCATCAGATCTCCCCGGTCGTCGAGGGCAGCGGCGGGCGCTACCTGATCGCGTTCGCCACCGCCCCGCTCGCGATGTACCCGAACTACCTGTTCGGAGTGACCGGCACCGCAATCCGGACCGAACGCTTCGACTGGGCCGAGGGCGCCGCGGCGCCGTCCGCCGGCAAGCCGCCGGTCACGATCGCCAACGCCAACGATCTGCGCTGGGTGGTCTCCGGCATCGCATTCGACACCGATGACGAGTCACACTGGGTCGTGACGACGCGTTCGGCGCGCGGCTTCGGCACCGGCGCGGCCTACTACAACCGCATCGGCTTCAACGGCGCCACCACCGAGACCGGCGTCGTCTACTTCCAGAGCCCCTACGCGGCCTACAACATCGACTGCGTCTACGACAACGATGCCGATGCGGTGCTGTTCTCCTATGCAACCGACGCGCCCGGCAATCCGCTCTACGGCCGCACGCTGACCTACGACCAGCCGGCGACGCCGGCGCTCAGCGGCCAGGCCTGCAGCAACGCGACGATCGCGTGGGTCGGCAACCAGCAGATCGGGGCCGAGTTCAACCGGATCCAGGTCGACAACCAGGGCGTCGCGGCGGGGCACTTCCTGCTGGTGTCACTGACGACCACGGACTTCCCGTTGCTCTACCCCGGCGTCGCTCCCGGCTGCCGCCTGCTGGTGCCGGCCGGCGGTCCGTACTACCTCGCAACCCTGCCGTTCCAGTACGGCGCGACGGTGTCCTGGGAGATCGCGCTGCCGGAGTGGCTCGACCCGATGACGCTGTGCTTCCAGGACTGGCTGTTCGACGGCCAGCTGATCCGCGGCACCCGGGCGCTCTCCGTGCCGCTGGCGAAGTGACCGGGCGGGCGCGCCGGTTCGGTTGCCGGCAGCGGTCGAATCAGCGACTCAACCGATCCACAGCTCGAGCCCGTTGGTCAACGTCACCCCCATCGGACCGGCCGGATCGAGCAACAGCGCCTGCCAGTTGATCGACAATCCGAGCAGCGCGACATCCGACGGGACCGCGACCGGGAGCGACGCGCTGCCGGTTCCCGGCCCCGCGCCGCCGAGCAACAAGCCGAAGATCGCAGTCGGCTGCACCAGCATCGTGCCCCCGAACATCGGGACGGCGGTGCGTGACCCCGCGCCGAAGCCGGCTGCCAGCAACCCGAACACGCCGCCCGCACCTTCCTCGACCGCGATCGTGAACGTCGCACCGATGCCGGGGACCCCGCTGCCACGGACCCGCGGCACGATGTTGCCGGCGCCGGGAGTGCCGCTGCCGTACGCGAGGTAGCCCGAGGCGATCGCGTGTCGCAACGTCATCACGGTGTCTTCGGCCCAGATGGTGTGCGTCGTGTCCATCTCGATGCCGACCTTGGCGAAGAGCTTCAGCGACGGGCTGCCGGTCTGGCTCAGGCGGAGCTCGGTGGGCGACCAGGTCGCACCATCGTCGAGCGAGCGATTGAGGTAGATCTCTCTCGGACTGGAGATCGGTCGGGACTCGATCCAGACCGCTGCGGTCAGGTCGGGGGAAGCGACGACCTCGGCCCCCAGCGCGTAGCCCGCACCGGCGGCCACGCTGCCATTGAGCCGCGTCTCCGGCGGCAGCCAGGTCGCGCCGCCGTCGAGGGAGCGCTTCGCGAACGGCTCATAGCTGCCAGATCGCCGATCGCTCCAGACGAGGTGCACCGTGTTGCCCACCATCGCCAACTTCGGGGCCACGACCTCGTATGCCGCGGGCACGTTCCCTGGGCCGACACGCACGTCGGTGGCGAGCCAGGTCGTGCCGTCATCCGTGGATCGATTGCAGAAGATGTCGCAATCGGAAGTGCCCGTCGGGTTCGCCCACGCCCGACGATCGGCCCAGACGACACAGACCGAAGAACCCTGGGCCGCGATACCGACCCAGTTGCTCCGCTGCGAGCCGGCGGGCACCCCGAGGTTGAGTCGGACGTCGTTCGGCAGCCAGGTCACCCCCTGGTCGAGCGAACGCTGGTACTGCACGTCCCAGTAACCGACCCGAGCCTCCCGCCACACGACGTGGACCACCGAGCCGGACACGGCGACACACGACCCCCGCCCGTCGTTCGGAACCCCCGCGTCGGCGAGCGCAACTGCCTGCGGCAGCCAGGTCGTGCCGAAGTCCAACGAGCGATTGAAGTAGATCCGGATCGGGTCGGCGCCCGTGACCCGGCCCTCCCAGGTCACGTAGACGGCCCCACCCTCGACGGTAACGGTCGGCGTGAATCCGAGGCTGGTCGGGCTCACGGCATCGAGGGTGACATCGGCGGCGAGCCAGGTCTGGCCGCCGTCGAGCGATCGGTTGAAGCGCAGTCGAGGGTACGAGCCGCTGCACGCATCGTCGCTGTCCCACACCACGAAGACGTTGGCGCCGCTGGCCGCGACTTTCACCTCGTCGAAATGACAGCCGCCGCTCTGGTTGACCCGGATCGGGGCCGTCCAGGTGTCGCCGCCGTCCTTCGAACGCGACAACGTCACCCCGCCCGAGTCGTAGGAGCCGACATAGACCACCCCATCGGCGACGGCGAGCGAGCAGAGGCCGGTCGCCCCCGGCACGGTGGTCGGAATGCGCTGCCCGAGCAGCGTCGAGATGGCGAGCGCGAACGCGCCGAGCCCGATCGCGAGCCTGATCATTCCAGGTCACGCTAACTCGGATCGGCCACTGCAGGCAACCGGGGCCGACGACGCCGACGTCTCTACCCTGCCGACATTCCCCGTCGGGATCGACGCGACACCGAAACCGGCCTGGACGAACGCCCCCCGCGCTCGCTAAGAGTGACCGCGCAGCGAGACCACTCGGCGGTCGGGGTCAGCGACCGCCGGAGACACCATGAGGCGGTAGCGATGGCAGCCAAGAAGAAAGCGATCAAGAAGAGCGAGCCGAAGGTTCGCAAGAAGCCGATGACGAAGCTCGACAAGGTCACGGTCGAGCAGATCCTCAACTGCGCCCAGCACGTCTACGGCAGCATCAGCAAGGGCGACAAGCCCGAGCTCAAGTACCCGGAACGCTCGCTGCGCAATGCGCACTACGACAAGAAGGGCGGCTTCAAGATGGGCCGCGGCCGCATCGAGCGCACGCTGACGGTCAACAGCGTGAAGACCTTCGCGCAGTCGCTGAAGCTGATGGCGCTCAGCAAGGAGATGATCGAGCAGGACGACTTCGCGACCAAGCGTGAGGCGTACTACGTCTCGAAGAACTGGCAGGAGGCGAAGTTCGCCGAGCAGCCCGAGTCGGACGCGGCGATGGACGACATCGAGGCGTTGTTCAGCCTCGAAGGCGTGACGCGCGAACAGCTGCGCTTCCGCCCCGAGGAGCACGGCGGCACGGTGGCGGGCGAGCTCGTGGTGATCGACCGCGATCGCGAGACCGGCGCCGAGGAGCGCATCGATTGCACGCGCTTCGGCAGCGGCTCCTACACGATCCCGAACTCGGTCGAGCACTTCGCCTTCGAGACCAAGGCGAAGTTCGTGCTCGTGATCGAGACCGGCGGCATGTTCGCGCGGCTGCACGAGCACAAGTGGTGGCGCGGCGCCAAGGCGATCATCATCGGCACCGGCGGCGTGCCGACGCGCGCGACGCGGCGCTTCATTCGCAAGCTGTCGGACGACCACAAGCTGCCGGTCTACTGCTTCAACGACTGCGATCCGTACGGGATCAGCAACATCTACCGCACGCTGAAGGTCGGCTCCGGCAACGCGGTGCACCTCAACAAGTTCTTCTGCGTGCCGCAGGC
>JAGQRB010000706.1 GCA_020425925.1 Planctomycetota bacterium
CGCGCCGACCTCCGGCTCGACGACCGCGACAGCGCCTCGGAGGTGCTCGCACCCGGTGAGCCCGAACGCAGCGAGCTCGTACGCCGGATCACCGCGGCCGGCGAGGACCACATGCCGCCGGTCGATTCGGGGCTCGCCCTGAGTGAGGCCGAGATCGCGACGCTGCGGCACTGGATCGCGCAGGGCGCGCGCTGGGAAGCACATTGGGCGTTCGTACCACCGCGCGCGGACGAACCGCCGCCGGCGCGCGACCCCGGCTGGCCGCAGAACGGTATCGACCGCTTCGTGCTCGCCCGCCTCGCGGACGCGGGTCTCACACCGAATCCGCCGGCGCCGCCGGCAGCGCTGCTGCGCCGTGTCACGCTCGATCTCACCGGTCTGCCGCCGAGCCCGGAGGACGTCGCGACGTTCGCCGCCGATCCGTCGGACGCCGCCTACGAACGCGCGGTCGACCGCCTGCTGGCCTCGCCGCACTACGGCGAACGCATGGCGTGGCCGTGGCTCGAGGCCGCGCGCTATGCCGACACCGATGGCTACCAGGACGACCCGACGCGCACGGCCTGGCCGTGGCGCGACTGGCTGGTACGCGCACTCAACGACAACCTGCCGTTCGACCGCTTCACGATCGCGATGCTCGCCGGCGACCTGCTGCCCGATGCGACGCCGGACCAGCGCCTGGCGACCGCGTTCCTGCGCAACAACGCCCACAACGGCGAGGGCGGCCGCATCGCCGAGGAGACCCGGATCGAGAACGTCTTCGACCGCACCGAGACGACGGCGACGGTGTGGCTCGGGCTGACGTTCGAGTGCGCGCGCTGCCACGACCACAAGTTCGACCCGATCACGCAGCGCGACTACTACGGCCTGTTCGCGTTCTTCGACCAGACCTCGGAGACCGGCGAGGGACGTCGGCGGGGAGCGCTGGCGCCGACGATGCGCTGCGATCCGGACCCGAACGCCGAGCGCCGCCTCGGCGACATCGCACGCGAGCTCGCGGAACTCGAATCCCGGCTGTTCGGCGACGATCCGGAGCTCGACGCCGAAGAGCACGACTGGGAGCTCGTCAGCGGCGAACACGTGCGCACGGCGCACGCCGCGATGCGACCTTCGCAGCCTGGCCGCTGGGAACGCTGCGGCCCGTTCGAGGTCGCCGAACGGGACGCCGACACGCTGTTCGGTCACGAGTTCCCGCCCGAATGGGGCGGCGGCGCCTGGCAACCGGACATGGGGCTCACCGACGGCGAGGTGCTCGCGCTGCCGACCGGGCAGTACGCGCTCTACTTCCGCCGCACCATCGCCGTGCCGAGCACGCGACGCATGACGCTGTCGCTCGGCTCCGACGACGGACTGCAGCTGTGGTGCAACGGTGAGCTCGTGCTGCAGAACGACACGCGGCGGGGGGCCACCCCAGATCAGGAGCGCGCCGAGCTGCGACTCCGGGCCGGGCCGAACGAGCTGCTGGTCAAGATCGTCAACACCGGCGGAATCGGCGGCATCTACTGCCGCGCCGTCGACGAGACCGTGCCGGACCTGCCCGCCGCGATCGCGCGCGCGCTCGCGCAGCCGTCGGCCGAGCGCGACGACACGGCCCGGCGCAGCCTGCGGCGCCACTTCCGCGCCGAACGCGTCGCCGGCTGGCTCGATCTCGAACGGCAGCGCGATGCGCTGCTCGCGGAACAGCGCGCGCTCGAACGCCGCTTCCTGACGGTGTCGGTGATGGACGAGCTGCCGACCGACCGGCGGCGCACGACGCACGTGCTCGAGCGCGGCAGCTACCGGCAGCCGCGCGACGCCGTCACCGCCGACACCCCGGGCTTCCTGCCGCCGCTGCCCGGCGACGCAGCCGCAGATCGCCTCGCGCTGGCGCGCTGGCTGGTGGCCGCCGACCACCCGCTGACCGCCCGCGTCGCGGTCAACCGCGCCTGGCAGACGTTCTTCGGCCGCGGTCTGGTCGCGACCAGCGAGGACTTCGGGCGGCAGGGCGAACGACCCACCCACCCCGCGCTGCTCGATTGGCTCGCGCGGCGCTTCGTGGCATCGGGCTGGGACGTCAAGGCGCTGCACCGCCTGATCGTCACGAGCGCGACCTATCGCCAGTCGGCGGCCGCCGACGGCGCGGACTTCGCCGCCGACCCCCACAACGAACGGCTCGCGCGCAGCTCACGTCGGCGGCTGCCGGCCTGGATGCTGCGCGATCAGGCGCTCGCGCTCGGCGGCCAGCTCGCGGCGCGGCTCGGCGGCGCACCGGTGCGCCCGTACCAGCCGGCCGGAGTCTGGGCCGAGGCGACGTTCGGCACGATCCGCTACCAGCCCGGCAGCGGCGACGAGCTGCACCGCCGCAG
>JAGQRB010000707.1 GCA_020425925.1 Planctomycetota bacterium
CGCGCGGCCAAGATGGTCTGCCTCGACCTCGACCACCCCGACATCGAGCAGTTCGTGTCGTGGAAGGTCAACGAGGAGCAGAAGGTCGCCGCGCTCGTGACCGGCAGCCGGGTGGTCAGGCGCCACCTCAACGCCGTCATCAACGCCTGTCACGGCCGCGACGACACCGGCGAGCCGACGACGATCACGTCGCCGCGCGACAATGCCCGGCTGAAGGCGGCGCTGATCGAGGCGCGCGGCGCCTGCGTGCCGGAGAACTACCTGCAGCGCGCGCTGCAGCTCGCCGAGCAGGGCCTGCGCGCGGTCGACATCCAGGAGTACGACACCGACTGGGACGGCGAGGCCTATGCCACCGTCTCCGGCCAGAACTCGAACAACTCGGTGCGCGTTCCGAACGAGTTCTTCCGAGCGCTCGACGAGCGCAGCAAGTGGCGCCTGATCCGCCGCACCGACCGCGGCGTCAGCAAGGAGGTCGACGCCCGCGAGCTCTGGGACCGGATCGGCTATGCCGCTTGGGCCTGCGCCGACCCGGGCGTGCAGTTCGACACCACCATCAACGAGTGGCACACCTGCCCCGAGGACGGCCGCATCAACGCGAGCAACCCGTGCTCGGAGTACATGTTCCTCGACGACACGGCGTGCAACCTGGCGTCGATCAACCTCGTCAAGTTCCTCGACGCCGACGGCAACTTCGACGTCGAGAGCTTCGCCCATGCGGTCCGACTCTGGACCATGGTGCTCGAGATCAGCGTGCTGATGGCGAGCTTCCCGAGCCAGGCGATCGCGAAGAAGAGCTTCGAGTTCCGCACCCTCGGCCTCGGCTTCGCCAACCTCGGCACCGTGCTGATGCGGCTCGGCATCCCCTACAGCTCACCGAAGGCCTACGCGCTCGCCGGTGCGATCACCGCCATCATGTGCGGCGAGTCGTACGCGACCTCGGCGCTGATGGCCGGTGAGCTCGGGCCGTTCCCGGGCTACGAGAAGAACCGCGAGCACATGCTGCGGGTGATCCGCAACCACCGCCGTGCCGCCTACCGCGCCACCGAGTCGGAGTACGAGGGGCTTTCGATCGCGCCGAAGGGCATCGATCCGCAGCTCTGCCCGGGCGATCTGCTCGACGCGGCGCGCGCGGCCTGGGACCGCGCGCTCGCGCTCGGCGAGAAGCACGGCTTCCGCAACGCCCAGGTGACCGTGATCGCGCCGACCGGCACGATCGGTCTGCTGATGGACTGCGACACCACCGGCGTCGAGCCCGACTTCGCGCTCGTGAAGTTCAAGAAGCTCGCCGGCGGCGGCTACTTCAAGATCGCCAACCAGAGCCTCGCACCGGCCCTGGCACGCCTGGGCTACAAGGCCTCGCAGATCGAGGACATCCTGCACTACGTGATCGGCCGCAAGACGCTCGCCGGCGCGCCCGCGATCAACCACGAAACGTTGACCGCGAAGGGCTTCGACGACGCCGCGTTGCAGAAGGTCGAGAAGGCGCTCGAGAGCGCGTTCGACATCGCGTTCGTGTTCAACAAGAACATCCTCGGCGAGGACTTCCTGCGGCAGCGCCTCGGCGTCACCGCCGACCAGCTGCGCGACTGGAACTTCAGCCTGCTCGAGCACCTCGGCTTCCGCAAGGCCGACGTCCAGGCCGCCAACGACTACGTCTGCGGCACGATGACGATCGAGGGCGCGCCGCATCTCGAGGACGCCCACCTGCCGGTGTTCGACTGCGCCAACCGCTGCGGC
>JAGQRB010000708.1 GCA_020425925.1 Planctomycetota bacterium
ACTCGGGCGACCTCGGCGTCATGGACGACGACGGCAACATCGGCATCACCGGTCGGATCAAGAACATGGTCATCCGCGGCGGCGAGAACATCTACCCGCGCGAGATCGAGGAGTTCCTGTTCACGCTCGACATGATCGCCGATGCGCAGGTGCTCGGCGTACCCGACGAGAAGTTCGGCGAGGAGCTGCTCGCCTGCGTCCGGTTGCACGGGCCGCGCGCGGCCGATCCACCGACGCCCGCGGAGTTTCGCGAACTCTGCAAGGATCACATCGCGACGTTCAAGATCCCGCGCTACTGGTGGGTGGTCGACGAGTACCCGATGACCGTCACGGGCAAGGTGCAGAAGTTCAAGCTGCGCGAGCTCGCCGAACGCGAGCTCGCCGCGGGCACGTTGCCCGACTCCCGGGCGCGCCCGTGAGGTATCGTCCCGGCCGATGAGAATCCCGAAGACGTCGGCGCGCGTATCGGTCTCCGCGCTGAGCGCTGCCGTGCTGGGCGCGTGTGCGCTCGACGACACCCACGGAACCGACTCCGATCGACTGTTCCCGACCGCGCGGATCGTGCTGCCCTTCGATGGAGCGGCACGGGACGGGCCGTCGCCCGCCGGCGAGCGTCGTCGCCGGTTCCACCACGGCATCGAGGTCGACCTCAGCGGCACCGCCGGCGAGTTCGACCTCAGCGACGGCATCGGGCGCACCGACTACTCGGTGGTGCACGGTTCGCTGGCATATCGCTTCGGAATCGAGGCCTCACGCGTCGAGGTCAAGGGTCTCGTCGGCGTCGCGACCGACCGCATCGATCTGTCGGACAACCCGATGGTCGACGTCGAGGAGTCCTACTTCGGACCGATGTTCGGCGTCGAGACCCGGGTGCGTGCGCGCGACTGGTTCGAGCCCTACGCCCGCGCGACCTGGTCGCTGATGGAGCGCGCGAGTTCCTCGAGTCAGCTCGAGTTCGGGGCCGTGTTCCCGGTCGTCGACGAGTTCGAGCTGTTCGTCGCCTATCGGCACTGGCGGGGCCTGTACGGCGACGCGGTGCCGGTCGACCGCGACCTCGACGCGCGCTGGCGCGGGATCGCGATCGGCTTCGGCGTGCAGTTCTGACGCGCGCCGCCCTTTTCGATTTTGCGCCACCGCCACCGGCTCGCCACACTGCTCTCCCCGATGAGCGCCCGAGCCAACGACGACGAGCCCTATCCCGCAGTCAGTCCTCAGGCCGACTTCCCTGCGATCGAGGCGGCGATGCTGGCGCGTTGGCGCGAGCGCGACACGTTCCGGCGCTCGGTCGAGCAGCGCGCCGCCGGCGACAACGAATACGTGTTCTACGACGGCCCGCCGTTCGCGAACGGACTGCCGCACTACGGGCACCTGCTGACCGGCTACGTCAAGGACGTCGTGCCGCGCTACCAGACGATGCGCGGCCGGCGGGTCGAGCGCCGCTTCGGCTGGGACTGCCACGGCCTGCCGGCCGAGATGGAGGCCGAGAAGGAGCTCGGCCTCAGCGGCGCGCAGGCGGTGCACGAGATCGGGCTCGAGAAATACAACGACGCGTGCAGGAAGAGCGTGCAGCGCTACACCGGCGAATGGCGCAGCTACGTGACGCGCCAGGCCCGCTGGGTCGACTTCGATCACGACTACAAGACGATGGACCTCTCCTACATGGAGAGCGTCCTGTGGGCGTTCAAACAGCTCCACGACAAGGGCCTGGTCTACGAGGGCCAGCGCGTGATGGCGTACTCGTGGTCGCTGCAGACGCCGGTCAGCAACTTCGAGACCCGCATCGACGACAGCACGCGGCCGCGCCAGGATCCGGCGATCACGGTCGCGTTCGAGCTGCATCCGCGCGAGGGCGATCCGGGGCCGCTGAAGATCCTGGCCTGGACGACGACGCCGTGGACGCTGCCGAGCAACCTCGCGCTCGCGGTCGGCCCCGAGCTCGACTACGTGATCGTCGGCAAGGACGGCGTGTTCTACGTGCTCGGCCAGGCGACGCTCGGTTCGCTCGAGAAGGAGCTCGACGGCTTCGAGGTGGTCGCGACGCGCAAGGGCAAGGACCTCGTCGGCCGGACCTACGTGCCGATGTTCCCGTACTTCGAGGGCCACCCGAACAGCTTCCGTGTGCTCGCCGGCGACTTCGTCGACACCGCCGAGGGCACCGGCGTCGTGCACATGGCACCGGGTTTCGGCGAGGACGACCAGAAGGTCTGCGAGGCCAATGGCATCGAGCTGGTCTGTCCGGTCGACGAGCGCGGCCGCTACACCAGCGAGGTGGTGGACTGGCAGGGCGTGATGGTCTTCGACGCCAACAAGCCGATCATCAAGCACCTCAAGGACCGCGGCGTGCTGCTCAAGCACGTCACCTACGAGCACAACTATCCGCACTGCTGGCGCACCCGCGAGCCGCTGATCTACAAGGCGATCCCGGGCGCCTGGTTCGTCAAGGTCACGGAGTTCAAGGATCGCATGCTGGCGCACAACGCCACGATCCGCTGGATCCCGGCGCACATCCGCGACGGACAGTTCGGCAAGTGGCTCGAGAACGCGCGCGACTGGTCGATCTCGCGCAACCGCTTCTGGGGCGCCCCGATCCCGGTCTGGAAGAGCGACGATCCGAAGTACCCGCGGATCGACGTCTACGGCTCGATCGCCGAGCTCGAGCGCGACTTCGGCGTGCAGGTCACCGATCTGCACCGGCCGTTCATCGACACGCTGACGCGGCCGAATCCCGACGATCCGACCGGCAAGTCGACGATGCGGCGGGTGCCCGAGGTGCTCGACTGCTGGTTCGAGTCCGGGTCGATGCCGTTCGCGCAGGTGCACTACCCGTTCGAGAACAAGGAGTGGTTCGAGAGCCACTTCCCGG
>JAGQRB010000709.1 GCA_020425925.1 Planctomycetota bacterium
CTCGTGTCCATGCCCGCCCGCACGACCATGAGGGCGACGCGGCGCACGATCGGTTCGGTCTGCTCGGCTGCGAAGACGGTGCCCATGCCGCCCTCGCCGACGATCCCGATCAGGCGAAACGGGCCGAGGCGTTCGGGGATCGCCGGGGACCCGGCCACGAAGCTCGGTGGCTCGATCGCGGCGGCATCGGCCGCGAGCAGCTGTGCGACGCGAGTGCGCAGCTCGGGAGCGAGTTCGGCGAGGAAACGCGCGCGCTCGGCCTCGTCGCACTCGACGGCGTGTTCGAAGGCCGTCCGCACCTCGGTCCAGGCCAACGTCACGTTCCCTCTCCGTCGTCGGGTTCACCGAGCTCGGCCCGCAGGAACGCGCGCGCCGTGCGCCAGCGGCGTTCGATCGTCGGCACCGACAGGCCGAGGGTCGCCGCGACATCGGGCACCGTCAGGCCGGCGAAGAAGCGCAGGCGGGCAATCTCGGCGAGCTCCTCGTCGGTGCTCTCGAGAGTGACCAGCGCGGACTCGAGCGTGAGCAGGTCGAGGGACTGCGCTTCGTAGGCCGCGGCGATGTCGTCGAGTGGGACGCGTTGTCGCCCGCCGCCGCGCTTGTCGGCGCGCTTGCGTCTGGCGTGGTCGATCAGCACCGAGCGCATCGCCTGCGCCGCCGCGCGAAAGAAATGCTCGCGGTCGCGGAATCGGGAGTCCCTGCCGCCGCCGAGCTTGAGCCAGGCTTCGTGCACCAGCCCCGTGGTCTGCAGCGTATGGCCCGGCGTCTGGCCCTTCATGCGGGCATGGGCCAGGCGCCGCAGCTCGTCGTACAGTTCGGCGGCGAGATCCGTGGCGTCATCGGGCTCGGCGACCATCGCCGCCGGATTGTAGCGCGTGTGCGACACGCGCTACTGAAACGTCACCCGTTCGAGGTTGCTGATCGCCTCGGTCTCGAGCTCCATCGCCTGCACGAGCACCGTCCAGCCCGAGAGCTCCGCCGGCACCGGGAGATTCACGGTCATCGCCGGATTCGCGGTGCGATCCAGCGTCAGCAGGATCGCGAGGTCGGCGATCGCGACGCCCTGGGTCGGTCCGAATCCCGGGATCGACACGTAGCCCGGCTGCAGTCCGACGAGCACGAGCGAGAACTGCCGGATCGCGCGTCGGATGCGGATCGTGTTGTTCTGGCCGGCGATGGCGGGTGCGATCGGGTCGAGCGTGTAGCCGTGACACGGGAACTCCCAGACGTAGGCGGCGCCGGCGTCGCTGCCGCGGGTGTCGTCGCCGGGTGCACCGAGCACCCCGAATCGGGTGTCGAGATCGCACGAGTAGCCGACGCGGTCGCCGTCGCTGGAGTTCGGACTGTCCGCATGCGCGGCGTCGCGCCACAGGCCGAGCGCCCAGTAGCGCACGTAGCCGCCGCCGGTCTGCGGCACGTGCCCGCCATAGTGCGCGAGCGGATCGCCGGACAGCACCGCGTTGGACGACAGCGCGACGCTGCGGCCGTAGTGGACCACGGTCTGCGACGAACTCGAGCTGCGTGTGGCGCGCCATCCGGCACCGTCGAAGCGATATACGAAACCGACGCCGTTGCCGCCGTTGCGATTCGGCGCCATCACGGCCGCCGTCTTCTGGAAGATCGAGACGCTCTCGCCGAAGCGATCGCCGGTGTTGCCGAACGGGTCGAAGAACGCCGTCGTCTCGTTCCAGCTGCTGCCGACGCGCTCGATCAGGTAGGCCGCGCCGCTGTCGGGAGTGCCGCTGATCGCCGAGCCGGGCGCGCCCGCGATGATGACCTCGTCGTGCACCTCGAGGCTCGCGCCGAAGCCGACGTCGCTCGTCGTGCCGTGCAGCGACACGATCGCGCGGTAGGTCCAGACGCCCTGGAGGCGCTCGTAGACCCGAACGACACCCTCGCGGACGGCCTGTGAGCCCTGCGCCTCCGGGCTGCCTACGGCCAACACGTCGCCGTGGATCGCGACCGCGGCGCCGAAGTGCTCGGCGACGCCGAAGCCGGTCAGCTTGGTCGCGAGCTGCCAGCTGGCGCCGTCGAACTCGTAGACGTAGACCGACCCGCTCGACGAGCCGTTGTCGTCGTCGTAGGGCGAACCCACCGCGATCGTGTCACCGTCGAGCGCGACGGCCGTTCCGAATCGATCGTTCGAGCGCGGATCGAACGGCGTGATCGACGCGACATGCGACCAGGCTCCGTTCACCGGCTCGTAGACGTGGACCGACCCCGCGTTCGAGAGCCCCTGATCATCGTGCAGCGGTGCGCCGACCACGACCCGGTTGCCCGAGATCGCGACGTCGTGGCCGAACTCGGCGGTCGGCATCGAGGTCGGGGGCAGGAGCTTCGCGAGCTCGAACTGGCACTGGGCGGCGAGCGGGAATGCGGCGATCGTGAGAGTTGCCGCGCGGGCGGCGAGACGGGCAGAGGTTCGGGTGTTCATGGCTTCCTCGTTGGTTCGTGCCCGGACCAACGCAGCCAGCCGGACCACCCCATCAACGAGGCTCACGGATTCGTAGCGGCCGCGACGCGGTCCGCGAGGCAGCGCACCGCGAACTCGCCGATCGCCGCTGCCCCCGCGTCGGCGGCGCTGTAGAGCGCGAAGTGTCCGCCCGCGATCGTCGCCGTTTCGGCGGCGGGGCGCACCGCGCGGACCTCGGCGGCATTGCGCGGCGGCACGACCCGGTCGTCGCTGGCGGCCAGATAGAGCACCGGGCAGGGGCAGCGGCGCAGCTCGTCGCGCACGTCGACCGCCAGGATCGCGCGTGCCCGCGCCGCCAGGGTGTGGGCCGGCACCCGTTGCCAGATCGCCGCTTTGTCGCGCCGCAGCGGGTCGTCGCGGTGTCGCAGCAGCCAGATCGGCAGACGGCGCAGCACCCGCAGCGCGAAGAAGGTCGGCCCACGCACGAGCTGGCGAACGGACACGAGCCACCGGATCGGCGGGGTCACGAACGTCGCTGCGAGGATGACGCCGCGGACGCGATCAGGGCAGCAGACGGCGACGCGCAGCGCCAGCGGACCGGAGAACGACCAGCCGAGCAGGATGCAGTCGCGGCCGGACCGCACCCGTTCGATCACGGCGGGCAGCAGGTCCTCGTAGCGGTTGGGGCCGGTCTCCGGGTAGGTGACGACCTCGGGCTCGATCGCGGCGGGAAGCGCCCGCAGCAGCGGGCCGAACAGGATCTCGGTGCCGTCCATGCCGGGCAGCAGCACGAGTCGCAGGCGGACCGGCGGGGTCGCAGGGGAACTCACGTGCGGATCTTGACCGAGGCCGCGGCCAGCCTTCGCGCCCGTTCCCAATCTTCACGCAGCGGACACGGTTTCTCCGCGACCATCCCTACTGTCCTCGCCAGTCCGAGGGCCACCGGCCCGCAGGCAGCATGGTCCGAGTTCGACTGCCAAAGCAGAAGCCCAGAACGGTTCGAAAGCTGCGCCGCCGCTCGCGGCTGCGCGGGTTCTTCCTGCGCGAGGACGTCAACTTCCTCGTCACCAACCGGATCCCGCGTCGGCTCGCGACGCGTTTCATGGGTTGGTACAGCCGGCTGCGCATCCGCTGGCTCACCAAGGTCTCGATCGCGGCGTGGCGGAAGTTCGCGCCCGATCTCGATCTGACCGAGGCCAAGGAGCAGCGTTTCCGCAGTCTGCACGACTGCTTCGTGCGCGAGCTGCGGCCGGGCGCGCGACCCGTAGACGGCGCCGCTTCGGCGGTCGTCAGCCCGTGCGATGCGGTGGTCGGCGCGATGGGGCGGATCCGCGGCACCGAGCTGATCCAGGCCAAGGGCTTCCCCTACACGCTCCAGGACCTGCTCGGCGACGACGAGATGGTCGACAAGCACCGCGACGGCCTGTTCGTGACGTTGCGGCTGCGGTCGGACATGTACCACCGCTTCCATGCGCCCGAGGACTGTCGGGTGCGGCGGGTCAACTACATCTCGGGCGACACCTGGAACGTCAACCCGATCGCGCTGCGGCGGATCGAGAAGCTGTTCTGCAAGAACGAACGCGCGGTCATCGACCTCGAGCTCGCCGATCGCAACGAGGCGATCACGCTCGTTCCGGTGGCCGCGATCCTCGTCGCCAGCATCAAGCTGCACTGCCTCGACCACCTGCTCAGCTTGCGCTACCGCGGCAGCAACCGGCTCGAGTGCGACGCGACCTACCGCCGCGGCGACGAGATGGGCTACTTCCAGCACGGTTCGACGATCGTGCTGTTCGCGACGGGCGGTTTCGAGATCGACCCGCGTGTGACCGAGGGAACGACGATCCGCATGGGCACCCCGCTGCTGTGTCGGGTCGGGCTGCCGCGCCGTGCGGGAATGGACCACTCCAACCGGGAGGACCGATGACGACGAATGCCGCAGTGGCCGCGAGGCCGAGTTTCTTCGAGGAGCTGCGTGAGCAGCGCTGGGACGATCACCGCTACTACCACCAGAGCCGGATCAACCAGACCCTGCACTTCATCTCGGCGCTGACGTTCCTGACGTCGTTCGTCGTGGTGTTCTTCAACCCCGCTCTCGCCGCGCTGCTGGGTTGGCTGGTGGCGATGGTCACCCGCCAGAGCGGTCACTTCTTCTTCGAGCCGAAGGGCTACGACGAGGTCAACCAGGCCACCCATGCGCACAAGGAGGCGATCAAGGTCGGCTACAACCTGCAGCGCAAGGTCATCCTGCACGCTGCCTGGGTGGCGCTGCCGCTGATCCTGATCCCGTCGCCGACGGTCTTCGGTCTGCTCGACCAACCCGTCGGTGCCTGGGGCTACCTGATGAACATCGGCATGATCTGGTTCGCGCTCGGCGTCGCCGCGATCGTGATCCGCGTGCTCTACCTGTCGGTCACGCGCCACTGGCAGGTGGGCATCTGCTGGGCGACGAAGATCCTCACGGATCCGTTCCACGACATCGCGCTCTACTGGCGGTCGCCGCTCGCGTTGCTGCGCGGCGAGCTGATCGACCCTATGGACGACGTCGTAGCGCCGCCCGCAGGGTCTCGCGCAGGACACGGCGCTTGATCGACCTGGTGGTGAGCTCCGGACCGGACCACCACCAGCCGTCGGCGCGCATCGCCTCGGCCGCCGCGACGAACCGCCGCGCGAACTGCTCGAAGTCCTCCTCGGACCAGGCGTGATTGAAGATCAGCCGGCCGGTGCCGATCCAGCTCAGGTAGATGCCGGCGTCGCGCAGGTAGTACTGCAACATCCAGTGGTAGCGGCCGGGCTGGGTGTAGAGCACGGTCGCGACCGAGGTCATGTTCTCGATGCGCACCGGCAGGTCGAGCTCCGCGAGCCGCGCGTTGAGCCGACGGCAACGTCCGTCCCAGACCTCGTCCAGCACCGCGTAGGACGCGAGGACCTCGGGGCGCTCGAGCGCGGCGAGAAACTCGTGCATCGCGCCGAGCACGTAGGGATGTGAGTTGAAGGTGCCGCGAGCGAAGCAGAAGTTCGTCGGCTGGTCGGCCCGGAAGCGCTGCATGTAGCGACGCCGGCCGCACAGCACGCCGATCGGCAGGCCGCCGCCGAGCGTCTTGCCGTAGGTCACGAGATCGGCCTGGACGCCGAAGTACTCCTGTGCGCCACCGCGGGCCAGTCGGAAGCCGAGGAAGACCTCGTCGAAGATCAGGACGATGCCGCGCTCGCTGCAGATCTCACGCAGCTGCCGCAGCCACTCGGTGTAGGCGGCCTTGTCGAACTTCGCCGAACGACCGGCCGAGATCAGCGTCGAGTCGGACGGTGCGCTCGCGTTGGGATGCAGTGCCTGCAGCGGATTCACCAGCACGCAGGCGATGTCCTTGCGCATCCGCAGGACCTCGAGGGTCGTCGCGCTCATCTCCTTCAGGGTGTAGAGCTCGATCGACGGTCGCGGGTTGCCGATGCCGGCCTGCACGCCGTCCCACCAGCCGTGGTAGGAGCCGCAGAAGCGCACGACGTGCGAGCGACCGGTGTGGTAGCGCGCGAGGCGCACCGCCTGCATCACCGCCTCGGTGCCAGACATGTGGAACGACACCTCGTCCTGTCGCGAAATGGCGAGCAGACGACGGGCGATGTCGGCGATGATCGGATGGTAGGAGCCGAGGATCGGTCCGAGCTCCCGCACGAGCTCCGCGCCGCGCTCGATCGAGCCCTTGTAGAAGTCGTTGCCGAGCAGGTTGACCCCGTACGAGCCCGTGACGTCGTAGGCCTGGTTGCCGTCGAGGTCCTGGACCTGCGCACCCTCGGCTGCCCACAGCAGGCACCCGGGTTCGAGTCGCTGCTGCGCCATGCTGCGGAACTGGAACGGCACGCGGTAGTGACTCGTGAAGCTCACGTCCGAGACGATTCCGGCGAGCGCGCGGCTCTGCTCGATCGTCTTGGCCTTGCCGGTCGCGAGTCGGGTCGCGAGTCGGTCGAACCCGGCGCGGCGCCGTTCGGCGATCGCTGCCGGCGCGCCGTCGGCAGTGAAGTACTCGTCGGGACCGTACTCGTAGAACGGGATCCAGGACGCGATGCGTCGCGCCATGCGTGGATGGCCGGCGAGCGAGCGGTGTTTCGCGCGCGACAGCATGACCCGGGCGTAGGCCTTGCCGGGCAGATTGATCGCCGCGAGGGCGCCGAGCAGGCCGCGCACCAGCGCGGGTCGACGCCGGTCGACCGGCCGGGCTTCGGGATTCAGAGCCGGCAGCTCGCCGGTGTCAGCGGTTGAAGACGCCAGCATGGGCATGCCCCACTTCGTTGGAGAACACGAGGACCTCGGGTGCGGTGGTGTCGTCGGCAGCCTCTTCCTCGGCCGTGTCCCGGCGCTTGTTGCTCTTCGCCCGCCGGCGGAAGGTCTCGCTGTCGAGGATCGCGGTGAACGGCTCGGCGATGCGGTTCTTCTCGGCGAACGCGCGAGCGGCGGCGCCCATGCGGGCGCGGGTCGACTCGTCGGCGAGCGTTGCCATCGCGTCGGCGAAGGCGTCGACGTCGCGGCCCGGGACGACGAAGCCGGTCTCACCGTCGATCATCAGTTCCTGCGGACCGCCGCGGTCGCTGACGATGACGGGCAGACCGGCCGCCTGGGCTTCGAGCGGTGCGTTGCCCCAGGTGTCGGTCGTGCTCGGGAAGACCTTGACGTCGCAGCTGGCGATCGCGGTCGCGAGCTCACTGCCACCGAGGAACCCGGTGAACGTGACCGGCATGCCGTCGAGCAGCTGCTCGAGTTCGGCGCGGAACGGGCCGTCGCCGATCAGGAACAGGTGCACGTCGTCGCGCTCGCTGCAGAGCCGGCGGAACGCCCCGGCCAGGGTCGCGAGGTTCTTCTCGACACCGAGGCGGCCGAGGTAGGCGTACTTGACGAGCCGGTCGGCGTTCGCGACGCCGTGGCCGGTCCAGTAGTCCGCGCGCCGCCGGGCCGGCGAGAAGCGGTCGACGTCGACCCAGCGGTCGAGCACGAGCAGCTTGCGCTTGCGCAGACCACGGTCGTGCAGCAGCTTCGCGATGAACTTCGACGGCACGACGACCTCGTCCACCGAGTGGTAGAACAGCACCATGTACTTCCACGCCAGCGCCTCGAGGCTGATGTCGCGGGTGTAGTTCTCGACGTACTCGGGGAAGCAGGTGTGGTAGGTCGACGAGGTTTCGAGCTGCAGGACCTTGGCGGCGAGCAGCCCCGCGATCCCGACCGTTCCCGGCGTGCTGATCTGCATCTTCGTGAAACCCTCCTCCTGGAGGTACTTCAGCAGCTCCAGGAACGGGGGGAAGCGGATCGCCAGGCCCTCGTACTGCGGGAAGTCACGCGTCACCAGGGAGTCGAAGATCCGCAGGCGGCCGCAGGCGATGAGATCGCTGATCTCGGGGTCGTTCAGGTGCTTTGCGTGCTCCTTGCGGTCGAGGCAGGTCACGACCGTGAACTCGATGTTGCGCCGTTTGGCCTCCTCGATCATCCGGCGAATCGTGCGCGCGACGCCGTTGACGTCGAACAGCGTGTCGGTGACGAGCGCCACCTTCGGCGGGTCGACGATGCCGAACGTCTTGCGCGCGTCGCGCACGATCAGGCGATCGCAGCTCTGGTGGAAGTACGACAGCAGGTAGGGCATCGACACGAACACGTTCGACGAGACCAGCGCGACGATCTCCTTGATCGCCGACACCAGGTCGAAGGACTTCGGCGAGCCGATCCGCTCGACGTAGTGCACGAAGATGCGGTTGATCATGCTGCTGACGATCAGGAAGATCTTGTCGTCGGTGCGGGTCGCGGCCGCGAGCCGGCGTTTGAACTCCGGATCCGTCAGCATGCCGTGGGCTTCGCGCGCCAGCGTCCGCTCGAACGGCAGGCCGCGCCGCGAGCGCTCCGGCAGCACCTTGCCCGCGACCTTGCGCAGCAGCACCTTGCCGCCGATTGCGAGCTTGTGCCGCAGGCTCGGGGTCTTGCTCGACCCGAACGCGAGCC
This sequence comes from Planctomycetota bacterium, assembly GCA_020425925.1. Lineage (GTDB taxonomy): Bacteria > Planctomycetota > UBA1135 > UBA1135 > UBA2386 > JAGQRA01. Next base: position 8,391 of record JAGQRB010000709.1, read on the forward strand.
CGAGCAGTGATCCGATCGGGCCGCCGATCGCGATCGTCTTCGTGCCGTTGTCCTGCTTCTTCGAGCTTCCGTCGTGCAGCAGCTTGATCACCGCGTGGGCCAGCGTCACCGGACCGCCGTGCGAGCCGCCCGGCATCGTTTCCCGCCGCCAGATCGAGTCGATCAGGTCGTTCGGCGCCGGCGAGCTGCCGTGCTCGACGACGAACTCGGTCCAGGTCTGACCGGGGTTGATGCCGCAGTGGTCGTCGGAGCCGCCGACCATGCCCTTCAGCCACGGCGTCGGTCCCTTCGGTGCGATGCCGTGCTTGTCGGCGAGCCGTTCGATGAGCTCGCGGTCGAGCGATTCGATCAATCGGACGGTCAGCTCGTTGAGCGCGCGCGTCCGCGTGCCGTTGCGCACCTCGAAGGTGTTGAGCAGGAGCAGCGCCTTCTCGATGTGCTCGATCGACAACGAGCCCTCGCGGCCGTACTCACGATTCTGCGTGCTCATCAACGGATGGGTCACGAAGTAGGCGATCCGGTTGCGATTCGGATCGCCGGCCTCGGCTGCGATCTGGCGGTCGCAGTAGTCGATCATGTCGTAGATGTTGCCGCGCAAGCGATCGACCTCGCGGAACTGCGCCTCCGACATGTTGGCGACCGTCACGTGGATGTTGCAGCCGTCCTCGGGGAACGTCGTCGTCATCTCCGCGCTGATGAACACGTCGGGCTTGCCGGCATCGCGCAGCTTGAGGACCCCCTCGATCGAGTTGTGGTCGGTCAGGGTCACCAGCGACATGCCGCGTTCCTTGACGAGCCGATAGAGCTCGAAGGGGTCCGAATACGACTCCGGGATCGAGAGGCTGTTCGCGGCGAAGTAGTCGGTGACGTTCGACGCGTAGGAATGGAGGTGGAAGTCGATGCGGTGGATCTTCCCGTGGGTCGTCATCTGGTATCCCCAGCGCGGTGTTTGGGAGTGGTGGCGGACGCGTGGCCCCGCGATGGAGAACACCGGGGGAGCGCTCGTCGGCGGCGGACGCGAACCTGCACGCGGAACATCGAACGATGGCGCGTTCAAGCTGCGCGAGCGCGACGCCAAGATTCGATGAACCTCGCCGGGGAGCCTCGTTGGCGCTTCGCCGCGGTGCGCTCCCGCGTCATGGTCTCCGGCATGACGACGGCACAGGGCCGGACGGCCCGCGGTCTGTATTTCCTCCGTTGCTTCCTCCGCAACCCTCGCGAGGTCGGTGCGGTCTGTCCGAGCACGCGGGCGCTCGGCGACGCGATGCTGACCGGGCTCGACCTGCGAAGCGGCGATGTCATCGTCGAGTACGGTGCCGGCACCGGTTCGCTGACCGAGTCGATCTGGCGTCGGAGTCGCGAGGTCGGTGGGCTGCGCTATCTCGGCATCGAGCGCGAGCAGGGCTTCTGTCGGGTGCTGCGCGAACGCATGCCCGACTTCGACTTCGCCTGCGCGCAGGTCGAGGACGTCGAGGACCTGCTCGCCGAGCGCGGCCTGCCCGCGCCCAAGGCGATCATCTCCGGCCTGCCGCTGATCCTGCTGCCGACGATGGAGTCGATCGTCGCGACCGCGAGCCGGGTGGTGGCGCCGGGCGGGTCGTTCCGGACGTTCACCTACCTGCAGTCGTCGATCACGCCGAATGCGCGCCGCCTGCGGCGGCTGATCCGCGAGCACTTCGACGGCGCGGGCAGCAGTCCGCTGATCTGGCGCAATTTCCCGCCGGCCTGGGTACTGCGCGGCGATCGCGCGGTAGCCTGACGCGGGCATGGTGTTCGCCGCCTCCGTTGCCACCGCGGCGCTCGGGCTGGCGGCGCCGCAGCAGCCGCGCGACCTCGCGGCGTTGCTGCGCGCGTCGCCGCACGCGGAGCTGCTCGCCCCGATCCTCGCGGACCCTGCCGGATACCGGCTGCAGATCCTGGTCGGCGAGCCGACCGTCGAGGGCGACCGGGTCGTGCTGCGCCGCAGCATGTTCGGCGATGCGACCCAGTACTTCTACCCCGCCAGCTCGATCAAGC
>JAGQRB010000710.1 GCA_020425925.1 Planctomycetota bacterium
GGTTGTAGTAGGACAGCGTCATGTCGGGCGCGCTGCCCGTGGTGTAGAACAACCGGCTGTCCGAGGTCTTGGCGCGGAACGTCGCGGCACCGGCGGCGTCGCCGGCGAGGCGCCGACTCGTCCGGTTCATCGGATCGAACAGCCAGAGCTGGGTGCCGCCGACCTGGTAGGCCATGCGGCCGTCGGCGAGACCCGCGGCGAACGTCGGCGAGCCGACCGCCGACGCGACCCGGACCTGACCATTGGTGCCCGAGTCGAGCAGGAACAGGCCGGCGGTGTCCTCCTGGACGACGACGAAGTTCGAGGTCGTGACCTGCACGTCGAACGAGCCAGTCGCGACCTTGGCACCGTCGTTCACGGTGAAAGACACCGTGTAGGTGCCCATCGCGTCGAACGTGTTGGTGTAGGTGTCGTCGGTGAACGAGCCGCCACCCGAGGTCACGGCGAACGTCAGCGTCGCACCCTCGCGATCCGTGACGTAGTCGCCCAGATCGAGCGAGAACGCGGTGCCGCCGAGCGTCGACTGCGCCGGCACCGAGCTGATCCGCGGAGCGGCGTTGCTGACGTTGCTGCCACGGCTGCAGGCCGTCGCGACGAGCGCGATGGCGGCCGCCGAGGTCAGGGCCAGAGCGGCGGTACGAGAGTGCGAGCTTTGAACCATCTGGATGCGTTCTCCGAAGTGTTGTGCGTTGGCTGGCGGGTGCCGCGTCTCGGCGGCCATCGACGCGAGCGCGAGCCCGGGATGAGGCCGTCGCCGAACCGCCGACGGCATCGCCGCCGCGGCCGCGCCGTGACGGGGTCCGGACGTCAGTTGCCCGGCAGCTCGACGCGCCCTTCGCCGAGGCGGTGATGCACACGCAACAGCTCGGCGTGGTCGGGGCGATGCACGTGCAGCGGAATCCGCTCGAGCGCGGGATCGTCGCGCCCGAATGGCGGCGGCGGATCGGCGGCCAGGAGCTCGCTGAGGACGCGCACCGGCACGGCGACGAACACCCGCCGCGGCGCGCCGAGTTCGTCCCACCAGGCCGCCAGGTACTCGTTGGTCTCGCCCAGCTGGCTGCGCCAGTTCTGCAGCCGGAGACGCGCGCCGTAGCGCGACTTGCCCTTGGTCTTCAGGTGCGTGGCCTGGGCCTTGCCGTGGCCGCGGATCACGTACTTGCGGATCGCCTTGTGCCGCAGCAGCTCGGCATCGTGCCAGTAGCCGATCGCGACCCCCGCGGCGCGGACCAGCAGCACCGCGTGCCGACCGGCGGCGACACCCTCGTCCTCGCAGCGACGGCGATAGCGCCGCACGTTCTCGCCGGGCACCGGCCGCAGCGCCAGCAACGGCGGCGCGAGCAGGCCGTCCTCCCCGACCGGTGCAAAGCCGCGGGCGCGCTCGTCGAAGCCGGCATCCGGCCAGCGCGTCGCGAACGCCTCGAGCTGTTCGACGAGGTCGGGTAGCTCGAAGCGGATCGTGCGCCGCGGCTCGGTCACGGCCGGTGACTCAACGCACGATCGCGCGATGGGCACCCGCTGCGTGCAACGGCAGCGCGTCCGCGCCGCCGAGGCCGAACCGCTCGTTGATCGCCTGGAGATGGTGATCGAGCCCGATCTCGGCGCCGGGCACGAACCCGGGCACCGTGATCACCTGCGCCAGCACGCCGCCGAGCCCGCGGTGGGCGACGCCGCGCGGCAGGTAGACGAGATCGCCGACCGCGAGCTCGGTCGACTGCAGCAGGTCGGCGACGTCGTCGCGCGCGATCGACTCCGGCTGCACGATCTCGGCGGTGCGGCTGCTGGTCAGGATCCGCGCCCCGGGCCGAACCGCCTGAACCAGGTAGAACTCGTCGAACCCGCCGTCCTTCGGGTGATAGTGCGTGAACGAGTCGTCGATGCGAACCCGGTGCACGTTGAGGTCGTGGAACGTGTAGGGCCCGTTCTCGCCGAGCCACGTCAGCAGCACGCGCCGGTACGCGCCGACATCGGTGGCGCAGCCGCCGGGCGTGTCGGTGATGCGCGGATCCTGATCCGGCCGGATCAGCTGCGGCACCGCGGCGGCGGGTGCCTCGGGCAGCGTGAACTCGAGCGCGCCGATCGGCGCGCTGAACGCGATCGCTTCGCCCGGCCGCACGACCACCGCGTCGCCGACCCCGATCTCGCGCTCTGCCTCGACCTCGCGGCCCGCGACCGCGGCCGAACCCGACTGCACCAGCAGCACGCGCGCGTTCGCCGCCGGTGGCAGCGCCGTCAGCGCCGGCCGCCAGCAGAGCCCGTGTCCCGGATTGCGCCGTTCGAACGCCCGTTCGAGCGCTGCGATCTCGGGCGCGCTCGCCGTCGTCAGGTTCACCCGGATCATCTCGTCCCGCTCGCCGGCGCGCATGCGACCGCCGTCGACGGCGCAGGCCGCCAGTCCGACCAGCAACATGGAGCTCGTTCGCACGGTCCCAGAATAGCCAACCGGCGACGTGGGGCTATCATCCGCCGCCATGGACCCGAGCAGCTCGAAGTGGCGCGTCGCCGTGATCGGATCGGGGCCGTCGGCCTTCTACACCGCCGAGGCCCTGTTCAAGTCACCCGCCGCGACGACGCCGGACGCCGGCAGCGGTGTGCAGGTCGACATGTTCGACCGGCTGCCGGTGCCCTTCGGGCTGGTGCGCGGCGGCGTCGCGCCCGACCACCAGAAGATCAAGAGCGTCGTGCGTGTCTACGACAAGATCGCGGCGCAGCCGGGCTTCCGGTTCTTCGGCAACGTCAAGCTCGGGCGCGACCTGCAGGTCGAGGACCTCGCGCGCTGCTACCACCAGATCGTCTACGCCTTCGGCTGCGAGAGCGACAACCGGCTCGGCGCACCCGGCGAGGACCTCGCCGGCGTCTACTCCGCAACCGAGTTCGTCGGCTGGTACAACGGCCACCCGGACCACCGCCATCGCAGCTTCGACCTGCAGAACAGCCGCCGCGTCGCGCTGATCGGCAACGGCAACGTCGCGATGGACGTCGCGCGCGTGCTGCTGCAGTCGCCCGACCGCCTGGCGCCGACCGACATCGCCGACTACGCACTCGCCGCGCTCCGCGACAGCAACGTCGAGGAGGTCATCCTGCTCGGCCGCCGCGGGCCGGCGCAGGCCGCGTTCTCGCCGAAGGAGATCGAGGAGATCGGTGAACTGGACGGCGTCGACGTCGTCGTGCGGCCCGAAGAGGCCGAGCTCGACGAGATCAGCCGCGCCTGGCTCGAGGGCGCCGGCGCGCGCAGTCAGCAGCGCAACGCGAAGTACATCGCCGCCTGCGCCGAGCTCGGCGAAGGCAGCTCCAAACACAAACTGCGCTGTCGATTCCTCGTCAGCCCGACCGAGATCCTCGGGGACGACGGCCGCGTCCGCGCGGTGCGGGTCGAGCACATGCAGCTGCAGCTCGACGACAGCGGCACGCCGCGGCCGCGCTCGAAGGGCACCACCGAGGACGTCGAATGCGATCTCGTGTTCAAGGCGATCGGCTATCGCGGCGAACCGGTGCCGGGCGTGCCGTTCGACGAGCGCAAGGGCATCGTGCCCAACCGCGACGGCCGCGTGCTCGGCGCGCCCGGCGGCGAGGTCGTCCGCGGCCAGTACGTCGCGGGCTGGTGCAAGCGCGGCCCGACCGGCCTGATCGGGACCAACAGCCCGGACGCGAAGGCGACCGTCGAGCTCATGCTCGAGGACCGCGCGGCCGCCGCGATGCTCGAGCCCGCCGCCGCCGACATCGCGCCGTGGCTCGCAGAGCAGGGCATCGACGCAGTGTCGTGGGCCGACTGGCAGCGGCTCGATGCCTGGGAGCAGACGGAGGGCGAGAAGCGCGGCAAGCTGCGCCACAAGTTGTCCTCGATCGACGAGATGATGACGGTGATCCGTGAGCTCCGCTGAGGCGGGCCGCGGCCGCCGCCTGCGCACCTCGACGATCGCCACCGCCGCCGCGTTCGGCACCTACTTCGCGATGTACGGCTTCCGCAAGCCGTTCACGGCGGCGACGTTCGAAGGCCCCGACATCCTCGGGTTCGACCGCAAGACCCTGCTCGTATCGGCGCAGGTGCTGGGCTACACCCTGAGCAAGTTCCTCGGCATCGCGATCGTCGCCGCAATGCCGCCGCTACGCCGCGCCGCCAGCCTGCTCGCGTTCGTCGCGATCGCCGAGCTCGCGCTGCTGGGCTTCGCGATCGCGCCCGAACCCTGGAACATCGCGTTCCTGTTCCTCAACGGCCTGCCGCTCGGCATGGTGTTCGGCCTCGTGCTCGGCTTCCTCGAGGGCCGACGCCACACCGAGGCGATGGCCGCAGGCCTCTGCGCGAGCTTCATCCTCGCCGGCGGCGCGATGAAGTCGGTCGGCACCTGGCTGCTCGAGCTGGGTGTCGCCGAGGCTTGGATGCCCTGCCTCGCCGGCGCACTGTTCCTGGTGCCACTCTGGGGCTGTGTCGCGATCCTGCGCCGCATCCCGGCTCCCGACGCCGAGGACGTCGAACAGCGCAGTGCGCGCTCCCCGATGTCGAGCGGCGATCGGCGCGCGTTCTTCCGGCGCTACGGTCGCGGGCTCGTGCCGCTGATCGCCGCCTACCTGCTCGTGACGATCGTGCGCGGCCTGCGCGACGACTTCGCGCCCGAGCTCTGGCACCAGCTCGGCGAGTCCGCGGTCCCCGTGCTGTTCACCCGCTCCGAGCTGCTCGTCGCCGCCGGCGTGCTCGTCCTGACCGGCCTCGCCGTCGTCATCCGCGACAATCGTCGCGCGTTCCGGGCCGCGATGGCGATCGGAATCGGCGGTTTCGCGCTCTGCGGTCTGATGCTCCTGCTGCAGTGCTTCGGACATGCGCCGCCGTTCACGTTCATGGTGACGATGGGTCTCGGGCTCTACCTGCCCTACGTCGCGGTCCACACCACCGTGTTCGAGCGACTGGTCGCGATGACGCGCGACCGCGGCAACATCGGCTACCTGATGTACCTGGCGGATTCGTTCGGCTACCTCGGATACGTCGTGCTGATGCTCGGGCGCAGCCGGATCGCGTCGACCGGTGACGGCCTGCTCGATTCGTTCCTGTGGACCACCGGTATCGTCGCGACGCTCGGCATCGCGTGCTTCGCGACGTCGTGGTGGTGGTTCGCGTGGCGCACGCGGACCGGTCCGAACGTCGGCACGGCGACGCCGCCGCCCGCGCTCACCTGAATCGCCACCGAGGAGCCATGATCGCCCGCGCACGCGTCCTGCCGCTGCTCTCCGCGCTGCTGGGCGCCGGGCTGCTGGCAGGCTGCGCCGACTCGCTGTTCTACCGACCCGGCGACGACCCGGTGCCCGCCGCCGCCGAGCTCGCATTCGCGGCCGAATCGGTGCGGTTCGCCGCTCCCGACGGCCCCGAGCTCCACGGCTGGTGGCTACCGCCGACGGGCGCGAGCCGCGGCACCGTCGTGTTCTGCCACGGCAACACCGGCAACATCGCGCGGCACGTCGGCGCGGTCACCTGGTTGCCGGCCGCGGGCTACGCCGTCCTGGTCTTCGACTATCGCGGCTACGGCCGCAGCGCCGGCGAGGTCACACGGCGCGGCACGATCGACGATGCGATCGCGGCGCTCGACTTCGCGCTCGCTCGCGATCCGCACCGCACCGTGGTCTTCGGCCACAGCCTCGGTGGCGCGATCGCCATCTCGGCCGCCGCCGAACGACCGGAAGTGCGCGCGATCGCGGTCGAGGGCACGTTCCCGTCGTACCGCGAGGTCGCGAGCACGCGGTTCTGGCCGATCGGCTGGCTGCTGCAGTGGCTGGTCAGCGACGGCGACGACCCCGAGGACGGGCTCGAAGCGCTGCCGCCGCGCCCCCTGCTGGTCGTCCACGGCGACCGCGACGGCATCGTTCCCATTCAGATGGGCGTCGCGCTGTTCGAACGCGCGCACCCTCCCAAGACGATCTACTTCGCCGCGGGGTGCGGTCACCGCAGTCCGGTCGAGCGGGAAGGCGAGCGCTATCAGCGCCTGCTGCTGACATTCTTCGGCGAGGCGATCGCAGCCGCCCGACCTCGTCCGTAGCAGTCATCATGGCACGCCCGCTCCGCGCCCTGCTCCCGTCCCTGCTGGTGCTGACACCCGTGCTGGCACCCCTGCCGGCACAGATCGCGCCGCTCGAGCAGCGCATCCGCGCGCATCTCGAAGCCGCGCGCCAGCAGCGCGGGTTCCCCGGCGTCTCGGTCGCTTGCATGCTCCCGGACGGCGAGGCCGTTGCGGTCGCGGTCGGCGTCGACGGCGACGGCGTGCCGTTGACGACGAAGAGCCGACTGATGTCGGGCAGCATCGGCAAGACCTACTGCGCCGCGATCGTGCTGCAGCTCGCCGGCGCCGGCGATCTCGAGCTCGACGGCCAGGTCGAGGCGCTGCTCGGCGCGAACGAGTGGTACGGACGCGTGCCGAACGCCGGCTCGATCACGATCCGACAGCTGCTGAACCACACCAGCGGCATCCCGGAGCACGTCTGGCAGAACGCGTTCCAACGCGCGGTCGCCGAGGATCCCGACCGCGCGTTGACCCCGGTCGAGTGCCTCGAGTTCGCACTCGACGAACGCCCACTGTTCGCGGCCGGCGAACGCTTCTCCTACGCCGACACGAACTACCTGCTGCTCGGTCTGTGCGTCGAGCACGTCACCGGCCAGCCGTTCGGCGAGGTGCTGCGAGCACGCCTGCTCGAACCGCTGGCGCTGAAGGACACGATCTGGAACGACCGCCGCGAGTTGCCCGGCCTGTGCTGCGGCCTCGCCAGCGGCGTGGCATTCACCAAGGGTAAGACCGTCGTCGACGGCCGCTACTTCACGAACCCGTCGTTCGAGTACTGTGGTGGCGGTGTGAGCTCGACCCCTGCCGACCTCGCGCGCTGGTTCGCCGCCCTGTTCGGGGGCGACGTCGTCCCCGAGCCCCTGCGGGCCGAGCAGCGCCACGGCGTCGTGGCGCCGCGCCACGTGTCCGGCGCATACGGACTCGGCTGCTTCGTGGGCGAATCCGAGCACGGCCCGGCGCTCGGCCACTCCGGCATCATGCCGGGCTTCCTGAGCTACGCGCTCTACTACCCGAAGCTCGAGATCGCGGTCGCGGTGCAGTTCCCGACCGACGCCGGACGGGAGGTCGGCAACCTGCGGCGCCTGGTCGACGAGCTCGCAGAACTCGCCGTGGCTCCGGCCGACAAATAGCGGGCACGACGGCTCATCGCACGCAACGGCCGGCGATCGCGAGGAAGTGCTCGAGTCCCGGCGTGGCGCGGTTGCTGACCTTGGCCGCGTCATCCCAGCGGCGCAGGCGCACCGCGTCGGCCGCGAACGGGCGCGATGCGAAACGCTCGGCCTCGGCGGGCGTCATCACCCCACCCTGCAGCTCGAGGGTGACCAGCGACTGCCGCGACAGCGAATCGCGGTAGTTGGGGTCGACGTGACAGCGATAGCGCTTGGCGTCGACATGGAGCGCGATCGGGCTCGTGACGTCCTGGCCGAACCACGTCGAAAGGAACGATGCGCCGATGCGCTCGTGGCGATCGTCGATCCGGGCGCGGTAGGCCCTGGCGGCATCGAGGTGCAGCATGTGGCCGAGGTCGTGCAGCAACGCCGCGCTGACGAGCGCCGGACTCGCCATCTCGGCCTCGGCGAACGCGGCGCACTGCAACGCGTGCTCGAGCTGCGTGACCGACTCGCCATAGCAGAGCCCTCCGCGCTCCCAGAACACGAGCGCGACCTGCACCAGCGGATCCTCCTTCAGCTCGTGCGCCATCGCCCCACGGTCTCCTCGCCGATCGCGAGCGAGCGCGTCATGCCCGAGCCGCCGACACCGGTCACGACCTCCACGCCGGGCGCCGGCCCGGCACGGAAGATCGGCTCGCCGCCGCGTTGCAGCGCGTAGCTGCCACTCCAACGCTCAACGACCTCGGCATTCGGCACCGCCAGGAACGTGCGCAGGTAGTCGAGGATCAGTCGCTCGGTCGCAGCGTCGAGCACGGGTCCGAAGCCGTCACCGTACTCGTGCGAGTCGCCGACGATCAGGCAACCATCGTCACGCTGCGACACCAGCACGTGGATGCCGCGGGCGATCTCGGCGGCGCGCTCGACCGCCAGACGCGCCCGCAGCGCCGCGAGCCCCGGGCAGGCGGCGAAGCCGGGGTAGTGCAGCAGGGTCAGCCCGGCCGCACACATCGGCCCGAGTCGGAAGCCGTCGGGTTGCGGCCCGAGCGCGAGCATCTGCAGCTTGCAGCGTACGAGACCGCTGGCCGCGAACAGCTCGGGGAAGAGCCCGCGAAAGTCGTCGCCGGTGCACACCACGATGTGCTCTGCGGTCACCCTCGTACCGCTGGCGAGGGTTGCCACCCCGCTTTCGATGGCGACGACCGCGGTGCCGAGCCGCCGCTCGAGCCCCTCGCGCTCGGCGAAGCGGTGCAGCGCCGCGACCGCTGCGCCCGGATCGACGTTGGCCTCGTGCGGGCTGAACAGGCCGCCGCGCAGCCCCGATTCGCAGAGCCGTGGCTGCCGACGGATCGCTTCACCGGCAGACAGCAGTTCGAGCCCCGGCAGCACGGCGTCGTCCGCGAACTGCTCGAGCACCTGCCACTCGTCATCGGCGTAGGCGACGTGCAGCGACCCGGTCGCCTCGCAGCGGAAACCCGCGAGCTCGCCGAGCTCACTCCAGAGCTGCCGGCTGCGCAGCGCCTGCTGCTGCAGCGGACCGCGCGGCTGGCCGATCGGCCAGATCATCCCGAAGTTGCGAACCGACGCGCCGCGCGCCACCGAATCGCGCTCGCACAGCATCACGCGATGACCGGCGCGCAACGCCGCGATCGCGTGGCCGAGACCGAGGACGCCACCCCCGACGACGAGCACGCCCACGTCGGCGGCGTTCGTCATGACACGAGCACGAGCTCCGGCAGCGCCGAGAGATCGGGCAGCAGATGCGTGTGCGGACAGGTCGCGAGCTGCTCGAGCGTGTGGGTGCCGCAGCCGAGCCCGACGACGAAGCGGACGCCCGCCGCCGTGCCGGCGCCTAGGTCGGACGGGGTGTCGCCCGCGACTCCGACCCGTTGCGGATCGTCGACGCCGGACAGGGCCATCGCCCGCAGGATGAGGTCGGGCGCGGGTCGCCCGTTCTCGACCTCGTCCGAAGCGACGCTGGGCCAGCGATCCAGCCCCATCTCGCGGAGCACGAGATCGGCAGTCGAGCGCGAGAACCCGGTGTTGAACGCGATCTTCATTCCAGCCGACGCTAGCGCGAGCAAGGTCTCGGGCGCACCGTGCGTCGGTCGCAGCGGCGCCCGCCGGATCGCCGTCGCGTATTCGACCTCGAACTGGTGCGCCATCTCCGGAGCGGCGCCCGGCTCGCGACCGAGCTCGCCGAGCAACGAGCGGAACACCTGCTCCTTGTGCCAGCCCATGCGGCTCCGGAGCGCAGCTGGATCGACCCTGAGATCGAACACGCGACAGGTCGCGACGAACGCGTTGAACACCTGGTCGTCGTCGACGACGACCGTGCCGGCGAGATCGAAAACGAAGAGGTCCACGAGACGGCTCACTGCATTCCTCCTTCGTTCGGTCGGACCAGGACGCGCAGGTCGTCGCCGATGGCCGCGGCGTCGGCGGCGCGCGCGAACTCCTCGAGCGCATACCAGCGGCCGAAGCAGTCGGCGAATCGGCCCGGCTGGGCCGCCAGCCAGGCGATCGCATCGGCGAGATCGGAGAGCGTGTAGTTGTGCAGCCCACGGATCGTCAGCATGCGGCGAACGATCTGCTCGGGCGCGGTCGCGAACGGCGGTGTCGGGAACACCGAGCCGAGCAGGATCTGGGTGCCGCCCGTCGACAGCAGGCGATGCTGGGCCGCGATCGCGTCCGGGTCACCCGTGCATTCGAAGGCGACGTCGTAGCCACCCCCGGGTTCGTGGCACGCCGACTCGGCCGGATCGGCGAAGACCCGCCACGCGCCGTGGCGGCGCGCCAGTGCGTGCCGCCTCGACTTGCGCTCGCAGACGTCGACCACTGCCGCGCCGAGTTCGCGCGCACGCTCGATCACGGCGATGCCGAGCAGGCCCGCACCGTGCACGAGCACCTGCCGATCCGCGAGGGGCCCGGCCGCGCGGCACGCTGCGACCGCGGTCGCAACCGCGCAGCTCGCGATCGCGGCGTGGGCATCGTCGACCCCCGCCGGCACCGCCACGAACCCGGTGCGCGGGCCCAGCAGGACGCGCTCCGCGAACCCGCCGGCCGGCGGCTCGTCCGGCGCCTGACGCGCGTGACCGAACTTCACACCGTGTTCGCACTTCTGCGGCAGGCCGGCCCGACACGCGCGGCATTCGCCGCAGCTCGCGACCAGGGCCCAGACGACCCGATCGCCGACCGCGAGCGCCCGGCCCGCGACGTCGACGGCGCCGCCGTCCCCGAGCTCGACGACCTCGCCGCAGGTCTCGTGGCCGAGCACTACCGGCAACGCCGAGGGACGCCGACCGGCCAACGTATGAAGATCGCTCCCGCAAAGCGCGCTGGCGCGAACCCGCACGCCGACTTCGCCCGATCGCGGCCGTCGCCAGGGCAGGGAGCCGATGGTCGGGGCCTGCCCCGCGGCCTGCACGACTACCGCCGCCACTCGCACCGCAGCAGTCTAGCTGGCGCGGTCCGGGTCTCGACGAAGACCGCATGAAGATCGTCGGCCGGGAACACCACGGCGATCTTCACCCGACGCTCGCTCCGACTTGGCGATCGCCGCCTATCCAATCTGCGCCGATTTGCGGCAATCACTGACTCCGACTGGATACCCAATGCAACACAACCTCCGTCTCTCGGCCGCCGTGCTCACACTGCTCGGCGCCGCTCCGCTCTGCGCGCAGAGCCTACCGACGTCGTCGACGCTCCCGCGCGGCGAGTACCAGCTCAACGACGACTTCCTCGACGTCGGCACCCACGGCTGGGGCAGCTGGAAGGTCGCCTCGCCGCGCCAGGTGATCGCGGCCGGGCCGGCGGGAACGGTTCCGACCGCGCAGGTCGCCTACGTGACCTACCTCGACCGCAACACCGCCGGTGACGACCTGATCCAGTTCCGCCGTTCGATCGACGGCGGTTACACCTGGCAGGCGCCGGTGACCGTCTACACCCTCGCCGCGACCGAGTTCCTGGCGGCCGGGGAAACGCGCCTCGTCGCCTACAACCACGAGGTCTACATCGTCTACGCCAGCAACGGCCACAACCTCGCCGGCAACGACCAGAGCGTCTGGGCGCTCGGCTCGCCCGACCAGGGCCAGACCTGGAGCGCACCGCTGCTGATGTCGCCTGGCATGCTGACCACGCTGAAGGACGCCGATGAGGTCAACGCCGCGGTGTCGTTCGACGCCACCGGCGGCTACCTCGACGTCGTGTTCGAGGCCGACGCGCCGAACAACGGCTTCGAGGACATCTACTTCTCCCAGGCCAAGCTGCAGGCCGGCCCGACGCTCGCCCTGACCGTCACCGAGACGCGCCTCAACCACGCGGTCGCCGCGAACTCGACGGACGTGAACTTCACCTCGATCGCGGCCGACGGCCCGGTCGTGCACGTCTGCTGGACCGACAACCGCCAGGGCGCCGGCGCCAACCAGTACGACTATTTCTCGATCTCGTCGCAGAGCAACGGCACCGACTTCGCGACGCAGACCGAGTACCGCCACACGACGTTCCCGACGCCGCTGACCTGGGCCGCACCGCGCCGTCCGCGCGCCGCCGTCGACGTGCCGCACGTCTACACCTTCATGGAGCACTCGATCAACGGCGAGGACGACGTCTGGATGGACTGGTCGACCGACCTCGGCCTGAACTTCCAGGTGACCGGCGTCGCGATCAACTCGGCCACCCTCGGCACGGCCGGCGACGTCGACGACTTCTATGTCGTCGCCGATGAAGGCCGCGTCGCCGTCGTCTACGTCGACGACCGCCTCTCGATGGGCGCGAACAACAACAACCTGAACCAGGCGATCGTGTCGGTCAGCTACAACGCGGGCGCCGACTTCCAGGCCGGCATCCACACCGAGGTCCCGCTGAGCCTGAAGGACCCGAACCCGATCTACGGCATCGACATGGTCGGTGACCTGATCGCGGTGGTCTACGAGACCAACTGCGCCGCCGGCGAGGACTTCGCGATCTCGCTGAGCTCGGACGCGGGACAGTCGTTCACGCACTACGACGTCACGAGCTTCGGCGGCTGCGGCCAGTTCCCCGGCGGCGTCGACGTCGACGACCCCTACATGACCCTGACCCGCAACGGCGACTGCATCGTCACGTGGATCGACGACCGCACGCTGCAGGCGATGGGTGGCGGCAATACGGTCAACAACCAGTGGATCACCAGCATCCACTGGCCGCAGCTGATCGACCGCACCGCGACCAATCAGGGCATGCGCTACCAGGACGACTCGCCGAACAGCGCCGGCAGCCTGGTACTCGTCGCGCTCTCGGGCACGGGCACGGCGACGCCGTGGAACCTGAACACGCTCGGCTTCTCGCTGAACCTCTCGTTCGATTTCTGGACCAACGCGTCGATCGGCGGCGCGTTCTCGGGCCCGCCCGGCCCGGGCAACCTGAACCTGAACGTGCTCGGCGCCAACGGCACCGTCGACTTCGCCCTGATCCCGAACCCGACCGCGCTGATCGGTCTGCCGTTCTGGGCCGCGGCGGTCACGATCGAGCAGAGCGGCCTCGGCAAGTTCACCGACCCGGTTCGCTTCTGATCGTCGCTCGCCGGCTGCGCCGGCGGCAGCCCTCGGGGCTACGCCGCGCGCATCAGCGGTGCACGCCCGGGGCCTCGACGCCGGTCTTCTCGACCCAGTCGACGTAGGTCCCGGGGTAGATCGCGGGAGCTCCGCCGGCGGCACCGCCGCTGACGTCGAGCACGCGGGTCGCCAGACCGCGCAGGAAAACGCGGTCGTGGCTCACGAACAGCATCGTGCCGTCGAAACCCGCGAGCGTCTGGACCAGCATCTCCTTGGTCACGAGATCGAGGTGGTTCGTCGGTTCGTCGAGCACCAGGAAGTTCGGCGGATCGAACAGCATCAGCGCGAGCACGAGCCGTGAGCGTTCGCCACCGCTGAGCACGGCGACGCGCTTCTCCTGCTCGTCGCCCGAGAACTGGAACGCACCGAGCAGCGCGCGCTTCGTCCCGATCGACTCTAGCGGAAACTGCCGATCGACCTGACCGAACACGGTGTCGTCCGGGTCGAGCAGATCCAGCGACTGCTGTGCGAAGTAGCCGAGGCGGACGCTCCCGAGCTTGACGATGCCGAGGTCGGGCTCGAGCTCACCGGCGACCATCTTGAGCAGCGTCGTCTTGCCGGAGCCGTTCTGGCCCATCACGCACCAACGTTCGCCGCGTTTGATCTCGAAATCGAAGTCGCGATAGACCGTACGTTCACCGTACGACTTGCCGACGCCGGTGAGGCGAACGATGTCCTCGCCCGAACGCGGCGGCGTCTTGAACTGGAACGGCACGATCTCGCGTCGTCGCGGCGGATCGAGGCGCTCGATCTTGTCGATCTTCTTCTGCCGGCTCTGCGCCTGCGCGGCTTTGGCGACGTGGGTCCCGAAGCGGTCGATGAACCGCTGCATCTTCGCGATCATGGCTTCCTGACGCGCGAATGCGGCTTCCTTCTGCGCGGCACGAAGCTGCTGTTCGCGCTCCATGTAGTCGTAGTCGCCGGTGTAGGACACGAACTCTCCGCTGTCGATGTCGACGATCCGACTGACGACCCGGTTCATGAAGTCGCGATCGTGGCAGGTCATCAGCACGGCCGATCTGGTGCCGCGCAGGAACTGCTCGAGCCAGAGGATCGACTCGATGTCGAGGTGGTTGGTCGGTTCGTCCAGCAACAGCACGTCGAAGTTGCCGAGCAGCACGTTCGCCATGCCGACTCGCATCTTCCACCCGCCGGACAGCGCGCCGACGTCGCCTTCGATCTGCGAGTCGGTGAAGCCGAGCCCGTGCAGCACCTCGCGGCTGCGGGCTTCGAGCTCGTAGCCGCCGAGATCCTGGTACTCGGCCTGCACTTCGCCGAAGCGATCGAGGATGCGCTCCATCTCGTCCTGCTTCTCGGGGTCGGCCATCGCGTGCTGCAGCGCCTCGAGCTCGTGATGCAGCTCGCCGAGCCGTCCGCTGCCAGCGATCGCCTCGTCGAGCACGGAGCGCCCGGACATCTCGCCGACGTCCTGGCGGAAGTAGCCGATCGTGAGCCGCTTCTGCACCGTGATGTCGCCGTCGTCCGGCTTCTCCTCGCCGACGATCATGCGGAACACGGTCGACTTGCCGGCGCCGTTCGGCCCGGTGAGGCCGACCTTCTCGCCGGGGTTGAGCTGTAGCGAGGCGTCCACGAACAGGATCTGGTGTCCGTGTCGCTTGCCGATTCCGGTCAGTGTGATCATCGCGGCGGGGCACGATAGCGGCAGCGCGGCGAATCGGTATGGTCCGCGAATGCGCTGGCTCACGTTGCTCGTCGCCCCCACCGTCCTCGCCCAGGCCCCGATCCAGGTGCCGGCAGGCGCCAGTCGCGATGACGTCGTCGCGCTGGCGGCGACGGTACGGCCGACGCCGCGCCAGCTCAGCTGGCAGCGGACCGGCTTCAACGCGTTCGTGCACTTCGGCATGAACACGTTCACGGATCGCGAATGGGGCGATGGCAAGGAGGCTCCGGCGACCTTCGCGCCGACCGATTTCGACGCCGAGCAATGGGCCGCGACCTTCCGCGATGCCGGCATGCGCGGCGTCGTGCTGACCTGCAAGCACCACGATGGCTTCTGCCTGTGGCCCAGCTCGACGACCGCACACGACGTCGCGGCTTCGCCGTGGCGGGACGGCCGGGGTGACGTCGTCGCCGAGCTCGCGGCAGCGTGCCGCAAGCACGGTCTGCAATTCGGTGTCTACCTGTCGCCGTGGGATCGCAGCCAGCCGACGTTCGGCACCGCGGCCTATGGCGAGGTGTTCCGGCAACAGCTGCGCGAGCTCTGCACCGACTACGGCCCGCTGTTCGAGGTCTGGTTCGACGGCGCCCACTGCCCACCGGACGACCCGGCGATCTTCGACTGGCAGGCCGCGTTCCGGCTCGTGCGCGAGCTGCAGCCCGAGGCCGCGATCGCGATCACCGGACCCGACGTGCGCTGGGTCGGCAACGAGGCCGGCAGGACCCGCGCGGAGGAGTGGAGCGTCCTGCCGTTGCGTGAGTCGGCACCCGGCGCGTTCGAGGACGACCGCAGCAGCTGGCGCGCACTCTGGGAGCTGCGCGGCAGGAACCAGGAGCCGGATCTCGGCGGTCGCGCGCAGCTGCCGGCGGCCAAGGCGCTGTGCTGGTGGCCGGCGGAGACCGACGTCTCGATCCGCCCGGGTTGGTTCTGGCACGCCGCCGAGGACGCGCGCGTGAAGGGCATCGGGGCGCTGCTCGACTGCTGGTTCGGCGCGGTCGGCGGCAATGCCGTGCTGCTGCTCAACGTGCCGCCGGATCGCCGCGGGCGCATCGCCGAGCCCGATGCGCGGGTGCTGCGCGATCTCGGTCGCTACCTGCGGGCCACGTTCGATCGCGATCTGAGCACGGGCGCGGAGTCGAAGCTCTATCCCAAGGTGCAGGAGCTCTACTTCGATGCGCCGACGACGGTCGACGTGTTCGAGCTCGCCGAAGACGTGGCGAGCGCCGGCCAACGCGTCGAGCGCTTCCGTATCGAGGTGCTGCAGAACGGCGGCTGGCGCGAGTGCACCCGCGGCACGACGATCGGCCTGCAGCGTCTGCTGCGCACCGAACCGGTCACCGGCGAGGGCTTCCGCTACTGGATCGAGCGCTCGCGCGGCAAGCCGGCCATCGCCCGTTTCGGGCTCTATCGGCGGCCGCAGCTGGTCGAGCCACCGTCGATCAACCGCGACCGCAGCGGTCGCGTCACGATCACGGCCGCCACCGGCGAGATCCGCTTCACGCGCGACGGCAGTGCGGTCACCGCGGCATCGGAGCGCTACTCGGACCCGTTCGAGCTGCCGGATGGCGGCACCGTGCGCGCGGCCGCGTTCGTGCCGCCGGACGCCGGCACGCTGGCGCTCGAGTCCGGCGCCGAGGCGACGGCGGTCTTCGGCATCGCACCGACGGACTTCCGCGTGCTCGACTGCTCGAGCGAGCAGGGTGGCGGTGAGGCGGCGAGCAAGGCGATCGACGGCGATCCGAACACACACTGGCACACGCGCTACTCGCCCGACACCCCGGAGCCGCCGCACCACCTGTCGATCGACCTCGGCCGCGAGCGCACGATCGCGGGGTTCCTCTACCTGCCGCGGCGCCCCGAGACCGGCAGCAACGGCACGATCGCGGACTACGAGTTCTTCGGCAGCACCGACGGGGTCACCTGGCGACCACTGGCGCGCGGCACGTTCGCGAACGTCGAGAACAACCCGGTCGCCCAGTCGGTCCGATTGCCGGCCCCGGCCGAGCACGTGCGCTACGTCCGACTCGTGAGCAGCCGCGAGGTCCGCGGCCGTCCGTGGGCGTCCTGTGCCGAGCTCTCGGTACTCGCGCAGTGACGCGTTCCATCGACGTCTTCGCGGCCTGCCTGCCCGGTCTCGAGCCGCTGGTCCGACGCGAACTCGAAGACCTCGGAATCGCGGGGCGCGAGCTCGCTGGCGGCGTCGCGTTCCGCGGCGAGGTCGCGACGATCCTGCGCGCCGGGCTCTGGCTCGGCTGCGCCAGCCATCTGCTGCTGCGCATTGCCGAGTTTCCATGCCGCGCCCTCGGCGAGCTGCAACGCAAGGCGGCCGAACTGCCGTGGCGCGAATGGCTGCATCCGAACGTGCCGGCGACGATCCGCGCCACCGCGTCGCGCTCGCGGGTCTACCACACCGGCGCGATCGTCGAGCGGGTCGAGAACGCGATCGCTGCGGCGTTCGGCCGACCGCTGTCATCGCCGGCGGACGACGACGACGAAGCCGCCCGTATCGCGGTGCGCTTCCGGGAGGACGTCTGCTCGATCTCGATCGACGCGACCTCGACGCCGCTGCACCGCCGTGGCTGGCGCCTGGCCGGCGGCAAGGCGCCGCTGCGCGAGGACCTCGCGCATGCGCTGCTGCGCGCGGCTGGCATGTCGGCGGCGGACGCGCTGCTCGATCCGTTCTGCGGTGCGGGCACGATCGCGATCGAGGCCGCCGGCATCGCACGCGGACTGCCGCCGGGCCGGTTGCGGCCACCGCCGCTACAGCACCTCGGCCTGTTCGACCACGCGGCCTGGTCCGCGGTACTCGCTTCGGTCCCCGCGCCGCGGCCGCACGCGCCGCTGCAGGCGAGCGACCGCGATGCCGGCGCGATCGAGGCGACCAGCGCCAACGCCGAACGCGCCGGCGTCGCCGACGCGATCGAGCTGCACTGCACGGCGTTCACCAAGAACCCCTGGCTGCAACCCGGCCACGCCCCGGCGAGCGGCCTGCTGGCGACCAACCCACCGTTCGGCCGCCGGATCGCCCCCGGCAAGGACCTGCTGCATCTCTACCAGTCGCTCGGCCACCGCATCGCACAGCTCCCCGCGGGCTGGCGCACCGCGGTCCTGGCGCACGATCTGCGCCTGGCGCGCCGCGTAGCCACGGGCCTCGAAGCCGCGTTCACGACCCGCCACGGTGGCCTCGCCGTCACGGCACTGACCGACGGACCGGCCGCGACCTGAAAGCCGAGCGCTGGTCAGCGCCCGCGTTCGTGGGCGCGGGCCTCGAGCTCCGCGATCAGGTGCGGCACGTCGAACCAGGCCGTCAGCGACACCGGGTGCTGGCGACACAGCTCACGCCACAGCGCCGCAGCCTCGCCGTACTGTCGCTGCTCGATGAGCTCCTCGTTGGCGATCATCGTGCGCAGGTCGACGTAGGCCAGACGCGCCGCTGTCTCGAGCCAGACCGCGAAACCGGCGATCAGCAGCCAGAACGAGAACAACGCCCGCCGCAGCAATCGGCGCTTGCGCTCGCGCCGCTCGGCGTAGACCTCCTTGTCGATCATCTCGACCGACACCGAGGCCTCGCGGTTGGCTGGTTCGATCTCGAGCACGCCCTCGAACAGCACGCGAGCGCCGATGTAGTTCTCGTTCGCGACGAGCGCCTTGCCGCGCCGCAACAGCTGCCGGACGGCGATCGGCGCGTCGCCGCAGTCGACCCGCGACCTCGCCAGCTCGACCTCGATCTCGATCGAATCCGGGTCGACACGATGGAGCCGCTCGAGCACGGTCTTGGCCCGTGTGTGCAGCCCCGGCGCGCGGTAGAGCTCGACGAGCTGCAGGCCCTCGTGCAGCGCGTCCTGTCGGCGGCCCTGCAACAGCGCGACCGACATGCAGCGCTCGACGACATCTGGATCGTTCGGCGTCAGGCGCTTGGCATGGCCGAGATGTTCGAGCGCGTCCTCGGTGCGACCCGACTCGAGGCAGATGTGCGCGAGCAGCTTGCGCGCGGTCGCGGAAGAACCCGCGTCATCGAGCAGCTCGCTGAGGCCGGCTTCGGCCTCGAGCAACCCCTCGTGCTGCGGCTCGGTGTGGAGACCCCGCCGGACGATCTGACGTGCACGGGCCGGCGCGGTGCGCTCGACGGTCTGCGCCACCGCGAGCAGATCGTCCGACCCCATCGGCTTCGCGGCATGATCGCGCGCCAGGTCGGCGACGAGCTTGTAGCACTCGAAGCGGCGATCCGGGAACTGCGCCGCGACCTCCTCGACGCTGCGCGAGCCGTCGAGCGCAGCGAGCACGTTGTCGACGAACTCCGGATCCTCGGCGTCTTCGGTTGCGCCGACACCCTCGCGCACCCGCAGGTGCACCGAGTCATTCGGCAGGTGCTTGCGGATCAGCGCCCAATGATCGACGCGACGCGTGGCCTCGAGGATCAACGGCGCGACCTGGATCGCGAGTCCGAGCCTGACCTCGTCGGGATCGAACGTGCCCTTCTGCGGTTCGCCCTCGACGAACTCGAACTCGCCGCTCGCGGTCGAGATCAGGTCGATGACGTCCTCGGCGACGAAATGCTCGGCCGCGTCGCGGAGATCCTCGAGCGTGATCGCCCGCGCACCGACGAGGATCTCGACGACGGTGCGCCGACTGCCGGCCTGCCGCTTGCGCGCGTTCGTCAGGCGGCGCTCCGTCACGTGCCCGGCCGCGACGAGACGCTCGCCGAGCCGCGCGCGCCAGTCTGCGGTCAGCGCGGTCAGACAACCGTCGCGGAACAGCACGCGTGCCGCGCCGTGCTCACCCGACAGCTTGAGAGTGCCCGTGCGACCATGGGATTGGATGTTCTGCAGGAGGTCCGGCAGATCGATCGTGGCGAGATCACCGGCGACGGTCATGCAGGCGGCATCGGCCCGCGCCGACGGCACCTTGACCGCTGGTGCGGAAGCCGCGATGCCACCGGTCTCGACGTCAGAAGCCGCCGCCGGTCGAGAACCCACCGCCGCCGCCGCCGCCACCACCACCGAAGCCGCCACCGGTCGAGAACCCGCCGCCGCCGAAGCCGCTGCCACCACCGCCGAAGCTGCCGCCGAAGCCACCCCAGCCGCTCGAGCCGGACGAACGCCAGCTCTGGTGCCGGCGCATCTGTCGAAACACCTCGGAGCGCCGCAACGAACCGCGCAACAGCCCGCCGACGAGCCAGCCGAGGTCGAAGTCGTCGTCGAAGCGGGAGTTGCTGGCTTCGAAACGCTGGCTCCGGAAGTCGCGCAGGACGTCGGAGAGCTGACCGTACGCGGTCCGAGCCGCATCGTGCTGGCGCGCCGCCACCTCGAGCCGCTGGCCGGCAGCGGCGGCGCGTTCGCGCAGGTCGGCGACCTGACGCACCAGTTCGTCGTCGTCGGCCGTCGCGGTCGCGAGCGCATCCTGGCGCAGCGTCGCGATGTCCTCGCTGCCGAGCTGCCGCTCGATCGCCTCGGCCGCCCGCACCGAGTAGGGGTCGTTGCCGGCCGCCAGAGCCTGCTGCTCCAGCGCCAGCCGGTCCTGCGTCGCCTCCGCGGCCGCGAGATCCGACTCCGCAGCCTGCAGCGCCGCCGCCGCATCGATCTTCGTCCGATCGAGTGCCGTCCCGCCGTCGGCCGCGAACGCCTCGTCGAACAGCGCGGTCAACCGCGCCTGCTCCGCCGCCGCTCGGGTCGCGAGGTTGTCGGCGTGAGCCCGCAGCCGCTCGGGGATCTCGAGCAGCAGGCCGTAGTCGCGATGCGCCCGGTCGTAGTCACAGAGATCGGCGACCCAGGCATCGAGCGTCGCGAACAACGGGTATGCCCGGTACTGGTCGAAGCGGTAGCGCCGCGCCCAGAGATACGCGAACAACTTGTCGGACTCGTAGGGCTTGCGCTTGACCTCGCGGTCCCCCTCGGCCCGCGCCGCCTTCTCGGCGGCGTTCTGGGCCTGCTCGACCGCGAACGCGGCGTGGCTCTGCTGAGCGCGGAACGCGTCGTCCTCGGCGAGACGCCGGCCGGTCGCTTCGACCTGCGCCTCGAATGCCGCAACCGCCGCGTCGCGCTGCTGCAGCCGCTCGGCACGCACTGCTGCGAGCTCGGCGAGGTCGCGCGCCCCGACGGCGACCGCCTCGTCGATCCGGCGCCGTTCGGCATCGCGTTGCTCGAGCAGCTGCAGCGCATCCCGATCGGCGTCGTCGAGCCGCCGCGCCACCGCGCCGCCGGCGAGCACACCGAGCCGGACCGCGGCGAGCCGCGCCAGTGTCCGGGCCTCTTCGGCGCGCAACGCCTCGACGTCGCTCTGCGCCAAACGCACGCGGCGGTCCGCTTCCGAGACGTCGTCGCGCGCCCGGTCGACCCGGCGCTCGAGATCCCGCATCACCTGGTTGCCGGTGTAGACCATCACCACCTCGTGATCTTGCCGCCCGCGACTTCGAAGCGGTACTCGGGCTCGAGTCGGCCGCGGCGCTTGGTGCCGAACAGCGCTTGATCGACGATGCCGTTGTCGAGCTTGTCGGCCTTGACCTGCTCGTAGACCGCCTCCGGAACGCGGATGCCGAACACGGGCACCCGCCGCACCTCGTGGTCCTCCTCGCTCTCGATCGGCAGCGCCAGCGGCTTGCCGTCGTTGCCGCGAGCCTCCACGACGATGTAGTAGTTGCGCCCGCGCCGATCCGGCGGCAGGCGCCAGACGCCGCTGCGGCTGCCGGGCTTCGACACGATCCGCAGCTCGTAGGCGAGATCGAGTCGATCGACGAGCTCACCCATCCGGTCGACGGCGGTGCCGGCGCGGGCCCAATCGCCGGCGGCGATCGCACCCTCCACCGATCGCCGCAGCTCGGCGAGCTGTTGCTCGGCCGCCGGCTCGATCGCCACCTCGTCGAACGCGCTCGACAACGCGGCGAAACGGGCGCGGATCTCGGCCTCGCGCTGACGCGCCGCGAGCGCCGCGTCGATCAGGCGATCCAGCGCCACCATCGCGGCTTCGCCGGCGTGGGCGTCGCCGGTCTGGATCGCGGCTTCGACCCGCTTCTGCGCGGCCGCGATCGCGGCACTCTCGCTGGTGGACAACTCCACGCCCGCGAGGCGCTGCAGCACCGCGTCGAGCTCGTTCTTCATGCTGCGCAGCGAGCCGACCGCGCCGAGCAGACCGCGCGCCTGGCCGTAGGCCGCAGACGCCTCGCCGGCGAGTTGCGCGAACGACTCCAGGGACTCGTCCCAACGCGCGCGGTCCCGCAGGTAGCCTTCGGCGGCCGGCAAGGTCGCGAGGGCCGCGGCGAGCGACTCGGTCTGGCCCTGCCCGGCGAGCAGCGCGTCCTCGGCGTCGCGCAGCAGTCGGCGCATGGCCGGCAGCTTCACGGCCGCGAGCGCGCGCCCGAGCTCCTGCTCGATCGCACTGCCCTGCTCCGCGAGCTCGCGACCGCGCACGCTCAGCGCCGCGACGCTCTGCTCGAAGGCCTTGCGGCGGCCCTGCTCGCGGAAGTAGGCCGGCACCGCATAGGACGACCAGATCAGCACGCCGACCAGCGCGACGATTCCGAGCCGGATCGCCCACTTGCGACGGTCGACGTAGGCCTCGGCGAGCCGGACACGGAACGTGCGTTCCGGCCGCGTGTAGACGAAGCGGTCGGCGCGCAGCGCGGCGACGCCCTCGGCGATGACCTCGTCGCTGACCTCGATGCCCTGCGAGTCGTAGATCGCACGAATGCGCGCGACGAGCTCGCGCTGGCGGCGCTCGTCGTCGAGTTCGGCGTCGACGATCGCGTGTTGGTGGCGCAGCGTGTCGACGACATCCATCGCGAGCATGACGCGGTCGAGCGCCACGTCGTCGGCGGCGGCAACGCTCACGAGGCCTTCGCCGCCGGCAGCGTGGCGACCCGGTTCTGCAGCGCGACCATGCGCTTCTTGCCGGCCTCGACCGCAGCGGTCACCTCGGACTCGTTGCGCGTGCTCAGCTCCCGCATCTCGTCGATGATGTCGTAGCTGCGTTCCTGATAGCTCACCACCGCCTCGACGAGCTTGCTCACCGACTCGGCTCGGATGGTCGGACCGTAGCCCGCCCGCAGCGCCGCCTCCTGGATCTCGGTGCCGACCTCGCCGAGCGTCTCGAGGCTCTTGTTGATGCCCTCCTTCATCGCCTCGAGGGTCTGCGTGCTCTCGTGCAGGCCGTGCATGCCGGTGAACGACGCCGACAGCGCCGTGAACACGGTCTCGTTGGTGCCGAAGAAGGTCACCGACTGGGAGTACACCCGTTCCTTGCAGTCCGTGATCTGCGCGATGCGCGCCATCACGACCTCGGTGGTGCCGTATGCGATCGAGAGATTCTCGGCGAGGTCCTTGGCGATCTGGAAGCGCTTGTCCTCGGCCTGCACCGACTGCAGCGCGAGGTCGCGCGTCAGCTCGAGCTGGGCGCGCTCGGCCTGGTCCTCACCGCCGTAGGCCGCGAGCGCCGCGGCGGCGGCATCGAGCGCCTGCTTCTTGCCGGCGAGCGCGGCCTCGGCCTTCTGCAGCAGCGAGAACCCGAGCACCTGCGCCTGCTTCAGCGCCGAGCGGAAATCGGAGTAGGCCTGCAGGATGGTCTGCTCGCGCTGGATCTGCTCGCGGGTGTCCTTCGCGACCTCGAGATAGGTGTCCTTGATCTTGGCGAAGCGCGCCGGGATGTCGCCGCGCGTCACCTTCATCCAGATGTTCGACAGCCGCTCGAAGGTGTCGATGCGGTTGTCCTTCATCTGGTCGACCATGCGCTTGGCGTCGTCCCGGATCGAATCGAACGCGCTCGAGATCGAGCGGTAGCGCTGACCGATCGCGACCGCCTCGATCTGCTCGCGGACCACCTCGTTGAACAGCGTCGCCTGCGACAGCGTACGGGCGATCGCCGCGGCCTGGTCGGGCTCGAGATGGGCGATGCGGTCGATCAGCGCGACGATCGGGGCCGGCTGCGGTTCGGACTTCACGAGGCCGAGGTTGCGCAGCGCGCCGAGCGCGGCATCCAGGAACTTGAGCGGGGTCGGGGACGTTTCGGTCATGGGTCTCCTCGGGCAGGCTGCGGCGAGAACGGTGCCGCGAGAATGGTGCGACGCGAATGGCGCAGCGAGAGGTGCAGGGTCAAGCGCGCGAGCGGACCGTA
>JAGQRB010000711.1 GCA_020425925.1 Planctomycetota bacterium
AGAACCGCCGCCGGGACGACGAACGCGCGCTCGACCTCCGCGCGCGGGTCACGGTGTCGCCGCGTTTTGCAGGCGACATCGAACGGGTGGAGCCGTCGCTCGCGCACCTGCTGACGAAGCTGCTGGTGGTGAGCGACAACGTCGCGTTCAACGACTGCCTCGAGATCGTCGGCATCGATGTCGCCAACCGTCGGATGTGGCAGGCCGGGCTCGAGTCCGTCCGACTCTGGCATCGGCTGTCCGAGGCGCGCACGCTCGCGGAGAATCGCCAGACGCGCGCCGTCGCGCTGGCCGGCACGGGTGGTCTCGAGCTCGTGCGGCCTGCACGCGATACCCCGATCGAGCTCGCGAACGATCTCTGGCACGACCTCGATTGCGGCAGCGCATGGTTGCGCGACGGCGAGAAGGTCGACGGCCCGATGTCGTTCGCGCAGAAGAACGCGATCCTGCTGCGCGACCTCCAGGACCTGCTCGTCGAGGTCGTCCGACCCGAGATCGACACCGGCAAGTTCGGGTTTCCGGAGCTGTCGATCGGGCAGCGCGCGTTCCTGGTCAGCCGCCTCGGCATGCTGCCTCGCGAATCGACCGATCCGGCCTTCGATGCCGAACGGCTGCCCGATCACTGGACCAAGTTCGTGCTGCGCGGCGTGCGGCGCGTGATCCCCGCGGATCGGCTGCGGATCTACGACAAGAGCGGCCGCGCCTACGGCTTCTCGATCGAGAACGCCTTCGTCGAGGACACCGCTTCCGGACGGGGGTTCTTCCTCGCGATCGTGCTCTATACGAACTCGGACGGAGTGCTCAACGACGATCGATACGGCTACGAGGAAGTCGCCGATCCGGTGCTCGACGCGATCGGCGAAGTAATTGCCCGGGCCGTGCTGCGGCCGTAGTCCCGGCGCGCCGCTGGGCTAGACTCCACGGCCCATGACCGCCTCACGGGCCGCCTCGATCCTGTTCCTGAGCTCGATTGCGCTCTGCTCCTTCGTCGACCTCGGTGGTCGCCTCGGCAGCGGCGATCCGCACCGCGACGAGTTCTTCACGACGTCCGAGCGCTGCGCGGTGTGCCATACGACCGCGCCCGGCGCGACCGCGATGACGTCGGCGACCGGTGACGACATCTCGCCGTACGGCCTCTGGCAGGGCACGATGATGGCGAATTCGTTCCGCGATCCCTACTTCCGCGCGCAGCTGCAGAAGGAGACCGCGGCCGCCGGCGAACAGGTGCAGGAACTCTGCCTGCGCTGCCACACCCCGATGGTGCACCACGAGGCGCGGCGCACCGGCGCGAAGCTGCCGCGGCTGGCCGACGTCGACGGTGACATCTTCGCGGACGACAGCGTGTCGTGCACCGTCTGCCACATGATCGACTCGGCCGGGCTCGGTGAACGCGAGACCTGGTCGGGCCGGCCGAACTTCACCGCCGAGCGCGTCATCTTCGGCCCGTTCGCGGATCCCGCGCCGCAGCCGATGCAGAACCTGGTGCGCTACACGCCGAAACATGCCGAGCACATCCATCGATCGGCGCTGTGCGCGACCTGCCACACGCTGCACACCGAACACCACGGTACGCCGTTCCCGGAGCAGACGCCCTACCTCGAGTGGCGCAACAGCGTGTTCAACGACGAGAACGGCGCGACCGACGAGTCGCGCAGCTGCCAGCAGTGCCACATGACGGACCTCGGCGCGACGCGCATTGCTCGCAACCCGATGGGGCGCGACTTCAACATCCCGGTGCGCGCCGGTTACCGCGGCCACACGTTCGTCGGCGGCAACGCGTTCATGCTCGATATCCTCGCCGAGAACGCCGAGGAGCTCGACGTCGTCGCCGATCCCGAGCTGCTCGCCCGCACCGCGGCCGCGACGCGCAAGCAGCTCGCCGAGCGGACCGCGAAGCTGACCATCTCCGAGGTCACGCGCGCGGACGGCGTCGCGAAGTTCTCGATCGCGGTCGAGAACCTCACGGGTCACAAGTTCCCGTCGGGCTACCCGGCGCGGCGCGCCTGGCTCTACGTCTACGTGTCCGCCGGCCGCAACATGATCTTCGAGAGCGGTGGGTTCGATGCCGAGACCGGCCGGCTCGTCGATGTCGTCGACGAGCTCAACATCCCGCACGTCCAGACCGTGCGCGCGCCCGAGGACGTCGTCGTCTACGAGATGGTCGCGACCGACCCGCACGGGGTGCCGACGACCTACCTGACGAAGATGGTCGAGAAGCAGAAGGACAACCGGTTGCTGCCGCGCGGCTACGCGCTCGACGGCCCGCACACCGAGGACACTCACCCGGTCGGCACCGATGGCGATGCCGACTTCGCCGGCGGTGGCGACACGGTGCACTACGAGATCCCGGTGCCGGAGTCGACGCGCGGTCGCCTCCGGGTCGTGGCGCGGCTCTACTACCAGCCCGTGCCGCCGGTGTGGGTCGATGCCTTGCGCAAGGTCGAGGCCGAGGAGGCCAAACGCTTCGTGCGCTACTACGACTCGGCCGATCGGACGCCGGCCGACGTGGCGCTCGCGATCAAGTTCGAGTCGCGCTGACGTCGCCGACGGATTGCGGCGGCGGGGGTGGTGGTGCCGTCGCCGCAACCGTCGACGGGCGCGGCGCGCCGCGTTCCTCGAGAACTCGGATCCGGGCTTCGAGCCGCGCCACCAGCCGTTCGTCGGCGCGGGAGATCGCGGAGGAGAACAGCGCGGTCAACGCGCCCGAGACCAGCGTCGACGCGGCGATGAACAGCACGAACCCGACGACGTTGACGACGACGTTGTTGCTGATCATCCCGAACGAGTCCAGGCCGTCGAATACGAGGAACGTGCCGAGGCCGGCGATGACGGCGGCGGCGAAGATCGAGACGAGTGTCTTCATGGCGTCGGTTGGATCGAGCGGGGTGCGCTCGCATCATGGCAGTATTTCCACATGCGACGACCAGAACCCGAAGAGTTTGCGCCCATGTTCCGGTCCTACGTCGACCTCGTGCCCGCGGGCGATGTCCTGGCGCGGCTGAGCGACCAGGGCGGCTCCGCCCGCGCGCTGTTCGGCGGTCTCGACGAGGCCCGCGGCAACCACG
Source organism: Planctomycetota bacterium (assembly GCA_020425925.1). Lineage (GTDB taxonomy): Bacteria > Planctomycetota > UBA1135 > UBA1135 > UBA2386 > JAGQRA01. The sequence continues at coordinate 3,066 of JAGQRB010000711.1, forward strand.
CGTACGCAGCGGGGAAGTGGACGGTCAAGCGCCTGCTGCAGCACCTGGCCGATGGCGAGCGGTTGTTCTGCTACCGCGCGATGTGCATCGCGCGTGGTGACGCCACCCCGCTGCCCGGCTTCGACGAAGACGTCTATGCCCAGCACGACGGCACCGAGACGCGCGCACTCACCGACGTGCTCGACGACTTCCTCGCGGTCCGCGCCGCGACGTGCACGCTGTTCGCCGGCTTCGATGCCGCTGCGTGGCAGCGGTGCGGCGTCGCGAACGACAGCCCGGTCAGCGTTCGGGCGATGCCGTGGATCATCGCGGGTCACGAGCTGCACCACCGGGTGGTGCTGCGCGAGCGCTACGGCGTCGGCTGAAATCCGCACCGTCGTGATGTCCGACGCGCTCGCGCTCGTCATCCACCTGTGAGGGCGCCGGGGGCTCAGTCGGTGACGACGAGCCCCGCGGCGAACAGCGCTTCCTTGTCGTGGACGCCGCGCCAGCCCTCGGCCACGACGCAGTGCCCGACCGGAGCGCGCAGTGACGAGCCCGGTCCCGCGCAGAGCAGCACGTCGGGCTGGAACTCGCGCATCGCGGTGCGCACCGCCGCGGTGAAATCGAACGTCTCGACGACCTGTTCGTGGGTCGTGTAGTGCAGCAGCTCGCGCGGATCGGTCGACCACGGCGAGTGCACCCGGCCGAAGCCGTCGATCAGGTGGCAGGACGGCATCGTCACCGGCAGCGCCGCGAGCTCCTCGGCGGCGGCGACGGAGGTCGGCTCGCACAGCGAGGTGTGGAACGGCCCGTGGCCGGCGAGCCGGAACGGGAACTCGCGCGCGCCGACGCTCCGCTTCGGCAGTTGCTCGAGCAGCGCCGCGATGGCGGCTTCGGTGCCGGCGAGCACGACGTGTCCGCCGAGCCGGATGCTGTAGTCGCAGGTGTGGTCATCGCCGCGGTCGTCGATCTCGACCAGCAATCGCTGGATCTCGACCTGCTGGCCGAAGTCGGGTCGCCAGTCCTCGCCGACCGCGGTCGTCAGCACCTGCCCGCCCGGGATCGACTTCTGCAACCGCGCCATCGTCGCGACCAGCCGCCAGCCGTTGGCGGGATCGAGCGCGCCGCTCGCCGGCAACGCCGTGTACCAGCCGAGCGAGTTGCCGCAGACCGCAAGGATGTCGTAGCGCTCGCGCAGCTGCTCGACGTGCGCGAGCGTGCCGAAGTAGATCAGCTCGGCGGCGTTCTCGCCGTCGAGGTGCAGACCGGGTCGGAACTTCTCGGCAGCGTCGATCGCGCTCAGCGTCGGGCGCCCGGCGGCTTCGCGTGCGGCATCGGCCGCTGCCAGTGCATCGGCAATCGGTCCGGCTCGCACCGTGCGCCCGACGAACCCGAGCTCCTCGCGGGTGTAGGACCCACGGCCGGGGCAGATCAGCACGGCGGTCGGGCGACTCATCGCACCCGCTCCTCGCAGAGCTGCAGCGCGGCCTGCTCGATGTCGGGCTCCTGCACCAGCACGAGGTTGGCGGCCGCGGCGAGCGGCACGTAGCTGTCGACCGCGGCGACGCGGCGCAGCACGCAGCCCGCGAGCTCGGGGTCCTGGCACAGCTCGGCCAGCAAGAGCGGGCTCGGCCCGGCGTTGCTCGCACGGCACTCGTCGACGATCAGGCAGCGACCGGTCGCGCGCACGTGTTCTTTGACCTGCTCGATCGGCAACGGCATGAGCCAGCGCAGGTCGAAGACGCGGACCGAGATGCCGCGCTGACGCAGCCGGCGCTGCACCCGCAGGCTCATCCACAGGCCGTTGCCGAACGTCACGATCGTCAGCGCGTCGTCGTCCGACGGTTCGTAGACCCGGCCTTCACCGAGCTCCATGAGCTCGTGCGGCGGCGGATACGCGAACTGCCACAGACCGTCGCCGGGTTCGTGCAGGTCCTTCTGCATGTAGAGCGCGATCGGCTCGAGACAGACGTTGACCATGCCGTGGTCGTGCGCCGCCCCCGTCATCGTGCGCAGCATCAGCACGGCGTCGTCGGCGCGCGCCGGCACGCCGAGGACGATGCCCGGGATCTCGAGCAGCGCGCCGACCGAGTTGTCGTTGTGGAAGTGGCCGCCGAAGCCCTTCTGGTAGGCCAGCCCGGCGATGCGGACGACCATCGGGTTGCTGTAGCTGCTGATCTGATGGCCGGGGTGATCGAGCGAGTTGTGCCCGGTGCTGAAGAACTGCAGCGATGCCGCCTCGCCGCGGATCTGGTCGATCGCGTTGTGCAGGTAGGCGAGGTACTGGATCTCGGGGATCGGCAGGCAGCCGGCCTGCGCCATGCCCTGGGCGAGTCCGAGGATCGTCGTCTCGTCGAGGATGGTGTTGAACACGCGACCGCCGCGGAAGCGCTCGTAGAGCCCCTTGGTGGCGTTGTAGACCCCGCCCTTGCGCGCGACGTCCTCGCCGAAGACGAACGCGTTCGGATAGGCCGCGAGGATGTCGGTCAACGCCTGCGGGATGCGGTAGGCGAGGTGGCGTGGTCGCGCGTCCTCCTCGGGCAACGGACCACCGAACACCTCGCGCCGCCGCTGCTCGCTCGCGACCGCGATCGCGCACTGACCGCGGCCCGGCCGGAGCAGCGGTGCGGTGATCTCGCCGACGCCCGTGAGTTTGGGACGCGACGCGGCTTCGGTCGCCGCGCGGCGCAGTCGCGCGTCGGTGTCGCGGTAGAGCGCGAGCAGCTCGTCGCGCCCGATCGCACCGGTCGACAGCAACAGCTCGGCGAAACCGAGCAGCGGGTCGCGGCGTTCGTTGGCCTCGATCTGCTCGAGCGGCATGTGGTTGGCCTCGACGTCCGAGCCGGCGTGACCCATGAGGCGGACCGTGCGCAGATGCACGAAGGCCGGTCGGCGCTGCTCGCGCACGAACTGGATCGCGCGCTGCGCCGTCGCCCAGACGCCGGGGAAGTCGCTGCTGTCGCAGGTGAAGTAGCGGATCCCGGGCCGCTGCTTCATCATGCGTTCGACGTAGTCGTCCGGCGTCCGCACCGAGATTCCGATGCCGTTGTCCTCGCAGACGTAGAGGATCGGGCACGGCTGCGCGTGCAGCACCGCGGCACCCGCGGCGTGCAGGCCGGCCTGCGCCGTCGCGTGGTTGATCGATGCGTCGCCGAAGCTGCAGTAGACGATGCTGTCGAGCGGAACCCCGCTGGCGGGCTCGATGCCCTGCCGGCGCAGGCGCGACATCGCCATCGCGAAGCCGAGCGCCTTCGGCAGATGGCTCGCGATCGTGCTGGTCTGCGGCGGCACGTGCATGCGCGGCGAACCGAGCACCTTGTGGCGGCCGCCGCTGACCGGATCCTCGGCCGAGGCGCAGAACGACAGCATGGCGTCGAAGAACGGCGTCTCGCCGCGGCCGCGCCGCAGTCGGGCCGCCATGAACGCGCCGCTGCGATAGTGCAGGAACGCGGTGTCGGTCGGCGCCAGCAGCTCGCCGAAGATCGCGTTGGCCTCGTGGCCGGCACTGCCGATCGTGTAGTAGCTGATGCCGCGGTCCTTCAGTTCGCGCGACAGCAGATCCTGCAACCGCGACTGGATCGCCGACTCGAAGATCAGGACGGCGCGCCGCCGCGTCATCGCCGAATGCGGCGCGATCGGCGCGTCGAGCGGACCGGTGCGGGCGCGATCCGGGCCCGGATGCTCGCGGATCAGCGCGAGCAGGCGCTCGGCGACGGGACCTTCGCGGCGGATCGACATCGGGGCCGCGGATCTTACGAACGGATCAGCCGCGCGCCCGTACGGACTCGAGCTCCGCGACGAAACGCTCACGGTCGATCGCGGTCCAGCCGTTGGGCAACGCGGGCACGCTGGCCGCGATCTTCTCGAGCACCGCATGGATCCGGCGGCACGCTCCCACCGTCGCCCGCTCCCGCCACTTCTCGACCGCGTTGTCCGACTCGTCTGCCGCCGCTGGCAGCGACTCGACGAGGATCCCGATCACGCGCTGGCGCAGGCTCGCGGGGCCGCGTTCGGCGATCGCGCCGAGCGCATCGACCGACGCGCCGGTCAGACCGTTGCGGAGGTCGGCCGCGCGTGCGACGGCCGCCAGCGGCGCGATGGCGCGTTCGTCGCCCGATGCGCCGAGGCAGCGTGCGACGTGGATGCGCAACACGTTCGGGTTCCGGCTCGGCACCGCGTCGCCGGCGCCCTCGAAAAGACGCAGCAGCACCGGCGTGAGCCCCGGCGTAGAGGACGTCGCGAGCGCGGTCAGCACGATGAAACGGAACGGGTCGCTGTCGACTTCGAGCAGCTTCTCGGCGTGCTCCGCCACGAACTCGGGCTCGTTCGCGGCGACGAGACGCAGCGCGCGCAGTCGGACGACGAGATGCTCGTCGCGGTCGATCAGGATCGCGCAGGTCCGATCGCGGTGCTTGCCGCTCCGATCGGCGGCGCCGTCGAGCAGACTCTCGAGCGCGAGTGCCCGCTGTCGGACCTCGGGGTCGACGAGCATCGCGGCGAGATCTGCCGGTGCGGTGCGCCATTCCCGGGCGAGCTCGCGCGCATGCAGCCAGACGCCGGCTTCGTCGCGCGCCTCGGCGACGTCATCGACGATGCGGAGCGCCTCGTCGACCTCGCCCTCGCCGTGCAGCGCGATCGCGCGTTCGATGCGGTCGGCAGCCGCCCTCGCGGCCTTCACCGCGGGTACTGCGGCGCGCCAGCGGTCGAGGCCCCGCACGAAACCCGCGAGGTCGCGCGGCAGGTCGGCGAGCACGCGATCGTCGCGCGGGTCGAACAGCACGCAGTGCGGCCACGAGGTGACCCCGAAGCGATCGTGCACCCGGGCGGCCTCGCGGTCGTTCGCGTCGTCCTTGAAGTTGCGCGTGACGAACAGCCACGTCACCTTGCCGTAGTGCGGCTTCAGATCGTCGTGGGACAGCACCTGCTGTTCCAGGGGGAGGCAGTGTGGTCAATACGTCTTCGTGAAGTAGACCATCACCGGCCGGCCCTGCAGCAGCGCGTCGCGGCACGCGGCCCGATAGGTCAGGAGCCACGGTGCGCCCGGGGGCGGTGTCTCGCCGCGCGGCGACGGGATCGCGGCGAGCGACAGGAGGAGCGTCATCCGGACGACGGTCGTCATGCGGGCATGCTACGTCCTTGTTGCGCGGGTGCAGAACCGGTCGACTGTCGCCGTGACCGACTTGTTGCGAGAGCTGCGCGGCTTCACCGAGTTCGGCGCGCCGACCGTGTGCGCCGAACTCGCGGTCGCGGACCGGCAGGTGCCCGTGCTCACGAACGAGTTCTGGACCTCGGCGCAGCGCGAAGGCCACAGCCTGCACGAGGTCAGCTATCGCGCGTGCTTCAAGCCGTCGCTGCCGGCGTTCTTCATCGCGCGGTTGTCGGCTCCGGGAGATCGCGTCTTCGACCCGTTCATGGGCCGCGGCACGACGCCGCTCGAGGCCGCGCTGCGAGGTCGCGTGCCGTGCGGCAACGACGTCAATCCGCTCTCGGCGATGCTGGTCCGCCCGCGGCTGTCGCCGCCCGGTCTCGGGGCGGTGAACGCGCGGCTCGACGAGCTCGATCTGACCTGGGCCGGACCGCTCGACGAGGAGCTGCTGGTGTTCTTCCACCCGGAGACCCTCGCGGCGATCGAGGCGCTGCGCGCCTACCTGCGCCGGCGTGACGAGGCCGGTGAACTCGACGGTGTCGACGACTGGCTGCGCATGGTGGCGATCAACCGATTGACGGGCCACTCGAGCGGCTTCTTCTCGGTCTACACACTGCCGCCCAACCAGGCCGTCTCGGTGGCTGCGCAGCGCAAGATCAACGCCAGGCGCGCGCAGGTCCCGCCGCCGCGCGACGTTCGGGCGATCCTGCGCAAGAAGTCGGCCGCGCTGCTCGCCGACGTCGCTCCGCTCTGGCGCAACGAGGCGGTGGCGATCGCGCGCGACGCCGTGCTGACGACCGGTCCGGCCGCGGCCGTGCCCGCGCTGGCCGACGCGAGCGTGCAGCTCGTCGTGACCTCGCCACCGTTCCTCGATGTCGTGCAGTACGCCAACGACAACTGGTTGCGCTGCTGGTTCGCGGGGATCGACCCCGCGTCCGTGCCGATCACCATGGCGCGCCGGATCGACGCCTGGCAGCAGGCGATGGCATCGGTGTTCGTCGAGCTGTTCCGGGTCGTGCGGCCGGGCGGATGGGTCGCCTTCGAGGTCGGCGAGGTCCGCCGCGGCAGCGTGCGCCTCGAGGAGGCCGTGATCCCGGCAGCGGCGGCCGCCGGCTTCGAAGCCGAGCTGGTCATGATCAACGCGCAGGAGTTCACCAAGACCGCGAATTGCTGGGGGATCGACAACAACCGCCGCGGCACGAACACGAATCGGATCGTACTGCTCCGGCGCTAGGAGGCGCCGCTCGGTAGAATCCGCGCCATGACCACTCGCCGGCTCGTACGGGGCTTGCCCCTCGTTCTCGCTTCCACCCTCTGTGCCCAGGGCGATTGGACGAACGCCATGCCGGGGACCAGCCCGTCCGCGCGCTCCTTCGCGCGGATGACGTTCGATCTCGGGCGCGGGGAGATCGTCATGTTCGGCGGCGGGACGCGCGTGCCTTCCGCGTACTTCAACGACACCTGGGTTTGGAGCGGTGGCAGCTGGTTGCAGCGCACCCCGACGACCTTGCCGCCGGCGCGCTACAACCAGGCGATCTGCTACGACATCGTGCTCGGCAAGGTGCTGATGTTCGGCGGGCTCGGCACCAGCGGCCCGTTCAACGAAACCTGGGCGTGGGACGGCACCGACTGGTCGCAGCTGTTCCCGACCAACTCGCCGAGCCCTCGCCACGGCGTCGCGATGGCCTACGATCTCTGGCGCGCGCGCGCCGTGCTCTACGGCGGCACCGGCAACACCGGCAGCACCACCGAGACCTGGGAGTGGGACGGCACGAACTGGCTGCAACGCAGCCCGGCGACGCAGCCGCTCGGCCTCAGCTGGCACATGATGTCGTTCGACTTCAACCGCGGCGTCACCGTGATGTTCGGTGGCTACCTCAGCGGCGTCAGCAACGCCAGCAACGCGACCTACGAGTGGGACGGCAATGACTGGACGCAGCGCACCACGGTGCACACACCGCCGGGCCGTTACTCGGCGTGTTTCGCCTACGACGAGGTGCAGCGCATGCACGTGCTCTTCGGTGGCTGGGACACCGCGGTGCAGACCCGCCAGGACACCTGGGAGTACGACGGCACCGACTGGGCCCAGCGCACGCCGGCGAACTCGCCGAGCCCGCGTGCCTACTTCGGCAACGCGTTCGACCCCAGCAGCGGCGCCACCGTGATCTTCGCCGGCGAAGACACGATCTCGTCCAACAACGGCGAGACCTGGCTCTACCGCAACCCGAACCCGGCGTCGTTCTCGTCCTACGGTGTCGGCTGCGGTGGCAGCGCCGGCAACCTGAGCCTCGCTTCGACCGGCGGCGCGCCGTGGATTGGCGATCCGGTATCGATCGAGCTCGGCAACCTGCCGAACGGCGCCGTGCCGTTCCTGTTGTTCGGCTTCCAGCGCGCGCAGATCAACCTCGGTCCGTTCGGCATCCCGGGCTGCACCCAGCTGTTGACCGCGGCGGGCAATATCCTGCTGGTCGCGAGCGGCGGCGTCGCGTCATGGAACCTGACGCTGCCGAACGACCCCTCGCTGGTCGGCGTGAAGTTCCAGCTGCAGGGCGCGGCGTTCCAGGCCGGTGGGGCCAACCCGTACGGCTTCGCGGCGAGCGCGGGCCTCGAGGCGATGATCGGCGTTCACTGATCACGCGTCGGCTGGCGCAACGCGCCCTTCTGGATCTTGCCCGAGCCGGTGCGCGGCAGACGCTCGAGGAAGCGGACCGCCTTCGGCGCCTTGTAGTGCGCGATGCGCTCGCGGCAGAACGCGATCAGCTCGGCCGCCGTCGCGGTCGCGTCCGGGCGCAACGCGACGGCCGCCGTGACGCGCTCGCCCCAGAGCTCGTCGGGGACGCCGAACACCGCGCACTCGAGCACGGCCGGATGGGCGTAGAGCACGTTCTCGACCTCGATCGAGTAGACCAGCTCGCCGCCGGTCTTCACGACGTCCTTCTTGCGATCGACGATGTCGACGTAGCCGTAGGCATCGATCGTCGCGAGGTCGCCGGTGCAGAGGAACCCGTGCTCGTCGAATGCGGCCGCGGTCGCGGCCGGGTCCTGCCAGTAACCCGGTGTCACAGTGGCGCCGCGCACGCGGATCTCGCCGACCGCGACGCCGTCGGCTGCGATCGGCGCGCCGCGGTCGTCGGTGACCCGCAGCTCGACACCGCGGAACGGCCGCCCGGTCTTGCACTTCCAGTGCAGCTGCTCGGCGAGCGGCAGGGCACGGAGCTCCGGCAGCAGCAGGCTCAGCGTCAGGTACGGGCTGGTCTCGGTCATGCCGTAGGTCTGCACGTAGTCACAGCCGAACGTGGCCAGGATCCGGCGCACGACCTCGGGCGCGATCGGCGCGCCGCCGCTCAGCATGACCCGCAACGCGTAGTCGCGGGTCGCGGCGGACGGCTCGGCGACCATCAGATTGAGCATCGTCGGCACCAGGTTGGTGATCGTGATGCGCTCTGCGACCAGCAGGTCGAGCGCCGCTGCTGGCGCGAACTGCGGCAGGAACGAGTGCACGCCGGCGACCGCCGTGATCGCGAACGTCGCCCAGGCGTCGGCGAGATGGAACATCGGCGCGATGTGGGCCCAGCGGTCGGTGGCGGCGAGCCCGAGCTCCTCGATCGCCGCCAGTGCGTGGGTGCAGACGTTGCGATGGGTCAGCACGACGCCTTTCGGTCGCCCGGTCGTGCCGCTGGTGTAGTAGAGCTGCGCCGGCTGGTCGGCATCGGCGAGCTGCGGCGTGCCGCCCGTCGGCGTCGTCGCGAGGTCGACCGCGAGCACGCCGATACAGAGTTCGGCAGCGCCGTCTTGGTGCGCCGCGTCGCAGAGCAGCAGGGCCGCGCCGCTGTGGCTCAGGATCGTCCGCAGCTCGGCAGTTGCCAGACGGGTGTTGAGGCTGACCAGGATGGCACCCGCGGCTGCCGCCGCGAAGCACGCGAGGTAGTGCTCGACGCCGTTGTGCATCAGGCAGCCGACGCGGTCGCCGGCCATGACGCCGCGGGCGCGCAGCCGGGTCGCCAGGCCGAGGGCGAGGTCGCGCGCCGTCGCGTAGTCGATGCTGCGATCGCCGTGGCGCAGCGCGATCGCCGTCGGCGTGCGCTGCGCGGTCGCCGCGAGGAAGTCCCAGACGTTCACCACGGTGTGGTAAAGAGAACGGGATGTCGTCGGCAAGTGCGCTCCCGGTCCTCCACCTCGACGACGACGTCGTCGCGGTCAGCAAGCCGGCCGGGCTGCTGGTGCACCGCGACGAGCACCATCCCGACGCGCCGGCGGCGCTGCAGACCGTGCGCGATCAGCTCGGTCGCAGGCTCTATCCGTTCCACCGGCTCGACCGGCCGGCGTCCGGCATCCTGATGTTCGGCTTTTCTTCGGCAGCCGCCGCCGCGCTGCAGGCGGCGATGGGCTCGGAGCAGGCCGTCAAGGAGTACTTCGCGCTGATGCGCTGGCCCGGCAGCCACCGCGAGCTCGGCGACGCCTGGACCTGCGAGCAGACACTGCACACCGACGACGATCGGCCGCAAGCGGCGAAGACCGAGTTCGCGATGATCGAACGCTTCCGCGGCTCGGCGCTGGTGCGCTGCCGGATCTTCACCGGGCGCTACCACCAGATTCGCCGGCACGCCAACCATTGCGGCCGTCACATCCTCGGTGACACGACGCACGGCAAGGGTAGGATGAACCAGCTGTTCCGCGACAAGTACGGTCTGTCGCGGTTGTTCCTGCATCTGCACCGGGTCGTCTTCCGCTGGCCGCCGGGCGGCGCGCCGCTGGAGATCGTCGATCCGATCCCCGCCGAGCTGAGCTCGGTCCTCGAGAGTCTGCGCCGCGAGCGCGTCACCGCGTGTCAGCCATCGCCTTCGTAACCCTGGTCAACGACACCGAGCAGCTCGCCCGCTGTCAGGATTCGTTGCGGCCGCAGGTCGACCCGTTTCCGGACTGGCTCGCCGTCGAGCCGAACCCGCGCGGCTGGAACGCCGCCGAGGGGCTCAACCACGGGATCGAGACTGTCGACGCCGAATGGGTCGTCTGCGTGCACCAGGACGTGCTCTTCCCCGCAGGCTTCTGGTCGCGCTTCACCGCGGCGCTCGCCGCGCTGCCGGCGGACGCGGCGCTCGCGGGCGTGGTCGGTTGCGAACGCCGCGGCTGGTATCGCGGCCACATCCAGGATCCCAACGGCCACTGTTTCTGGGGCCCGTTGCCGCGCGACGTGCTGACGCTCGACGAGGTCCTGATCGCGGTCCGCAAGTCGAGCGGGCTGCGCTTCGATCCCGAGGTCCCGGGGTTCCACTGCTACGGCTCGGACATCTGCCTGCAGGCCGAGCAGCGCGGGTTGCGCACGGTCGCGATCGACGCGCCGATCGTGCACCTCTCGACCGGCCGCGTCGACGAGCACTACGAACGGGCGTCGGCGTGGTTGCTCGCGAAGTGGGGGCCGCGCTTCGGTTGGGTGCTGCCGATGCCCGCGATGCTCGTGCGCGACGAGGAGCGGTCGTCGTGGCTGCGTCGGACGGCGGTGCGCTGGCGGCGTCGCCGCGACCGGCTCGCGCGCAACCGCAACGATTGCGGCCATTCCCCCTGCGGCGTAGCGTTGGCAGGGGGCCAGCGGTCGGTGTCGGCCGCCACATGATGCGGATTCTCGTCGTCGCCTACTACTTCCCGCCGCGCGGGGGGGCCGGGACGCAGCGCTTCGCGAAGTTCTGCAAGTACCTGCCCGAGTTCGGGATCGAGCCGATCGTCCTGACCTCGGGCGGCGCTGACCGCTACGCGCCACACGACGATCCCAGCCTCGAGACCGCCGCCGGCACCCGCGTCGAACGTGTCGAGTCGCCGAAGCGCGGCAGCGCCTGGCGCCGGGTCCAACGTCTGCTGCGCTTGAGCATCGACGAGGACGAATGGGCCGACGTGGCGGCGGAGCGCGCCGCGGCGCTCGTGCGCGAGTGCTCGCCGTCCGCCGTCGTCACGACCGTTTCGCCGTTCGCGTGCTACCGCATCGGCATGCGTCTGCAGCGCGAGTTCGGTCTGCCGTGGCTGCTCGACATGCGGGATCCCTGGGCGCTGGACGGCTGGCGGCGTTACCGCAGCGTGCTGCATGCCGGCAACGACCTCCGGCACATGCGCACGGCGCTCGCGCGCGCCGACTGCGTGATCGCCAACGTGCCGCAGGCCAAAGAGGAGTTCATCCGTGCCGGTGCCGACGCGGGGCGCACGGTCGTGATCCCGAACGGCTTCGACGAGCCCGACTTCGCGGGGCCGCGGCGGGCTGCTCCGAGCGCCGATCGCCTCGACCTGGTGCACATGGGCACGCTGCATTCACTCGACGTGGCGCCGGGCTTCACGGCCAACAGCGCACTGGTGCGTCGGCATCGCCAGATCGCGCCTCTCGGCCGCACGGGGCACTACCTGCTGCATGCCGCGCAGCTGCTGCGCGAGCGCGAGCCCGAGCTGTTCGCGCGGCTCGCGATCCACCTCTACGGTCAGGTCGACGACAGCCATCGCCGGCGGGTCCAAGAGCTCGGTCTGCAGGACTGCGTCATCCTGCACGGTTACGTCTCCCATGCCGAGACGATCGCGGCGCTGCGCGCGTGTGATGCGGTGTTCGTGCCGCTGCACGACGTTCCTGCCGGCGAGCGCGCGCTGGTGGTGCCGGGCAAGCTCTACGAGGCGCTCGCCAGCGAGCGCGTCGTGGTCGCGGCGCTGCCGGCGGGCGATGGTGCCGACCTGGTGCGGCTGGCGGATGCCGGGCCGGTGGTGAACCCGACCGACGCGGCGGCGCTCGCCGCGGCGCTCGGCGAGCTCGTTTCCGCCCACCGTCGCGGCGAGCCGCGGCGCGGTGCCCATTCCGAGCGCCTCGCGATGTTTACCCGGCGGCACCTGTCGGAGCTGCTGGCTCGCGCCATCGACGCGGCCGTGCGCCGCGACCCGCGGATCGATGTGGAGAGTCCGTGGGCGGCGCTGGCACGCCAGGAAAGCGCTTGACTGTCAAGGGAAAGCGATCAAGATGCCGCCGTGAGTCCGGCCCAAATACGATGATACCGGACTTTGGACCAAGGCAGCCATCGGCCGCAGGCATGACGTAAGTGGCGGTAGCATCTTCGACTACAGCGGCTGCGCCAAACCGGCAGCCTTTGCTCTCGGGCGAAACTATCCTCGCCGGCCCGACGAGCAGGCTCGTTCTCCGCCCTGGGAATCAGGAATGAACCAGAAGAAAAAGATCGCCCTCGCCGGCGGAGGCTACTGCCTCTACGCCCCGCGCTTCCCGCGCTACTTCGAGGCTCCCGGCTTTGCGGACGAGGCCTGCATCGCGAACGCGATCGTGCCGTCGGTCTTCTTCCTGGCGTTCCTCGAGGGCACGACACCGCTGTCGTTGCGCTGCACCAAGGTCGACACCGAGAACGGCAAGGCCGTGCTGACCTACGAGGACGCCGGTGGCCTGAAGGTCGTCGAGCATCGCTTCGTCACCCAGGACGATCGCTTCGTCAGCGAGCTCGCGCTGCACAACACGTCGAAGGCCGAGCGCGAGATCACGATCGTGCTCTGGACCACGACCGATCCCGAGGGCGAGCCCGTCTCGCTCGAGGGCGACAGCTTCCGCATCCGTCGCATGATCAAGACGACGGGAGCCGATGTGCCCGCCGACATCCTCTACTCCAACCCCGGAACGAAGGGAGCGCGCTGCCTGCAGGGCTTCTTCTGCGAGGGTGGCAGCGACCGACCCGACTACGAGGAGACGCCGTGGTTCGAGCTGGCCGCGCTGCCGACGCCGCGCGCCAAGCGGCCGCTGGAGAAGCCGAGCCCGATCGTCGCCGGCTCGCGGGTCTACGCCGGCCTGTTCCGCACGCTCGGTCTCAAGGGCGGCGGCAAGGCCGAGCAGCGCTTCGAGGCCAACGTCACGTTCAAGGGCAAGAAGGTCAACTTCCGCGCCCGTCGCCCCGACGCCAAGGACGAGAACGGCTGGCAGGCGTTCTGGGACAAGGTGCCGAGGTTCTCGTGCGACGACAAGGCGATGGAGCGCGTCGTGCGCCACCGCTTCGAGTTGCTCTACCTGCTGCGCCAGCCGCACGGCGCCGGCGCATTCGGCTCGCCCGCGGTCTGCGAGGGCAACGGCGACCTGCACCAGCCGACCTCGTTCAGCACGCCGGCGATCATCCGCGAGGCGCGCTGGCTGCAGGATCCGGCGCTCGCGCGCGGCTGCCTGAAGGTGTTCTTCGACAACCTGCTGCACAACGGCCAGGTGCCCGGACGGGTGCACATGAGCGGTCTCGAGTCGGCCGACTTCTACCACGCCGACTGGGGAGGTGGCTTCGAGGCGCTCGACGCGATCCACCCGGACAAGGCGACGAAGAAGGCCGTGCTCGTGCCGATGCAGCGCTACGTCAAGTGGCTCGCCAACAACCGCGACCCGGAAGGCAGCGGCCTCACGGACATCGTCAACCACTTCGAGGCCCGCCAGGAGTTCTCGCGTCGTTACGCGGTGATCGACCCCAAGGCCGATCGCGCGGTCGAGTTCGAGGAGCAGTTCCGCCTCAAGGGCATCGACGCCTCGGTGTTCCGCTATCGCCTCGTGAAGTGGCTGCACGCGGTCGCCGAGGAGATCCAGGAGAAGGCGATGGCGAATCGCTTCCTCGCCGAGGTCGAGGTCATCCTCGACACGATCCGTCGCAAGATGTGGGACGAGAAGGCGGGCCTGTTCATGGATCTCGATCCGAAGAGCCGGCGCAAGACGAACGTGCGCGCCGCGGTCGGCTTCTACCCGCTCGCCACCGACATCCCGAACGCCAAGCAGGTCGACAAGATGATCGACCTGCTCGGGAATCGGCAGGAGTTCTGGAGCAAGTACCCGGTCCCGAGCATCGCGGTCAGCGATTCGACGTTCGATCCTGCCGGGCGCTGGAAGGGCACGCGCAAGGACGCGCCTTGGAACGGTCGCACCTGGCCCGGCGTGAACTGCCACATCCTCGAGGGCCTGACCTACTGGGCCGAGCGCGGCAACAAGAAGGCCGGCCGCCTCGCGACCAAGCTGCTCGAGTCGACGATCAAGATGCTCAGCGGCGACCTCGAGGGCGATCAGACCCCCAACTCGCTCGAGCACTACAACCCGGAGACCGGGCTCGGCTCGCGCTATCGCGGTATCGACATGAGTCTCAACGCGTTCGTGCTCGACAACGTGTTCCGCGTCGCGTGCGGCTTCGCGATCCGCTTCGGCGAGGTGCAGGACGATCCGATCGGTGACACGATCGACTTCCGACTGCAGGGCATGCCGCTCGGCAACAAGGTCTACGACGTCGAGCGCAAGGGCGGCAAGCTCAAGGTGTCGCAGCAGTAGCCGAGCCATGGTCGAGCTCGCCGACGTGCGCGCCGCCGCGGAACGGATCCGCGGGCTCGTTCACCGCACTCCCGTCATGACGTCGGCGACCGTCGACGGCGATCTCGGTGCAAGCGTGTTCTTCAAGTGCGAGAACATGCAGAAGGTCGGCGCGTTCAAGGCGCGCGGAGCGTGCAACGCCGTGATGGCGCTCGACGAGGAGTCGGCGCGGCGCGGCGTGACGGCGCACAGCAGCGGCAACCACGCCGCCGCCCTGGCCTACGCGGCGGCGAGGCGCGGGATCCCCTGCGTGGTCGTGATGCCCGACAGCGCGCCGCAGGTCAAGGTCGACGCGGTGCGAGGCTACGGCGCGGAGATCGTGTTCTGCCCGCAGGGCGAGCGCGAGGCTGCCTGTGAGCGCGTGCAGCGCGAGCGCGGAGCGGTGTTGATCCACCCGTTCGAGAACCCCTACGTGATCGCCGGTCAGGGCACGGCCGTGCTCGAGCTGCTGGACATCGTCGGCGATCTCGACGTCGTGCTGGTGCCGGTCGGTGGCGGCGGTCTCTGTGCCGGTACCGCCCTGACGGTCAAGGCACTGCGTCCCGCGACGCAGGTGATCGCGGCCGAGCCGGATGCGGTCGACGACGCCGCGCGCTCGATGGCCAGCGGTGAGCGCCAGCCGACGGTCGCGAATCCGCGCACGATCGCCGACGGGCTGATGACCGGTCTCGGCGAGCCGAACTTCGCCATCATGCGCGATCACGACGTGCGCGTCGTCACCGTGAGCGAGGACGAGATCGTTGCCGCCGGCCGGTTCTTCCTCGAGCGCATGAAGATCGTCGTCGAGCCGAGCGCGGCAACGGTGCTCGCCGCGATGGGGCGGATCGCGCGCGAACTCTCCGGCCGCCGCGTCGGCGTGGTACTCAGCGGCGGCAACACCGATTTCCGCTGGCTGGTCTGACAGCGCCGCTCACTCGGCGAGCGCGCGCAGGATATCGAACGTCGAGATGATGCCCTCGAGGCGGTCGTCCTTGACCACGAGCACGCGGTGGATCCCGGAGTCCACCATGCGGCGAGCGACCTCGCGCAGGTTGGCATCGGGCGCAACCGTCTCGGCGCCCGGTGTCATCACGTCACACGCGCACAGCGCCGAGCCCGCGGGTCTGCCGCCCTCGATCGCGATGTCGTTGCCGTCGTCGTCGACGCTGTCGAGCGGCATGATGGTCTCGTCGTCGTGATCGGCGCGGCGTCGCACCAGGTCGCTGACCGACACCACTCCGACGACGCGGTCCTCGGCATCGAGTACGGGCACACCGCTCACGCCGGCATCCGCGATCACGCGCTCGACCTCGTCGATGGTGTCGGCTTCGCGGACGCAGACGACCTCGCGCCGCATCACGTCGGCCGCACAGCGCCAACCGATGTCGGACCGACGTGAATCGTCCTGGCTGTTCATCTTCGCTCCTCGGGTTTCGCCAGCGTCGTAACCTCGTGGCGCGGCGGCGTTTTTCGAACGAGCACCGATTCCGCACTAGTGCGCATGGTGAACCTGCGCACCATGGCCCATCCTGTGCTCATGGCCTCGATCCTGCTGACCACGGATCTGTCGGAAGAATCGCAGCGCGCGTTCGGCCCCGCGCGAGAACTCGCGACCCGGCTCGACGCGACGATCACGCTCGTCGCCGTGCTCGAGGATCTGCCGTTCGAACCTGCCGGCGGCGGCATGATCGCCGCCTACCCGGACCGCGAGCAGATCCGCAAGGACTGGATCGCCGAGGTCGACAAGCTCGCCGACAAGCTCGGTCGCGACGTCTGCACCCAGGCCGTCGTGATCGACGCCGTCGACGTGCCGAAGGCGATCGTCGATCGCGCCGCGGCCGACAAGGCGATCTACATCTGCATGGCGACGCACGGCCGCAGTGGCCTGCGCCGCCTGCTGCTCGGATCGGTTGCGGAGGTGGTGATCCGGCACTCGACGGTGCCGGTGATCGTCTACCCGCCGCCCGCGCACTGAGGCGCGAGTTCGCCGTCAGGAGCGCTGGCCGAACCCCGGCGGCGGAGGTGGCGGCGGCGGCGTGGCGATCGTGCCCGGCGGCGGCAGGCCACGCCAGGCCTCGAAGCGGTGCACCATCGCGGCGGTCGCGACGACCGGCGCGATCAGGTTGAGCACCGGGATCGTCAGCAGGAACGCCGTGCCGACGCCGAGCAGCATCATCTCGCCGGTGTTCCTGGCACGGAGCTGGCGTGCCGCATCCGGAGACAGGCGGCGCAGTGCGACGAGGTCGAAGTACTCGCGGCCGATCAGGTAGCCGTTCGCGAGCAGGTAGCCGATCGGATAGGCGGGCGGGAACAACAGCAGCACGAGCAGCAGCACGTTCACCGCGATCACCACGCCGAGGAAGCGCAGCGTCGCGCCGAGGCCCTGCCAGAACGAGATCCCCGGCGCTTTCGCGAGGTGGGGATAGTGCTTCGCTTCGACCGCGCGTGCGATGTTCTCGAGGAACAGGCCGACGAACGCGATCACGACCATCGGGAACAGGAACCAGGTCAGGATCAGCGTCGCGAGCACACCGAGCCAGGCGAGCAGTGTGTCGAGCGACTCGCTGCCGAACAGCGCGAGCGAGTGCAGCAACCAGCCGGCGCCGACCCAGGTGGCCGCGAAGCTGACGATGCCGAGCAGCACCGAGCCGCCAATGACTCGCAGGAACGGCGGATCCCCGAGCTGGCCGAAGGCCTTCGAGACGGCGTCGACGGTGCGGATCATCGCGCGCCGAGCTCCCGCAGCAGGCCACATCGACGCGTCAGATCCGCTTCCGTGTCGATCGAGAACGAGCGCGCGTGCCCGATCTCGTCGCGCAGGAACTCCGAGGTGCCCTGCGCCAGCGCGTCGATCTGCCGGCGCGCGGCCTTGCCGGGAGGATCGAAGATGCCGGTGATCACGGCGCCCTCTTCGGGGTCGTAGTCCCAGAATCCGCAGATTCTCCCGTCGGCCAGGATCGTGCGCCAGCTGACGTGTTTGCTGTCGCCGAGCCGTGTCGTCGGTTTCTTGTCCTTCATGTTGCCCCAGACCGGAACCTGCAGGTCGTGCTTCGCCGGGTCGACCCAGTCGGCGACGCCGCCGGTGAGGTGGACGAGGTTGTCCTCGAACGGCAGCAGCGCGACGGTCGCGAGCGCCTGGTCGGTGCGGCGCAGCAGCTTGTCGAGCAGCGGCGAACAGAGCGCTTCGCCGGTGATGCCCTCGGCCGCGCCGCGCACACAATCGGCGTGTTGGAGTGCGGCGGTGGCGTCGCGCTTCGTGAGGCCCGACCAGGTGCAGAACGAAGCCAGGGTCGTGACGCCGGCGCGCGCGACGAACCCGGTCAGCAGTCGAGCGTGCAGCTCGACCGGATCCTCGGGCAGCTCGGCACCCGCGGTCGAAACGCGATCGGCGGCGCGCCACTCGTATTTCTCGTGGTCGAGGCGGCCGCCGACGGGCGTGCGCGCGATGCGCCCGGCGAACTCGAGTCGGCGGAGAGCCGGCGGCAGTGTCGAGCTGACGCCGACTCTCTTGCCGCGTTCGCCGAGGCCGCGCACCGCGTCGCCGAGGGTCCGCCGCAGGCCGTCGGTGGTGCGGGGGCCACCGGCCCGGAGCTCGGCAACGACGGCGTCGCCGACCTCGTCGAGCTCACCGGCTCGGATGCCGGCCCGTTCGGCGTCGCGCGCGTCGCGGGCCGCGCAGAGCCGCCCGGCGATCGCCAGCGCGAGCGGTGCCTCTGCGCGCGGTACCAGGTAGATGCAGCCGCGCGCCGCCGGCACGACGGCGAACTCACCCTCGGCGACGAGTGCTTCGAGGTCACCGCGCCGCAGCTTCGGCGCCCGCGCGCGCAGCCCGAGGTAGGCCTCGGCGCCGCCGATCGTTCGCTGCCAGCCGCTGCGTTCGGCCTGGGCGGTGAGCCGCGCGCCGCGCGGCGCCGGCAGGCCCTGCGCCAGGATGCGCGCGGCCCGCACCGCACGTGCGTCGAGCTGCACGACTCAGAGGCCGGCGCTGCCGACCAGCGCCTCGACCGCGAGTCGCTCCTTCGGAACCGCGGCGGTGAGCACCTCGGGACCGTTGTTGGTGCACAGCACGTCGTCCTCGATGCGCACGCCGCCGAAGCCGCGCAGCGAGTTCATCGTCAAGAACTGCTCGGCGCGCTTGAAGTCGACCTGGCCCTTGAACTGCTTCTTGAACTCGGCGTCGCGCAGGATCGCGGGCACGAAGTAGATCCCGGGCTCGATCGTGAAGCACATGCCGGGTTCGAGGTCGAGATCGAGCCGCAGATAGGCGGTGCCGAACTGCGTGCTGCGCTTCCGGCCGGGGCCGTAGGCGACGAGGTCACCGAACCCCTCCATGTCGTGCACGTCGAGGCCGATGAGGTGGCCGACGCCGTGCGGGAAGAACAGTGCGTGGGCACCGCTCTCGACGAGGTCGTCGGCGCTGCCCTTCAGCAGGCCGAGCTGCGCGAGGCCGTCGGCGATGACGCGGGACGACGCGAGGTGCAGGTCGCGGTAGCGCACGCCCGGCTTGACGGCCTCGATCGCGGTGATCTCCGCCGCCAGCACGATGTCGTAGATGTCGCGCGCCTCGGGCGAGAAGCGACCGCTGACCGGCCAGGTGCGCGTGACGTCGGCGCAGTAGCCGCTCGGCCGCTCGGCACCGGCGTCGAGCAGCACGAGATCCGTGTCGTGCAGCAGGTTGTGATGCGCGGTGTTGTGCAGCACCTCGCCGCGCACCGACAGGATCGTGTTGTAGGCCGGCACGCAGCCGTGCCGCGCGAACGTGCCTTCGACGAGGCCGGCGAGCTCCTGCTCGTAGATCCCGGGGCGCGTGCGCGCCATCGCGACGGTGTGCGCTTCGCGGGTCACCGCCGCCGCCGTCCGCATCTCGGCGATCTCCTCGGGATCGCGATGGCAGCGCAGGCCCGCGATCGCGCGCAGCACGTCGGGGTCGCCGACCTTCTTGGCCGTCGCGAAGTCGAGCCGCTCCTTGGTGATCGCCTTGAGCTCGGCGGTCGCGCGCGGGTCGGCGACGGCGACCCCGCGCACCTGGCGCTTGCCGGCCTTCTTGGCGACCAGCGCGGCGAGGTCGGCGCGCTTCTCGACGGCGCTGACGCCGGTCGCCTTCTTGATCTCGGCGAAGCTCGGGACCGGGCCGTGCCAGAGCGCGTCCTCGGGCGTGCGCTCGTCGAGGAACAGCGTCACCGACTCGTCCTTCGGGTCGAACAGCGCGGCTGCGTTCGGCTCGGGGTTCGGGAAGAAGAACAGGAACGTGCTGTCGGCGCGGTAGGGGCACCAGTTCGCCGGGTAGTTCCGGGACATCCAACCGCCCGCCATCAGCAGGACGGGGGTGTCGATCGAGGCGAGGAACTGCTCGCGGCGGCGCTTGCAGTGCTGGGAGGTCGGCATGGGCGGGTCCGGGGTCGTTTCCGGGTGAGACCCGGCAGTCTCGCATTTCGGTCGGCTGCTGCAAGTCAAAGGCGCGGTGCAAACTCGGGACGCCGCCAACCCGGGCCGGTCTCCCCGCCGGCACTACAGTCCCGCTTCCTGACCCCTATCGACCATCTCTCCCAAATGCGAATCCAACACACCCTCGCTGCCGCCGGCCTGCTCTGCGCCGCGCTGTCGGCGCAGTACACCGCCCACCCGCTCGACAACCTCAACAGTGGCGTCAGCCAGAACATCCCGATCGCCGGCAACAGCGCGAGCTGGGACGAGGCCCGCAGCCAGTTCCTGTTCCGCGCCCAGTATCTGCCGCCGATCCCGGCGCTGCTGAACGGCATCGAGTGGGTTCCGAACACGAACGGCACCACGACCTACGAGCGGTTCGAGATCTGGGTCGACCACACCCAGAACTCGACGCTGTCGACCACGTTCGCCGCCAACCTGTCCGCGAACCCGACGCTGGTGTTCTCGGCGAGCCCGGGCTCGATCACCTGGACCGGCGCGCAGTGGACCCCGATCGTGTTCACGACGCCGTTCGTCTACGACGGCCAGAGCAACCTCGTCGTCGAGATCCGCAAGCAGATCAACCGGATCGTCAGCCCGCCGCCGAGCATCTCGCATCGCGTGCTGACCTACCCGCGGCGCAACGACCTCGGCCCGCCGATCTGGGCCTGGGGCGCGTACGGCAGCGGCGCGGTCGACGCGACGACGGCGCAGACGACCTACAACACCGAGCTGCTGACGCGCCTGGACTGGCTCGGCGCGGCGACGCTCAACGTCGACAGCACGCGCGACACGACCGGCAACTCGAACCGTTCGTACTTCCACATCGGCGCGACCGCGACGTTCACGACGCAGAGCGCCCCGAACGAGTTCTACGTCCAGGGCTACGATTTCGCGCTGCAGCCGGTGCCGCTGCCGATCCCGGGCTTCAGCGGCGGTCTGTGGCTGCTGAACCCGGTCGCGCTGGCGGGCTTCCTCGACGGCAGCGGTTTCGCTTCGCAGTCGGTCGCGCTGCCTAGCGACCCGGGGCTCATCGGCATCACGCTCTACGCCCAGAGCGTCATCCTCGGCACCACCCTGACGTTCTCGAACATCGTCGACGGACCGATCGCGGCGTACTGACGCCCGCGACTGCGCGCCCGGGTCACCCTAAGATCCGGTGATGCGCCCGTTCACCGTGCTGCTCGCGCTGTGCGCCGCGTTCTCCGCCGGCGCGCAGCAGCCCAACATCGTGCTGGTCCTCGCCGACGACCTCGGCTACGGCGATGTCGGTTGCTACAACGAGGCGAGCCGCATCCCGACGCCGAACGTCGATCGGCTCGCGCGCGCGGGGCTGCGGTTCACCGACGCGCACAGCCCGGCGACCGTCTGCACGCCCACGCGCTACAGCATCCTGACCGGGCGCATGGCGTTCCGGCTCGACTACCGCGGCGTGTTCACCGGCGCGGGTGGGCCGTGCCTGATCGAAGACGGCCGGTTGACGCTGCCCGAGATGCTGCGACGCCAGGGCTACGCCACGGCGATGTTCGGCAAATGGCACGTCGGCCTGACGTTCTCCGATGCCGACGGCGCGCCGATCTGTGCCAACGGCCTCGAGGCCGTGCTGCGCATCGACTACTCGCGGCCGATCCCCGACAGCCCGATCCACCGCGGCTTCGACCGCTTCTTCGGTACCGCCTGCTGTCCCGGCACCGACTGGCTCTATGCCTTCCTCGACGGCGATCGCGTGCCGGTGCCGCCGACCCGGCGCGTCGACAAGAGCGGCCTGCCGCACCACCCGTGGTCGTTCGACTGCCGGCCCGGCATGATCGCGCCCGACTTCGATCTCGAGGAGCTCGACATGGTGTTCCTCGCGCACAGCCTGCAGTTCCTCGACGAGCATGCGAAGGAGCATCCGGAGCAGCCGTTCTTCCTGTTCCACTCGCTGCAGGCGGTGCATCTCCCGTCGTTCCCCGGCGCGGCGTTCCGCGGCAAGAGTGAAGCCGGGCCGCACGGTGACTTCCTGCTCGAGTTCGACCACGTCGTCGGCGCGCTGCTCGACAAGCTCGAACAGCTCGGTCTGGCCGACGACACGCTGGTGATCGTGACCAGCGACAACGGCCCGGAAGTCGAGACCGTGCTGGCGATGCGCGAGCAGTTCGAGCACGACGGCGCGCGGCCGTGGCGCGGCTTCAAGCGCGACGATTGGGAGGGTGGTCACCGCGTGCCGCTGCTCGCGCGCTGGCCCGGCACGATCGCCGCTGGCACCACGACCGACCAGACCGTCTGCCTGACCGATCTGATGGCGACCTGCGCCGCGATCGTCGGCGCCGAGTTGCCCGACGACGCCGCCGAGGACAGCTTCGATCTGCTGCCGGTGCTGCGCGGCGAGGCCGAGGCGCCGGTGCGCGAGTTCACGCTGCACCAGACCATGCGGCTCGCGCTCGCGATCCGCAGCGGGCGTTGGAAGTACCTCGACCACCGCGGTTCGGGCGGCAACGACTACGAGCGCAACGCGCGGCTGCGGCCGCTGGCGTTGCCCGAACGGCTGCCCGACGCGCCGGGCCAGCTCTACGACCTCGAGCAGGATCCCGGCGAGACGACGAACGTGCGCGATCGCCATCCGGAGATCGCCGCTCGGCTCGCGGCCCGGCTGGCCGAGCTGAAGGCTGCCGGGCGCAGCGCGCCGCTCCGCCGGTGAGTCGTCGGGCAAGGCAGTTTTCCCGGCCCGGAAGTTCCCTGGGAGGGATTCTGAACTACCAGAGTAGTTGCGCCAACTACCCCGGTAGTAGGGCGCCGATCGACGACGTCGGATCGGCGACAATCCGCCACTCGAAGGGTGCCCGACGGCGCCGTTTGCCCCGATGAATGCCAAGCTCCTCGTTGTCCTCCTCCTGATCGCCGGCCTCGCGACGGCCGGCTGGTTCGCCTGGGGCGCCGACGGCCCCGCCGCGCCCACGCCCGCTGCGGCCAACGACGGCGGAGGCGCCGAGTCGGTCACCGGCGACGCGGCGTCGGGGCAGGGCGGTCTCGCAGACACGGCGACGGCCGCCACCCTGGCGTCGACCGCCGAGCCCGGCGAACGCGTCGAGGCGGCGGGCGCCGACCCGGGTGCCACCGTGGACGGCAACGTGGCGATTCGCGGCCGCCTCGTCGGCGAGAACGACGAGCCGCTGGCTGCCGTCGAGCTCGCGATCTCCGAGTTCAAGAACCCGGATCGCGCCGAGTTCCTCGGCGGTCGCCGCGATGGTGCGGGTCGGACCGTGACGACCGACGGCGGCGGCCGTTTCCGCTTCGAGCTCGAGCGCGGCTACAGCGCGTCGCTCGAGCTGCCGAGCGCCGACCTGATCTTCGCCAAGCAGCCTGCGCCGGTGCACAGCCATCGGGGCAACCAGGATCTCGGTGATCTCGCCGTGCGTCGCAGCGCGACGGTCGGTGGCGTCGTGCGCGACGAGTTCGGCGCGCCGGTCGAAGGAGTCACCGTCGCCGCGCACTTCGGCGTCGGAGGGGTCGTCGGTTTCGGCGGATCGTCGAGTGCACCGACCGGCAAGGACGGCGTCTTCCGGGTCGGCAAGCTGCGGCCCGGCGAGTGGACGCTGCGGACCGCGTCGCCCGGCCACCTGCCGACCACCGAAGGCATCACGGTCGCGGCGGGAGAGCGGCTCGAGGACGTGCAGCTCACCGTGCGCTCCGGCAGCGCGATCTCGGGCCAGGTCATCGACGATCTCGGCCGGCCGGTGCCGGACTTCAAGGTCGCGGCCAAGCGGATCGAGCGCAGCGGCGGCGTCGACGTCGAACGCTTCGCCGGCAGCGAGGCGGCGGTCACCGATGCGAGCGGCTTCTTCACGCTTGCGGGGCTGGCGGGCGAGACCGTCACGGTGCGCGCGTTCGGATCCGGCCACGGCTCGGCGCTCGCCGCCGACGTGCCGATCGGCACCGGAGATCTCGTCATGCGCGTCGACCGGCTGGCGACGATCGAGGGCGTGCTCAAAGGCGCGGACGGCGCGCCGCTCGAAGGCAGCCGCGTGCGCGCCGTAGCGGCCGCCGACGACTCGATGCTGCGGGCGCACGGTATCGAGGGTGTGCTGCAGGATCGCGCGCCGAGCGCGAAGACCGCGGCGGACGGTACCTTCCGGATCGAGGGTGTGCCGCCCGGGAAGATCGACCTCACGGCCGAAGGCGAGCAGCATCGGCCGGCGCGACAGGCGGGCCTGCAGGTCGCGCCGGCACAGCTCGTCAAGGGTGTGCAGCTGGTCGCGGAGCGCGGCGCGGTCGCCCGCGTCACCGTCGTCGATGCCGACGGCAACAAGGTGGCCGGCGCCAAGGTGCACGCCGAGCGGCCGTCTCCGCAGCACGGCGAGGCCGGCGGTGTGCAGGTGCGGGCCGAGCGCGTCGAGGACTTCGACGGCGCGGTGCGCGTGTTCGGCGACCGCAGCGAGCTCGCCGCCGGCGAGACCGACGAGAATGGCGTCGTCGTGCTCGCCGGTCTGCCGGCCGAATCGGTCGTCTTCTCGGCCGAGCATCGCGAGTTCGCGCCGGCGGGTTCGGTGACGCTGCCGCTGAGTCGCAATGCGCGCGTCGACGTCGACCTCGAGCTGCGCACGCCGGGCTACGCCGAACTGCACGTCCTGGACGCGAGCGGCGAACCGGATGCCGGCGCGAAGTGGGCCGTCCGCGGTCCGCTGCAGACGCCGGACGAGCACACGGAGAACGGCAAGACCGACGACGAAGGTCGCGCGGTGGTCGGGCCGCTCGCGGCCGGCAACTACGTCGCCGAGCTGCGGCGTGAGGCCGGTGCGCAGCGGATCGGCGACGCGATGTTCACGATCGACCAGGCCGACCCGTCGATCGCCGGCAGCGAGCAGCGCTTCCGGATCACCGCGGGCAAGACCGAGACCGTCGAGCTGCGCCGCCCGCAGCTGACGCGGTTGTTCGGCACCGTGACCGGCGCCGACGGACCGATCGGCGCGGCGGTCGTCGAGATCGAGAAGGATGCACCGCCGCCGATGCCGGGTCGCCCGAGGATGGTGATGGGCGGTGCCACGCGCAGCGCGACCACCGCGTCGGACGGCACGTTCGAGATCGCCGACGTCGAGGCCGGCAACTACGTCGTGCGCTACGGGCGCCGTGGTCAGATCGTCAAGGCCGAGGTCCGGCTCGAGGTCGCGCCCGAGTTGCCCGAGCTGCAGCAGGACCTCGTGCTGCGGGCCGGCCGCGTCCGGGTACAGGCCTGGAGCGAGGCGGAGAATCGACCGATCGCGGGCGCGGAGGTCACGCTGTCGAAGGCCGGCAGGCAGGGGCCGGGCGGCGGCCGCGAGGTTCGGATGATGATGGTGACGATCTCGACGAGCGACGATCAGAGCAACGACAGCACGATGATGACGATCGGCGCGCAGCGTGCGATCACCGATGCCGAAGGCTGGGCCGAGATCGAGGACGTGCCGGTCGGCGAGTACGACCTGCGCATCACCGACGACGCCCACGTGCCCGGCGAACACCCGGGCATCACGGTCAACGAGCTGCAGACCACCGAGGTCGACCGGGTCATGATGGGGCAGGCCGGGCGCATCCGTGGTCGGGTGCTCGGCGAGGACGGCAAACCCGTGCGCATGGCGATGGTGTCGCATCGTCCCGCCGACCGCGAGAACGACGCGCCGCCGACGCCCGCGATGGGCGGCAGCTTCACGATCGACTCGCTGCCGACCGGCCGCCATGTGCTGCGCGCACAGGCGCTGCAGATGGGGCCTGGTGGCGGCGGCCCGCAGGGTTTCGGCCCCGAGGTCGAGGTCGAGGTCAAGGCCGGCGAGACGGCGACGGTGGATCTCCGGCTGCCGCCGAAGTGAGTCGAAACGGCGTCGCCTGCAGCGCCCGCGCGCGCGCTTCGTGCAGCGCCGCGCGGAACGCCTCGAGGTCGTCGGGATACCGTGTCCGCAATGCCGCGGCGTCGACACCACTGCAGACCGCTCGCAGCCACTGCAGCCGCGCCTCGACCTCGACGAGCACCGCGGCGCCGCTGTCGGCGCGACCGAGCCGGCCGGCGCTGTCGGCGGCGACCGCGAACGCGAACAGGCGCACCGGATAGTCCTTCGGTCGGAACCAGCGTTCGTAGTGGCTCGCGAGCGTGCCGTTGCGCTGCTCGTCGAAGTTGCGCACGACGAGGTGGAGCTCGCAGACGTGCCGGGCGAGCATGCCGGCGCGGGCGTCGGCGAAGCCCGGCCAGCGCGCCAGCAGGCGTTCGACGTGTTCGACGCCGCGCGCTTCGTGACCGCGGTGGCTCGGCAGTTCGCGATCGGGCGACCATCCCTTGCCGAGATCGTGGGTCAGTACCGCGAGCAGCACCGCGAAGCGGTCGCGTTCGGGCAGCTCGCAGGTGTTCGCCGCCGCCCACTCGAGCGCGAGGATGAGGTGTAGCGCCTGCGAGACCTCCGGATGCCAGCGCTGTGGACCGGCGGCGCGGCCGTCGAACTGCCGCGCCAGCTCCGGCGAGAGCCCCTCGAGCATCGCCTCCTCGTGCAGCTCGAGCAGGCAACGCCCGGGCGAGCGGCAGCGCAGCAGGATCGCGCGCAGCTCGCCGGCGACGGCCTCGGGCGGCAGCTGGGCCAGCAGGTCGTCGCGAACCTCGAGTCGACGGACGGCGCGATCGAGCTCGAAGTCGAGTTCGTGCGCCTTGCGGTAGTAGCGCAGCCAGCGGATCGGGTGTTCGCGGATGCGTTCTGCCGGGTCGCCGATCGCGACGACCCGGCGCCCCTGCCAGTCGCCGAGGCCGTCGTGCGGATCGTGCGCGATGCCGGTCGCGAGCTCGATCGCGATTCCGCCGATCGTCATGTCGCGCTCGGCGAGGTCTGCGGCGATCCGCGCCGCCAGCAGTTCACCGGTCGGGTTGCCGCGGAACGAGGTGATCTCGATGCGCTCGCCCGCGAGCGAGAGCGCCAGTGTGCCGCGCGCCACGTTGCCGGTGGTCGTCGGCAGCGACACGCCGTGCTGCTCGAGGAGCGCGCGCCCGCGTTCGGGATCGACGCCCCAGGCGAGATCGAGGTCGCCCGGTTCGGGGCCCGGGATCGCCGTGCGTTCGCAGCAGATGCGCAGTGCGGCCGAGCCGACGATGCAGACGCCGAGTTCGGGCGCGAACAACCACGGCGCCTGCTGCTGCAGGAACGCGATCGGATCGGCGGCCGCCCGGCCGCTCATTCGAGCTTGTTCTTGTCGAGCCAGATCTTGGCCTCTTTGGCGCTGCTGAACCGCTGTCCGGTGATCGCGAACAACGCCTCCTTGACCTGCAGGCGCCAGCTGTTCCAGGACTTCCAGCGCGCCTCCCAGTACGCGGCCGGCGGGTTGTTCTGGCCGTGCACGTCGCTCGGGACCGGCTCGTCGATGTTGCGCAGCAGCACCGGGATCGCCTGCTTCTCCTTGTGTGCGATCACCAGCTCGAGGATCGCTTCCTGCAGCGGCACGCGCTCGATCGCATACTCGCTCTCGAACAGCTCGCCGACGGTCTCCCAGTTCTTCGCGGTGTAACCGCACTTCGACAGCGACTTCACGAGGTCGGCCGCGACGTTCGGCTCGGCCTGGACGTCGCCGTCGTCGAGCAGGTTGACGATGGCGCGATTGCCCTCCTTCGCCGGCTGTCGACCGAGCAGCTCGGCGGCGCGCCGCCGGATCACGACCGACTTGTCGTTCGCGACGATGTCGGCCAGCGGTTTGACGAATGCCTTGTTGGCGGCGGTCGCGAGCTCGTCGAGCGCGAGGCTGCGGTCGCGCATCGAGCTCGTCTTGGCCTTGAAGACCTTGGTCAGCGTGCGGACGGCGTCCTTGGCGCGGCGATCGTCCCACTGCTCGACCGGCGGCGCGGCGGCGGGCTTCTCGGCCTCGGCTGCGGGCGGCTCGCCGGCAGGAGCGGGCGTCGGCTGCGGATCCTGGGCCAGCAGGAACGCGGCGAGCGCCGGAACGGCCAGAGGTCGAAGGGCTGCGAGCATGGTCCGGCCGATCATAACGGCAGGTTCGGCCCCGCTCGATCAGGACGGTGGGGCGAGCAGGACTTCGCCGGTCAGGAACGCGACGTAGAGCAGCAGGAACAGCCACCCGATCGCGCGCGGAATTCCCTTGGCAACGCGCAGCACGACGAGCAGCGCCACGGCCGACACCGCGGTCACGGTCATCGCGCGCCACTGCGCCGCGAGGTCGATCGGGAACGGCTGCAGCAGGCCGGCGATCCCGAGCACGGCGCCGACGTTGAAGATGTTGCTGCCGAGCACGTTGCCGATGCAGATCTCGGGCTGGCGGCGGAGCGCGGCGGCGACCGAGGTCGCGAGTTCGGGCAGGCTGGTGCCGACGGCGACGATCGTCAGCCCGATGAGCCCTTCCGGCATGCCGAGCCGGGCGGCGATGACGACCGCACCGCCGACGAGCCAGTCGGCGCCGTATTGCAGGCCGAAGAATCCGGCGAACACGAGCGCTAGGTGCAGCACCCAGCCGGCGGCCGACGCGACCGGCTGCTGGGCATCGTCGATGCGTTCGGCACGCCGCTCGCGTCGCAGCAATTGCGCGCAGAACGTGACCAACATCGCCAGCATCACGCCGGCGATCACCGGTTCGATGCCGGTACCGAGCACGAACGGCACCGCGAGCAGCGCGGTCGCGATCAGCAGATAGATCAGCTCGAGCCAGCGCACCTCGAGACGGATCGCGCAGATCGCGGCGGCGGCGCCGACGATCAGCAGCGTGTTCGCGGCGTTGCTGCCGAGCACGTTGCTCATCGCGATCTCGGGGCTGTGGTTGCGCGCCGCGGTCAGACTGACGAGCAGTTCGGGCAGCGAGGTGCCGATCGCGACCAAGGTCAGGCCGACCGCCATCCGGCTCATGCCGAGCACGAGCGCGATCCAGACCGCGCCGCGCACCAGCAGGTCGGCGCCGACGACGAGCGCCACGAGGCCGGCGGCGATGCCCCAGGCCGGGTAGTCGGCGACCCAGGTCGGTTCCTGCGCGGCGAGCATCCGCGGGATGCTACGGCTTCAGTTCGCCGATGCCACCGGACGATCAGAGCCCCATGAGGTGCTTCGCGCGGTTCGCTCTGGCGGCGTCATTGCTGTCGCTCCCGGGGTGTCTCGAAATCGAGCAGACCGTGACACTGGCCGCCGACGGCAGCGGTCGGCTCGAGTTCGCGATGGCGATGCGCGAGGTCACGATCGCCGAAGTGCGGCAGGCGGGTGCGGCCGCGCAGCTCGGCGGTGCCTTCGATCCGACCGCGGTCTTCGACAAGGAGAAGACCGAGCGCGAGCTCGTCGCCGCAGGTTTCGTTCCCGTCAGCCACGTCGCCGAGCAGAACGGCTCCCGCCGCAACGTGAAGCTCTGCGCGACGTTCGCCGATTTCGCGACTCTGCAGCGAAACCCCGTGAACGGCACGCAGGCCGAGTGGGAGCTCGCCAAGGGCCCGAAGGCCGGCACGGCGAAGCTGACGTTCTATCCGCAAGGTCGCGCTGCCTGGATCGCGGCGCGCGACAAGGCCGAACAGCTGCGCGACGAGGTCGATCCGATCGTCGCCGAGTTCTTCCGCAAGCGGCAGCAGCAGCTCGCCGGCCTCGACCTCGCGCTCCGCATCGCGGTGCCGGGCGAGGTCTACATGTGGACCAAGAACATGTCGAAGACCGGCGAACGCGAGGTCACGGCGCACGTCCGGGCCGCGGACATCAGGACGCCGGAGGATCTCGTCCGGCGCCTGGCACCGCGTTTCGAGCTGATCTTCGACGCGCGCGGTCTCGATCTGGCACTCGAGTAGGGCTCGGGTCGCGCTTGTCGTTTCGCCGGCGAAACACCGCCGACGGCGGCGACTGCGAAACGCCTGCTCCGGGAACCCGCGGCGCGACATCGCGTTGGGGAGCCGCCGCGGTACGTCGCGTGCATGGGCGCGAGATCCCGCAGAAAGGTGTCCCGATGACCAGATTGCTCGCAGCGCTCGTTCTGTCCGTTCCACTCGCAGCCCCGGCGCTCGCCCAGGGCTTGCTGCTGCAACCACAGCCGCAGCCCGCCCCGGGCCAGCAGCAGCACATCGCGGCACCGCCGACCGTGGTGTCGGGCCCGCTGGTGCAGCTCCGCAAGACCGCGATCCGCGCCGAGATCGTCGACGGTGTCGCGACCACGACCGTCGAGCAGACCTTCTTCAACCGCGGCGGGCGCGACGCCGAGGGCACCTGGTTCCTGCCGCTGCCGCGCGGCGCGGTCGCCGACGGCTTCACGATGACCGTCGGTGGGGTCGAGCTCGCGGGCGAGGTGCTCGATGCCGGCCAGGCGCGCTCGGTCTACGAGACGATCGTGCGGCGGAAACGCGATCCGGGCCTGCTCGAGTACGCAGGTGACGGCATGCTGCGGGCGCGCATCTACCCGATCCCGCCGCAGCAGGACGTCGTCGTGACGGTGCGATTGCGCCAGATCCTCGAGCCACTCGGCAACGTGTTCGAATGGCAATGGCCGCTGCGCTCGACCAAGTACGGCGACACCGACCAGGGCGCGCTCGCGATGGACGTCGTGATCCGCTCGCAGTCCCGCATCAGTACGGTCGTGACGCCGCACGGCGATGCCGACATCGCTCGCAAGGGCGATCGCGAGGCGCGCGTGACGTTCGAGGGCGGCTGCGCCGGTCTCGACGACCTGCGCGTGCTCTACGGCCTCAGCGAGCAGGAGTTCGGCCTGCACCTGCTGACCTGGCGACAGCTCGCGGACCCCGGCTACTTCACGATGCTGATCTCGCCGCCGCAGAAGGTCGCCGATGCGCCGCGTCGCTGTGTGCAGTTCGTGGTCGACACCTCGGGCTCGATGAAGGGTGACAAGATCGAGCAGGCCAAGGCCGCACTCGGCATGTTCCTGAAGAGCCTGCGGCCGCGCGATCTGTTCCAGGTGGTGACCTTCAGCTCGTCGGTGCAGCCGTTCTTCGACGGCCCGCGCCGGGCGACCGCCGAGAACGTCGACGCCGCGCTCGCGCGCGTCGGCCAGCTCGAGGCCAAGGGTGGTACCAACATCGCCGAGGCGCTGCGGGTGGCATTCGAGGTCGACACCCCGGCGCCTGACGACGGCGGTGACTGGCTCGGTCAGATCGTGTTCGTCACGGACGGACAGCCGACCGTCGGCATCACCCAGCCCGACCAGATCCTCGGTCTGAGCCGGAAGTCCGATCGCCAGGAGACGCGGCTGTTCGCGCTCGGTGTCGGCGACGAGATCGACGTGCGCCTGATCGACGATCTCGTCGAGCAGCACCGCGGCGCGCGCGACTTCGTGCGCAACAAGGAGAAGATCGAGCTCAAGGTCGACGCGCTCTGTCAGAAGATCTCGCAGCCGGCGCTGACCGACGTCGAGATCCGCTGCGACGGGCTCGACTCGTTCGACGTGCACCCGGCGCGGACGCGCGACATGTTCTGCGGCGAGATGCTGCAGGTCGTCGGCCGCTACCGCGATCACGGCATGAAGACCGTGCGGGTGCGCGGCAAGCAGAACGGCGTGCGCCGCGAGTTCGTGTTCGAGGTCGAGTTCCCGAAGCTCGCCGAGGAGCACACCTTCGTGCAGACGATCTGGGCGCGCGCGCACGTCGCCGCGCTGCTCGACGCGATCCGCAAGAACGGCGCGCGGCAGGAGCTCGTCGAGGAGGTGCGGCGGCTCGCGACGCGCTACGGCATCGTCACGCCCTACACGTCGCAGCTGATCGTCGAGGAGGGCATGCGGCTCGGCAACCAGCGGCTCGCCAGCACCCGTCGCGACGGCGGCATCGGCGGCGCGTTCCGCGGGCCCGGTGACGCGGTTCCGGTCGGTCGGACGGCGGGGGCGGGGATGGCGACCGGTGGCCCCTCGGGGCCGAGTGGACCGACGCCGTCGGGCCCGACGACGCCGGGGGCGTCAGGACCCTCGACGGCGGGGCCGACGACAGGTGGGCCGGGGGCCGGCGGCGGCCGCGGTGCGGTCGGTCTCGAACGACTCGGTCGGGCGCGCACCGGCAAGGCGGCCGTCGAGGAGAGCCTCGCGACCGGCTCGGACGACTTCTTCCTCGGCGCCGGCCGGAAGTCGGACATCACCGTTGCGACCCGCAACGAAGCCAAGAAGGACCAGCGCGAACGCGAGCTCGTGCGCCGTGCCGCCGGGCGCGTCTTCGTCGCGGTCGGCGACGACCTGGTCGAGCAGGGCCTGCCGCAGGACTGGGCCGACAAGGCGGTCGTGATCGAGGCGTTCTCGGACGACTACTTCGCGCTCGTGCGCAGCAACCCGAAGCTCGCCGAGGTGGTCGCGCTCGGGGACCGCGTCGTGTTCCGCGACGGCGAGCGCATCGTGCACGTCAAGCCGGCGGCGCCGAAGGCGGACGAGTCGAAGAGGATCGAGACCCCGAAGCCAGCGGTCAAGAAGACCGTCGAGAAGTAGACCCGGCGCGAGTCCGGGCAGTAGGTTGCCGCCATGGTGGCGCTCGCGCGCTGGTTGATGGCACTGTTCGGCGGCCTGCTGCTCGGCTGCGGCCTCACGCTGCACGGCCAGGTCGCGCTCGCGCGCTACGCCCGCGAGGAGGTCCAGAACACCTTCGTGCTCTGGCGCAAGATCGGCCAGGCGACCTTCTACTTCCAGGGCGGCGAGACGCGCATGGCGCTCGCGATGAACGAGATCCCGCCCGAAGCGCTGCGCGAGTCCGACCGCGTCGCCTGGGTGCTGCTGATCCTCGGCGGTGTGATCGCGTTCTCGTCACCGCTGGTGCGCAGGTCGCAGGCCAACGCGAGGTCACCCAAACCGGCGGCGCGCGCGCGCAAGTGACCGCCGGTCACAGGATGACGCACTTGCCGCCGTTCTCCTCGGCGAGCCGGCGCATCAACTCCTCGGGTTTGACCTCGCCCATCCACGGCATCCGCATGTTGCCGCGCTCTTCCGGCGGATCGTCCGAACTGATGAACACCGTGTTGATGCGCATCTTCGCGAAGCGGTTGGCCTCGCGCACGAGCCGCAGGATCTCGATCGGGTCGAGCACCTCGCCGACCGAGGGCGCGCCGTCGGACAGGATGAAGATCTCGTCGACGACCTTCTCGTAGCGTTCGGCGTAGGAGAGCGTCTCGACCTGCAGCGCGACCTCGAGCGCGCTCCAGAGGTTGGTGCCGCCGTCGGGCTCGAGCTTGGCGAGGTGCTTCTTGAACTTCTCGCGGTTCTTGTCGGTCGCGGGCACGAGCTTCTTGTTCCAGAGCTCGGCCTCGTCGTCGCCGTTGAACGTGATCAGGTTGAACGACGATGCCTCCGAGATCGAGTCCATCGCGGCCTCGAGTTCGCGGCGGGCGTAGTCCATGCGCGTGGCGGCGTCCTCACCCCGCTTCATGGCGAAGGTCATGCTGCGCGACAGGTCGAGGATGAACACGACGCGCGAACCCTCGACCGGGATGCCGCAGAATCCGCTCGCGACCGTCGTCGCGGTGCCGCCGGTGCCGTGGCGCCGGCCGACGTCGATCTTGTCCTTCTCGCGATCCCAGAGCTCGCGCCACTGCGCCGGCTCGTTGGCCGGGAATACCGCGCCCGTCATGGTCACGAGCAGCTCGTGCGCCCGGTGCAGCACCAGCGTCGAGAGTTTGCCGGATTGCACCGCCTCGGGCTCGTCCCGGAAGCGCTCGAGTACGCCGATGAGTGCCGGGATCGAGTCCTTCGCGCGCAGATCGTCTAGCAGCCGCAGCAGCGCCATGTCGCCGCGCCAGGTCGTGCGGCCGATGGCGGCGAGGGCGGTCTCGACGGCCTGCCGGGTCCACGCCGGTGGCTTCGGGGGCGCGGCGACCGGCGCCGCGTCGTCGGCCTTGGGCGCGTCGCGCTCGGCGGCGCTGCCGGGGCTCTCGCTGTTGCCGGTCTTGCCCTTCGGCGTCTCGCCGTCCTGTCCGAGCTCGGGCAGGTAGCGCCCGTAGATCGCCCGCAGCGCCTCGACGATCGCCGGCAGCACCTCGTCGCTGGTCTCGGCCGCGAGCGCGGCGATCAACGCCGGCGCCGAACCCTCGGCATGCAGCCGGGCGAGCGCTTCGGCGGCGTGGTAGCGCAGCAGCGGCTCGGGCCGCGCGAGCTGCTGCTCGATCGTGGCTCGGAAACGGTCCTCGCCGAAGGCGGCGAGTCCGCGCAGGGCCGCGCCCTGGCTCGCGACGGCCCGCTTCTTGTCGATCAACCCGCCGTCGGCGGCGATCGCCGCGACGCGCGCGCGGGCAGCTTCGGCGCGCAGCTTCCCGAGCCAGGCGTCACCGCGCGCGCGCACGATGTGCGGCGCCTGCACTCGGGTGTACTTCTCGCCGTCGAAACCGATCGCCGCGAGCTCGACGAGCAGGTCGGCGGCGTCGGGAGAATCGTCCGCCACGACCTCCTTGCCGATCGCTTCGAGATCGCCGAGCCAGGTCGAGTCGGCGAGTCCGGACTTCGGCGCGAGGCCGAAACGGACCGCGAACGACTGCTTGGCGTCGATCTTCTGCGGATGCCAGTCGACCTGGGTCGGCGCGCGATGCACCAGGTCGGTCGAGTAGATGTCGATCTTGCCGCTGCGGTAGTGCTTGAGCCACGCGGCGAGCGCCTTCAGGGCCTTGTCGCCGATGACCCGGCGCTCGGGGAGTGCCCGAGCCGTCGCTATCGGCAGCCCTGGCGGGACCGCCGGAGCGGCCGTAGCGGTGAATGCGACCGCGCTCGCGAGCGCGGCGAGGAACGTTACGGGCATTGGGAGGGGAGGGCAGGACCGAAGACAGACCGGACCTGACACTGTAGCGGGCGGGGTCCGCCGAGTTGCGCCCCCGGGCCCGGTTCCTGGCCGAAAGGCCGCCCGCGCGGCCCGATCGGGTGCGCCCGATCAGCGGCGCCGAATCAGCGGCGACCCGAGGTGACGACCCCGGTGCCGACGATGTCGACCCGGCTGCGCGGCGCCACGAAGTTGGCGCCGCAGGCGTTCTGGAACCAGAACACCTGGCCCTGGCGCGGCAGTCCGAACTCGGGGCTGGTCTCGTCGGTCAGGCCGATCACGTAGAACAGCTTCGGGAAGATCTCGGGCCGCAGTCGGTTCAGCCGGGCCAGCGTCGCGACGTCCTCCTGCGGCGCGCGCGGCGAGACGTAGATGTGCTTCGAGATCGAACCGAGCCGCGGACTGCTCTCGACCGTCGGCTGGATGAAGTTCTGCACCGTGGCGAGGTCGATGCGCCGCAGGTTCACGTTGTTGAACGTGCGGGTGACGAGCCGCAGTTCGGCGCTGACCTCGGGATCGCTGAACGAGACGCGTTCCCAGTCGCGCATCTCGAGCAGCATCTCGGCGAACTCGCGCAGCTCGCGCGTGTCCGACTCGATCTGCTCGACGAGGACCTGGGTGTCCGGGCGGTGGAGATCGCGCAGCAGGCGCAGCCGCATGCCGACCGAGGTGTAGCGGTTCTCGAGCTGACGAGCGGTCTCGTCGGCGACCAGGTAGGCCGACAGCGGCTCGGCCGCGGCCAGCAGCCGCGGTTCGGAGCCGGAGAACATGTCGTTGTCGTCGACCGCGACGGCCTGCGCGCGTCGGACCGGCTGCGGCTCGTTCTGGGCGACGGCGCCGACCGGCAACTCGACGCGAGTCCGACTCGCTTCGTCGACCGCGGCGCCGGGCGAGTGCGACTGGTCGTCGCCGAGCCAGAGCCCGACCAGCAGAATGCCTGCGGCGGCCGCTGCGCCCGTGAGCGCGTAACGCACCTTCGCGAGCATCGGAACGGGCTCGTGGAACACGGCGCTCGGCGTGCCCTCGCCGGCGCGGATGCGCTCCCAGAGGCCGTCGCGGAACGACGCGCCGACCTGTTCACGCGGCAGGGTCAGCGCCAGGCGCTGGGCGGCTTGCAGCTCTTCCCAGAACGCGCCGCACTCGACGCAGGCGGTCGCGTGTTGCATCACGACGGCGCGGCGGCCCGACGGCAGCCGGCCATCGAGGCATTGCGACAGTTCGTAGCGGCAGGTGTTGCAGTTCATCGAATGCTGGATCGTCCTAGATCTTGATCAGTCGGCTCACGAGCGACTTGAAGCGCTGGCGCGCGCGGAACAGCCGGGTGGAGACCGTCTTCACCGGGCAGCCCATCACGGCCGCGGCGTCCTCGTAGCTGAGTCCTTCAACTTCGCAGAGCAGGAAGGCCTCCCGGAACTTGAGCGGAAGCTCCTCGATCGCCTTCTCGATCGCGGCGCTGGCCTCCTGCGACTCGACGACGGCGTCGGGTGTCAGGTTGTCGCCGTCGACCGGGGTGAACGGGTTGTCGTCGTCCTTCTGCAGGTCACGGAACAGGCTCAGCTTGAACTTGCGGCGACGCAGCTGGTCGAGACAGAGATTGCGCGCGACCCGGAAGAGCCACGGCCGGAAGGCGCTCGCCGGCACCTGGTTCAGGTGGCGGTAGAGCGCCAGGAAGGAATCCTGCGCGACGTCCTCGGCCGCGACCGGATCCCCGAGCAGGCGCGTCGCGTAGGTCTTGAGGCTGTCGCCGTGATCCGCCAGGGCGCGATGGAACGCGACCATCGTCACCGGGTCGGGCTCTTGGGTCATCGCGTTGATCGCCATCGGTTTGCGGATGCTCGGGAGCAGACGTCAGCGGGGTGACTTCTCGACGATCGTCGCGGCGGCCTTCTCGGCCTTGCGGGTGACGACCATCTGCTTGGCACCGGACGGCGCCGGCTGGCAGCACGGCAGCGTGCAGGCCTCGCAGCAGGCGGTGTCGGAGGCGGCGGCCTTCGCAGTCGTCGTCGTGGCGGCCACCTTTGCGCCGGTCGGTTCGGACTGGCAGCAGTGCTCGCACACCTCGGAGCCGGCGACTTCGGCGGCGACAACCTCGACGGCGGCGGCATCGGCGCAGCACGCTCCGGCAGCGTCGACCTTCTTGGTCGTCGTCGTCACCGTGATCGCCGCCACCGGGGGCGCGGCCTCGACGGCCTTCGCGACCACGATGCGCGCGACCTCGCCGTCGACCGCGAGGTCCGCGGCGTCGGCGCGGGCGACCGGCTGGGCCGAACGCAGGTCCTGCAGCGCCGCGCGCACCTCCTCCCGGATCATCTGCCGCAGTTCGGAGCGCTGCGCCTCCGTGAACGTCGCGTTCTGGGCGGTCAGGGCGGCGGCGAGGAAGGGCACGGTGAGGAAGGTCACAAGTCGCATAGGGATCTCCGGATAGAGTCGAGTTTGGACCGGCGTGGAACGACGCAGGACTGGCAAGGAAACTCCAGGCCGACGAAAAACGCCGTCGCGCCACGCTATTCGATCGGCATGAAACATACCTTCGATCTCATCGGCGCCGCGCTGGCCGCGATCCTGGCCGGCTGCAGCGGCGATCTGCCCTGCCGCTCGGTCGCCGAGTTCGAGGGCACCCTGGCGCTGCCGGACGGGATCCGGGCGGTCCGGATCGAGGTCGACAACGGCACCGTCGGACTGCACATACACGACTCGCAGACCTTGGCTTACGGCGGCGGGGTCCGGCGGGCGGCGAACACCGACGAGGAGCTCGCGCAGATCGAG
>JAGQRB010000712.1 GCA_020425925.1 Planctomycetota bacterium
GCCTGCGGAAACGTGATGCTACTTGCGCTTCGCGGGCTGCCCACCGGCACTCATGCCGGCCAGCAACTGCTCCACGCTCGTCGCGTTCGGGTCGAGGCTGACCACGATGTCTGCGGAACCGGGCTCGACCTCCACGCCGGAAACGCCGGGCAGCTTGGTGACGACGCCACGCACGGTGGCAGCACACCCGCCTCAAGTAGGGGTCTTGTCCAACACGAGGTGCACTTGCGTGCTGGCAAGCTGAGGTTCTGCGGGCGCGGAGTGACAGGCGGCGAGGGTGAATGCGGCCATCGCCGCAACAAGCATGGGGGTTCGGTTCATCGGCGCGACTCTAGCCCGAGCTTGCTCCCCCGGGAAGAACCCGCCACCCTCTCCGGGCGTTCACATGTCGAGGCAGCTACTCGACGATGCCATCTCGCCGACGATCCTCCGCCGACGCGGGGCCGGCGACCGTGCCCTTGGGATGCTCGTACCAACCCGGATCTCGATTCGCCTCGAGCGCCTCGTCGGACAACCCTTCCCGGACCTTCAGGACGCCGGCCATACCACCGAGGCTGACGTCCTTGCCGAAGCCGCCCTCGGCCTTGATCATCGGCACGCTGTTCTCGGGCAACGGCATGCCCATGTCGGTCATGTCCCCCATGCCCTTCGCGCCCATCGTCATGTAGCCCGGCAGCAGCGAACGCGCGCGACTGTCGAAGCCCTTCGCATCGAAGCCGATCATGTTGGGGAATGCGTGGCCCATCTGGTTCATGACGTGGTGGGTCATGTGGCAGTGGAAGGCCCAGTCGCCCACGTTGACTGCGTCGAACTCGATGTCACGCGTCTCACCGACGCCGACGAGGGTCGTCACGCGGCGGCGCTGCTGATCCGCGGGAATCCTGCAGCCGTCAACCGCGGTCTCGTGGAACTCGTAGCCATGGAGGTGGATCGGGTGATGGTCCATCGCCGACAGGTTGCCGATCCGCATGCGGACGCGCTGGCCCTTGCGCACGACCAGTGGATCGAGGAACGGGAAGACCTTGCCGTTCATCGTGAGCACGTTGAAGTCGCTCATCTCGTTGGGGTTCGGCCGACGTGCCCCGGCGTCGATCCGCCACTCATGCAGCATCAGCGCGAAGTCGCGGTCCACCATCGGCTCGCCGGCGTCTGCCGGGTGGATCACGAACATGCCCGTGAGGCCGAGGCCCTCCTGCGTCATGGTGTCGTGATGGCTGTGGAACATGTGCGTCCCGTTCTGGCGCAGGTCGAACTCGTAGAGCCAGGTCTCCCCCGGCGGGATCGGCGGCTGCGTCAGACCGCTGACACCGTCCATGCCGTTGGGCAGGATCAGGCCGTGCCAGTGCGTCGACGTCGGGGCGGGCAGTCTGTTGGTGACGTAGATGCGAACCCGGTCCCCCTCGACCGCCTCGATCACGTGACCGTTCACCATCCTGTTGAAGCCCCAGCACCGCGCGACGAGCCCCGGAGCGAACGTGTGGTCGAACTCCTCGACGACGAGGTGGTAGACCTTGGCCCCCTCGACGTCCCGCATCGGCGCCTTGCTGCCGCTGGGAACGATGACGGGCCGATGGTCGCGCGGCTGCGCGCCACCGACACTCGCGCGATCCAGATCTCGCCGGATGCTACGTGCGCTCGCCCGTTCGGCGGTGGTCAAGGCGGCCGCCGCACCTGCGGCGGCGCCGGAGAACAGGAAGTTGCGTCGAGTATTCATGTCGGGTGTGTTCGGTGGGATGAGGAAAGGCAGTCGCGCGGGACTAGTGGCCGCCGTTGCCGCCGGCACCCGCAATGGCGGACACCGAACCGAGTCCGGGCCCGGTGATTCCGAAGCGCGTCGCGGGCAGGCGTCCCAGCAGGAGCGACTCGAGCTGGCTGCGCGCGATCCAGTGCATCTTGAGCTCTTCGATGTAGCGCCGGGCCGCGTCGAGCTCGGCGCGTTTGGCGTCGACGACCCGGAAGACGCCGATCTGCATCGCGTTGAACTGCTCCTGCGTCTGTTGCGTGATCCGCGTGCGTAGCGGCACGACGACGTCGAACAGGTGACGCGCGTTGTTGCCGCTGACCTCCGAGGCCACGAGGCTGTCGCGCGCCGAACGCCGGATGCGGATCGCGAGGTCGGTCAGCCGATGGAACGCCTGCTCGATCTCGGCTCGCACGTGTGCCGAGACCGCCTGCCCGAAGTCGAAGACCGGCAGTGACAGGGACACGTTGCCCCCCACGATCCAGCTCTCCGAAGCCTCGCGCTCGCCGTTGACGCCGACGCCACCCGTCGGAAACGCGGCGCTCAGCTGCTCGAGCCCGAGGCGATGGCCCAGCATCGTCAGTTCACGCCGACCTGCTTCGAGATCGAGGCTTCCGGTGACCACCCGCCGCTCGAGCTCGGCGGGCTCGATCGAGAGCGGCGCCGGTTCGGGCATCCGGCCTTCGACCTGCCAATTCTCCCCCTCGGGGCCCGACAGCCCGAACAGCACGTTCAGGTTCTCTCGATGTCGGCGGACGTTCTTCCGGGCTTCGGTCAGCGCCAACCGCGCATCCTCGAACACCGCCTGCTCCTGTAGCAGCTCGAGCTCGATGACGTTGCCGGCCTCTCGGAGACGTCGCGTCGCATCGAGGGTCAATCGCGCAGCATCAGTCGCGGTCTCGAAGAGCTCGACGAGCTGTTGATCCGCTTGCAGCGCCCGGTAGTTGGCTCGCACCTCGGTCGCAAGGTCGAGCACTGCGCCGGTGACCCGCGCTTCGACCTGGGCCAGACGTTCGGCCGCGACCTGGCGGCGCCGCGGGATCAGCAGGACATCGACGATGCTCTGCGCGACCCCGAGTTCGAGGATGTCGCCACCGCCAGCCTCGGCAAAGCGAAGCTGGGCGTCGATCACGGGGTTCGGCGCGAGCGATGCCTGCCAGATCTGGGCGCGAGCGATCTCGAGCTCAGCGAGTTCCGCATGCAGCATCGGGTTGTTGGCGATCGCGAGGCGGACGGCTTCGTCGGCGTCCATCTGCTCGTCCTGGAGCAACTCGCGGATCCCCTCCGGACGGAGTGGCCGCGCCTCGATGTCCACGTCGGCACCGAGTCGTTCGTGCACGGCGTCCTGCACGTCGGCGAGCACCCGCTCACGCTGCGGTACGGCACACGCACCGGCCAGCAGTGCGAGCGAACCGTAGGAAGCAAGTCGGGATCGGAGTGCCCGAGGTCGGTGCATCAATCGACTGCGCGCCATCACCGCTGCTCCTTCGCGCGACCCGGATGCATGGCGTCTTCATCACTGCCCATGCCTTGCATCTCGTTCGCCGGGCTCACGGCCTCGATCTGCTCCGGGACCGCTGCGGGATCCGGCACGTTCAAGGCCCCGCCGCTCGGCGCAGTCACGCACGCTGGATGATCCGGCGGCAGATCGAGATCGAAGGTGCTCACGCATGAGCCTGCACTCGCGGACGCGAAAAGCAGGAGAGCCAGGCGAGGAGAGAAGGGGCGCGATGGGGATCTTGGTTCTTGCATGGTCTTCGGGGGACGCGACGCTGCACTCTCAAATGGTGTGCAACGAGCGTGCCAACCGAGCGAGGCTGCTGACGCAACCCTGCGCGAGTCGGCAAGGGCTTGTAGACACGTGCATTGGACTCAAGCGCCTGGACCAACGCGTGCTACCGAAGCTTGCAAGAACTGCATTTCGGCACGCCCAGTGCAAAGACGGCAGCGTGGCTTCCGACCGGAGTGCGCATTGCGCGACCAAGCAGGATCGTCTGGTTCGATAGCCCCAGGAATGTCGACTGGGCCACAGCGGAGCCCCTTCAGAACGAGTACGAAGTCGTCAGCGACAAGAGCGGCCCCTGTTCGAACGTGTCACCCGAATCGGACAGCGTCTGCTGCGACATGGGGACCGTGACGTTCAAGCTCACGAAGACTCCCGACCCGACCGACAACTCGCCTCCGATCAGTGCCGCCGACGTCAACAATCCCGTGTTGATGTCGCGGGCGCCGTCCCAGTACGCGTAGCCCTGATAGAAGCCCGAGAGCCCCGCGCGCAGCGTCAACCAGCTCGTCGTCGTGTAGCTGATCAACCCCCCGACGGTGACCTCAGGGGCACCGCGATAGCCGTGGTCGTTTTCGTAGAGCGGCACGCGCGCGAAGCCGAACAGCGTGCCACCGAATCGACTCGACAGACGGTTGCTGTAATATAGTTCGAGGAGCGGATCGAACGTGCCGTTGCCGAACTGGATGTGCTCGTGAGACCTGCCCACCGCGCCGGCGACAAATGGGTCGTCCTCCGTGCGGCCCGTCGGGACACTCGCGCCGAACGCGACGGTCGCGAGATCCCCTGCCGCGAACAGACCCGATGAGCTGTGAGCGACGAGGATGTTGGCGTCGCCAAACCCGTGCAGCGTGTCGGTGCCATGGTGCAGCTCGAGATTGCGCTGCATGTCCGCCTGCTCGGAAGGCGTCGCGGGATCGATGAGCGAGAGGCTCGCTCGACGCTCCTTGATGTCGTAGGGGACTCGCAGCCACAGGTCCCAGTCGTCGTTGACGGCGTACTGCGCACCGATCTCCAGTCGCGTGACGTCGAGGCCGACGTCATGTCGATGCGCCGGCACGGTTGTTACCTGGCCCGAAGCCGAGATTCCTTGTGTCGTGTCGTGCGATGCTTCGAATCCGAAGCCGCGCACGATGTCGAGGGTCAGCCTCAGCTCACCTTGTTCCTTGGCGGCCAGACCGGCCCCCAGAACCCCCGTCCTCGGGATCGGAGGGTTGCTTCAGGCCGGTCAAGCCTGCGCTCGCAGTCCGGCAGCGAGCCCGACGATCGACAGCAGAGCGATCACACGTTCGTTCATCGGATCACAATCGCATCAAACCACGCCGTAGTCGTCAAGGGACTGCCGGGGTAGAGACCGGATCAGCGTTCAACACGGAAGGCCCGCAGACGCAACGCGTTGACGATCACCGACACCGAGCTCAGGCTCATCGCGGCCGCCGCGATCATCGGACTCAACAGCCAACCCGTGAACGGAAACAGTACGCCCGCAGCCAGCGGCACACCGGCGGCGTTGTAGCCGAACGCGAACAGGAGGTTCTGCTTGATGTTCCGCATCGTCGCGGCGCTCAACTCGCGCGCACGCACGATGCCTCGCAGGTCGCCCCGGACGAGCGTCACGGCGGCGCTCTCCATCGCGACGTCCGTCCCGGTCCCCATCGCGATGCCCACGTCCGCCTTCGCGAGTGCCGGCGAGTCGTTGATGCCGTCGCCGGCCATCGCCACCTTGGCGCCGCCCTCCTGGAGTCGCTCGATCGTCGCGAGCTTCTGATCGGGCAGGGCGTCGGCGATCACCTCGTCGATGCCCAGCTCTCGCCCGACGGCCTCGGCCGTCGCCCGGTTGTCGCCCGTCAACATCACGACGCGCAGACCGGCGCCATGCAGGGCGCGGATGGCCTCCGGCGTGCTGTCCTTGATCGGGTCCGCGACCGCCAGCATGCCGATCAGCTGCCCGCCCGCAGCCAAGAACATGACGGTGGCCCCGTCACCTTGCAGCCGGGCGGCCTGCGCACGGTCGGCGTCCGACGCGACAACGCCAACCTGCTCCATCAAGGCGAGATTGCCGAGGGCGACGTCCTGCTGCTCGACCTGGCCCATGACGCCCTTTCCCGTCACGGACTCGAACCCGTCGACGTCCGACAACTGGATCTCGCGTTCACTCGCCCCATCGACGATGGCGCGCGCAAGCGGGTGTTCGCTGCGCGTCTCCAGGCTCGCCGCCAGGCGCAAGACGGCCGACTCGTCTGCTCCGGCTTCGCCGACGACCAGCACGCTGGTCAGCTTCGGCTGTCCGAGCGTCAGCGTGCCGGTCTTGTCCACGACCAACGTGTCGATGGCACGAAGGCTCTCGATCGCCTGTGCGTTGCGGAACAGCACACCCAACTGCGCGCCCCGCCCCGTCGCCACCATGATCGACATCGGCGTCGCGAGGCCCAGGGCGCACGGGCAGGCGATGATCAGCACGGCGACCGCGTTGAGCAGCGCGTAGGCGAGGCGCGGCTCCGGGCCCCAGACGCTCCAGACGACGAACGCGAGGACCGCACACGCGACCACGATCGGAACGAACCAGGCGGCAACGCGATCGGCAAGTCGCTGGATGGGTGCTCGGCTCCGCTGTGCATCGGCGACCATCTGGACGATCCGTGCCAACAGCGTTTCGCCGCCGACCTTCTCGGCCTCGATGGTGAGGCTTCCCGTGGTGTTGACCGTGCCGCCGATCACCTGATCGCCCGCCGCCTTGGCCACGGGGACCGGCTCGCCCGTGACCATCGACTCGTCGACGGTGCTGCCGCCCTCGACCACGATCGCGTCGACCGGAACGGCCTCGCCAGGACGAACTCGCAGGCGATCCCCCTTTCGGACCGACTCGACGGCGACCTCCTCCTCTGCGCCGTCGGAGCCGATGCGCCGAGTCATCTTCGGCGAGAGATCGAGCAACGCCCGGATCGCGGCGCCGGTGCTGCTCCGCGCGCGCAGCTCCATGACCTGACCGAGCAACACGAGCGCCACGATCACCGCGGCGGCCTCGAAGTAGACGGCCACGCCGTGCACGCCACGGAAGCCCTCCGGAAACCAATCGGGCGCCACGAGCGCCAGCACGCTGTAGACATACGCGACGGAGACGCCGAGCCCGATCAGCGTGAACATGTTGAGCTGCCAACGCCTGACGGAGTCCCAGCCCCGCGACAGCAGCGGCAGGCCCGCCCAGACCACCACCGGCGTCGCGAACGCCAGCTCCAGCCAACGCGAGAACCCACCGAACAGTCCGTGGATCGGCGCGCCGGGGAGCACCATGTCCCCCATCGCCAGCACGAGCAGCGGAACGGCCAGCGCCGCGCTCCAGACGAAGCGGCGCCGCATGTCGAGGTACTCGGAGTCGTCCGCTTCGGCGCTCGCATCGACGGGCTCGAGCGCCATGCCGCAGATGGGGCAGGTTCCTGGCCCTGCCTGCTGAATCTCCGGGTGCATCGGACACGTGTAGGTTCCAGGGGGCGCCGGTCGATCGGTCCCGGCGGCGTGCCCTCCGGGAGGATGGGAGCCATGACCATGCCCGTCGGCGTGGGCGTGCTCGCCCCCATGGCAGCAAGTCTTGGACTCGGGGGCGCCGTGGTGATGTTCGTTTGCCATTGGATTCCGTTCGCGTTGCATGCCTACGCTGACGAGCGGACTG
Organism: Planctomycetota bacterium; assembly: GCA_020425925.1. Taxonomy (GTDB): domain Bacteria; phylum Planctomycetota; class UBA1135; order UBA1135; family UBA2386; genus JAGQRA01. Next base: position 7,192 of record JAGQRB010000712.1, read on the forward strand.
GGCGGACGTTACACCTACCGCGCCAGACGACGCCCCGTCAGGCCCCAGACGGCCTCGCGCAAGTACAGTCGAGACAGCCGTGTTCGGCGCAGGTGCGACAGGTGAGCTGCACCTCCCGGCGCAGGGCCGCCCGAGCGCGGTGCAGGCGAACGCGGGCACTCCCAGCGCTGACGCCGCGATCCTTGGCGACCGCGCCGACGGACCGGCCCTCCAGGTCTACGAGGCGGACCAGCTCTGCATAGTCCGGATGGATGAGCGGCAGCAACCCCTCGATGCAGACGCAGAGGTCACGCTGTAGGGCCGTATCCGGAGGCGCCTGCAAGAGGTCCGAGTCGTCCTCGAGGCCGGGGAGCTCCCGCGCCCGCCGGCGATGCCAATCCACGATGGCATTCCGGAGCACCCGGTAGAACCAGGCCACGATGCTGTCCTCGTCGCGCACGCCTTCGACGTGCTCGACGCTGCTCGCGAACGCGTCCTGCAGGACCTCCTCTGCCTCCTCGCGAGAGCCGATCCGCCGCTCGACGAACGCCAGAAACTGGCTACGGCTGGCGAGCAGGATCGAGAGGCGTTGACGATCTGCGGAATCGGGCATGACTCTATTGGCCTACGACCGTAGCCGCTCGGCGTGACCTACGGCTCGCCATAACCGGCCAAGGCCCCGCCGCCGCCTGGCAGCCCCCGGCACGGGCCTTGCTGATGCGATGCCCGGCACCTGCCCCTCACTAGAGGGGAGCCCGCCGCATCCGCGTCGGCCCAACTCCACTCCGGTGCTGGGCCCGACCCGAGCGTTCCAGTCCGATCCAAGGAGGACACCAGAATGTCGTTGATCCCCTCTGCCTTCCTCACCGCAGCCGCGACCGCACTGCTCTGCGTACCGATGGCCGCCCAGCACGGTGACCACCATGGCCACCAGAATCCGGCCGCCAAGGTTGCGAGAACTGGTGACCCCTACCCGTTCGAGACGTGCCCCGTGTCCGGCAAGAAGCTCGGAGCCATGGGCGACCCCGAGGTGAAGGTCTACGCCGGTCGCGAGGTGCGCTTCTGCTGTGGTGGCTGCACCGGCAAGTTCGAGAAGGACCTCGACGCCAGCTTCGCCAAGCTCGACCAGAAGATCCTCGCCGACCAGCGCCCCATCTACCCGCTGACGAAGTCGGTGGTCTCGGGGGAGAAGCTGCCAGAGAAGCCGGTCAGCATGGTCCTCGGGAACCGCCTCATCCTGGTGGCCACGGCGAAGGAGAAGGCCACGATCCTGAAGGCGCCCGAGAAGTACCTGAAGCTGCTGGACGACGCCGTGAAAGCCGCTCAGGGCAAGGACTACCCGCTGAAGAAGTGCGTGGTGAGCGACGAGCCGCTCGGAAGCATGGGCAAGGCCAAGGATGTGGTCGTCGCCGGCCGCCTGATCCGCCTCTGCTGTGCAAGCTGCACGAAGAAGCTCGAGAAGACACCTGCCGCGTTTCTTGCGACCATCGACAAGGCGGCGGCCGACAAGTCACCGGAAGAGCCTCGGGACGGCAAGAAGGAGTAGCCACCTGCTCGAGGACCGGTCGCTGGACGTATCCGGAACCGATCCTCGGACATGCCCAAGATCATCCGCCCGATCTCGCTGGCGCCTTCGCCACGGTCCGTGGGTAGTTTCTGTCGCAGTGACGAGCCGTCACGACGACGACTCGCGACGGAACGAGCGTGCAACGACACCCAGATGAACCGACCCGCGTGGAGCCTGCTCCCTCTCCTTGCCGCAATCTCGATCGCTGCATCGCATCGATGCGCTGCGCAGGCCCGGAAACCCGGAGCGATCCAAGGCGATGACGCCGTCCGCTACGAACTCGTCATCGCTGCGACCCCCGGTGCGCCGGCGGGGACACAGACGACCGTGCTCACGGTCAACGGGACGTCTCCTGGGCCGGTGCTGCGATTCCGCGAGGGCGACCTCGCCCGAATCACCGTCAAGAACCGGCTGCCGTCCGAAGAGACCTCCATCCACTGGCACGGACTGCTCGTGCCGAACGAGATGGACGGGGTCCCCTACCTGACGACCCCTCCGATCCCCGCCGGTGGAGAACACACGTTCGAGTTCCGGCTTCGGCAGTCCGGCACCTACTGGTACCACTCGCACACGGGGCTGCAGGAGCAGCTCGGCGTGCAGGGCGCCATCGTCATCGAGCCGAACGAACCCGACGTGGCGTTCGATCGAGAGCACGTCGTCGTGCTCGCCGACTGGACCGACGATGATCCGACCACGGTCATGCGCTGGCTGATGCGCGGCAGCGAGTGGTATTCCGTGAAGAAGGGGACGCAGCAGTCTCTGCTCGGAGCCTGGCGGCGAGGCGCCGTCTCGAACTACTTCGAGCGTGAGGGAGACCGCATGCCCGCGATGGACCTGTCGGACGTGGCCTACGACGCGTTCCTGGCCAACGGCAAGCGAGAACTGCGGCTCGATGCCCGCCCTGGGGAACGCGTGCTCTTGCGCCTCGTCAACGCGGGAGCCTCGACCTATTTCTACCTCGGCGCCGGCGAGGGCAACCTCACGATCGTCGGCAGCGACGGCATTCGCGTACAGCCGGTCGAAGTCCGTCGACTGCTGATCGGAATGGCCGAGACGTATGACGTGCTGGTCACGATGCCAGCGGATCGATGCACGCTCGAGATCCGAGCCACGGCGCAGGATGGCAGCGGGCACGCGTCGATGCTCTTGGGCGAAGGCCCCCTGATCGAGGCGGTCGACCCGCCGCGCGCCAACCTATACGTGATGGACGAAATGCTCGCCGCCGGACTCGCGAGCCAGATGCCCAAGCGCGCGCTCGAAGCCGCAACGGCGGAGCGCCCGTTCGCGCCGTACGGCCTGCTGCGCGCCGTTTACGACACGACCATTGTCGGCCCCGACACAGAAGTCCGCGAACTGACCATGCGCCTCACCGGCGACATGCGCCGGTATCTGTGGGGCTTCGACAACGAGACCTTGGCCGAGAACTCGACGATCCGCGTCCGCAAGGGCGAGGTGCTGCGCATCGAGCTCATCAACGACACGATGATGCACCACCCCCTGCACCTGCACGGTCACTTCTTCCGAGTGCTGAACGGTCAAGGCGAACGCTCGCCGCTCAAGCACACCGTGGACGTTCCCCCGATGGGCAAGCGCACGATCGAGTGGATCGCCGACGAAGAGGGCGGAGACTGGTTCTTCCACTGCCACCTGCTCTACCACATGGATGCCGGCATGGCCCGCGTCTTCAGCTACGAGCAGGATCCGGCCTACCGCCCTACCGTCGATCCGAAGCTCCTGGAACCGGCCTACCTGTTCTTCGATGCCACCGTGCAGAACCACATGACCATGGGCCGGGCAATGCTCATGAAGGGGCGAAACGACGTCTTCGTGCGGTGGGACATCGGGCTGCCATCAGCATTCGGTGACGACCACCAGGACGGCGGGCACGAAGACAACATCGAGATCGACCTGGGATGGTCCCGCTACGTCGATCGGAACTTCGCCACCGAGCTCGGCTGGCGCTATGCCGACGGCGATGGCGCGACGAGCCGAGCGTTCGCCGGCGTGCGCTATCGACTTCCCTACCTCGTGATGTCGAACCTCAGCGTGGACAGCCGCGGGGACTTCCGCCTCACACTCGACAAGGGCCTACAGCTCACCGACCGGCTCGGTGTCGGAGCTTCTGTCGAATACGACACCAACACGCAGTTCGAGTGGCTCGTCGGCATCGACTACACGCTCACGCAGAACCTGGGCTTCTCGACCTCGTATCACTCAGACCATGGCTATGGCCTCGGCATGGTCTTCACCTTCTGATTGCCAACGACTCCAAAGGAAGATACCCAACATGAAAACGACCCGCTCCAAGTCTCCCCTGCTCGCACTCGTCCTGTTCGCCGCCTGCGCTTCGGGCCCGAGCGCAGACGTCATCCCCTACACGAGCGACCTCTGCATCGTCACCGACAACAAGCTCGGCTCGATGGGTGACCCCGTCGTCAAGGTCTACGGCAACCAGGAGGTCAAGTTCTGCTGCCGCCCGTGCGTCAAGGAGTTCGAGGAGGACCAGGAGCGCTTCCTCGCGAAGCTGAAGAAGTAGTGATCGGCATTGCCGCACGTCGACCGGCGAGTCCGCGCCGGCCCGTCTTCGCCGCTCGAAGACCGTGCGGAAGCCGAAGCGCGTTCATCTACCCCCCATATGTGAACCGTCCCATGCGACCTAGCCCTCGTGCCTACGCAGCATCACTGCTCACAGCACTCGCAGCCTCCCTGCTCGGTAGCTGCTCGACGATCCGGACCAGCGGACGCCCAGACTTCGATCTCAAGACGATCAAGCGCTACGCGTGGCTCAACCCGCCCAGCTTCTCAGGAGAGGCCGTGGAGGGATCGGAGGTACGCCTGCTCACCGAGACGCGAAGCGCAATCGACAACCACCTGCAGCGCCTCGGAGTCAGGCCGTCCACCCACGAGGAGGCAGAGGTGCTTGTCACTGCGACCCTGGACCTTGCCGTGCGGCTACACCTGAACGACTTCGACTACGACCTCTTCGCTGCCGAGAACGAGGAGGTGGGTACGTTGACCATCACGTTTTTCGACAGAGGCCCACGGCAAGCCTGGACGGGCCGCTGCCGCCACACGCTCCGGACCGCTTCTCGAAGCGAGCAGCCAAGCCCAATGGAGTTCGTTCCAACGGGTCAAACGCGCGACTGGCGCATCGCCCAGATGGTCGAACGCATCCTGTCGCGTGCCAGCACTGAGTGAAGCGACACCTGCCAGCCGTTCGCAGCAATCGGCGCGCTCGCGATGGACCTCAGCGCAGTTCGTAGTCGACGATCTTCTTTCGGAGCGTGGTCGGCGAGATGTCCAGGAGTTGCGCCGTCCGCGTGATGTTCCATCCCGTCGTATCCAACGCACGGCGGACGTGGTCCCGCTCCACCTCCCAGAGCTTCTTGACCTGACCACCCTCGGCCACGGCTTCGGGGGAAGGCCGCGGCGGCGAGATGTCCACCTCCTCGATCACGTCTGCTCGGGCAAGCGCCACGGCACGGGTGAGTACGTTCTCCAGTTCGCGAACGTTGCCGGGCCACGAATGCAGCTCGAGCTGCTTCAGAGCCGCCTCCGAGATCGCGGCGACCTCGCTTTCCAGACGTCGCCCGATCCGGTGTAGGAGGTGCGTAGCCAGGATCCGGATGTCTCCAGGTCGCTCCCGGAGCGGTGGAATCTCGAGCCGCGCCACCGACAAGCGGTACAGCAGGTCTTCCCGGAA
>JAGQRB010000001.1 GCA_020425925.1 Planctomycetota bacterium
CGTCGGCGCCGAATTCGGCGAGCAGATGCGAAAGGTTCGTGAGGGAGGAGTGTGTAGATCACAGTTGGAGCGGTATCGGGAAAAAGAGCGAGGCGTCGACGCCGCGCACGATCTCGACCATGCGATCCTCGATCTCGGCCGCATCCTCACCGCCGTCGGTCGCGACGTAGTAGAGGTTGAGCTCGAGCGCGTCGGCGCCGGCACCTTCGAGCTGCCGGGCGTAGTCGGTCCAGCCGGCCCGGGTGTAGCCGTTCAGCGAGGCGATCACCGGCACGCCGAGGCTCGCCTTCACCCGGGCCAGGTGTTCGAGGTACTCGTCGGGCCCGAACACCGAGCCTTCGGGGTCCGGGAAGTAGGACGTCGCCTCGGCGAACGAGTCGGCGTGCGACGCGATCGCACCGTGATGTGCGAGCGCCTCCTGGTCGATCTGCTCCTCGAACAACGAGCGCAGCACGACCGCGGCGATGCCGGCGTCCTCGAGGCGCTTGAGGCGATCGAGGTCGTCGGCCAGCGGCGAAGCGCCGGCGACGAACGGGTGGGGCAGCGTGAAGCCGAGGTAGGGGGTCGCGAGGTTCATGCCGGTGCCTCGGTCGGCAGCCGCAGCTGGGAGATGTGCTCGTAGACCGCGATGCGCCGGCGCGCGGCCTGCTGGGCGCCGTGGGCGTAGCGTCGGAACGCGGCCGGGTCGATGCGTTCGACCATCCGGAAGCGGGTCTCGTTGCGCATGTAGTCCGCGACCGGCACCTTGCCGCCCGGGCTGTCGACGACCAGCGGCGGCTCGCCGCGATCGGCGCGGCGCGGATCGTAGTGGAACAGCGGCCAGACCCCGCTCTGCACCGCGCGCAGCTGCTGGTCGGCGCCGAACACCAGGTCGTAGCCGTGCGCGATGCACGGGCTGTAGGCGATGACCAACGACGGACCGGGATACGCCTCGGCCTCGCGCAGCACCCGCACGGTGTGCGCGTCTTTCGCGCCGATCGCGACGCTGGCGACGTAGACGTGGCCGTAGTGCAGCGCCATCAGTCCGAGGTCCTTCTTGTCGACCGCCTTGCCGCTGCTCGCGAACTTCGCGGCGGCGCCGAGCGGGGTGGCCTTGCTGGCCTGGCCGCCGGTGTTGCTGTAGACCTCGGTGTCGAGCACCAGGACGTTGACGTCGTGCGGCTGCGCCAGCACGTGGTCGAGCCCGCCGTAGCCGATGTCGAACGCCCAGCCATCGCCGCCGACGAGCCAGATGCTCTTGTCGACCAGGTAGTCGGCGAGCTCGGTGAGCTCGCGGGCCTCCGGCGTGTCGAGCTCCGCGAGCCGCGACCGCAGTCGGTCGATGCGTTCGCGTTGTGCGGCGATCCGGGCGGCGTCGGCGCCGGTCGGCTGCAGCAGCACAGCGGTCAGCGCGTCGTTCTCGGGGTCGCCGGGCGGCAGCGCGCGCAGCAGCTGCCTCGCCCGCGCCGTCAGCACGTCGACGCCGAAGCGCAGCCCGAGCCCGAACTCGGCGTTGTCCTCGAACAGCGAGTTGGCCCAGGCCGGCCCGCGGCCGGCAGCGTCCTGCGCCCAGGGCGTCGTCGGCAGGTTGCCGCCGTAGATCGACGAGCAGCCGGTCGCGTTCGCGATCACCAGCCGGTCGCCGAACAGCTGGGTCAGGAGCTTCAGGTACGGCGTCTCGCCGCAACCGGCGCAGGCGCCGGAATACTCGAACAGCGGCTGCAGCAGCTGACTGCCGCGCACGTCGAGTTTCGCGACCGCGGTCGGCGGAACCTCGGGCAGCTCCGCGAAGGTCGCGAAGCGCGCGCGTTCACGTTCGGCGACCGTGTCGATCGGCGTCATCTCGATCGCCTTGTGGCGCGGGTTGCCCTTGTCCTTCGCCGGGCAGACCTGCACGCACAGGCCGCAGCCGGTGCAGTCGTCGGGCGCGACCTGGATCGCGTAGCGCTGACCCGCGAGTCCGGGCTCGTCGCCGCGCCAGGTCTGCGACGCCAGCTCGCCCGGATTGCCGCCGGCTGTGGTTGCGAGCGCGTCGGTCGCGAACACCTTGGCGCGGATCGCGGCGTGCGGACACATCAGCGCGCACTTGTTGCACTGGATGCAGATCCGCTCGTCCCAGACCGGGATGGCGGCCGCGATCGCGCGCTTCTCCCAGCGCGCCGTGTCGGTCGGCCAGACCCCGTCGGGCGGGAACGCGCTGACCGGCAGCAGGTCGCCCTCGCCGGCCATCAGCGTCGCGGTCACGCGGCGCACGAAGTCGGGGGCCTCTTCTGGCACGAACGGGCGCCGCACCGTCGTCGCGGTCACCCGGTCCGGGATCGCGATCGCGTGCAGGTGGTCGAGCGCCCGGTCGATCGCCGCGAGGTTGGCGCGCACGATCGCGTCACCCTTCTTGCCGTACGACTTCCGGATCGAGGCCGCGATCCGGTC
>JAGQRB010000713.1 GCA_020425925.1 Planctomycetota bacterium
TCCCCGCGCCGCATGCGTGTCGTGCCGAGATTGCTCAGGTTGAGCGCGTCGTCGGGCGCGAGCTCGGCCGCGGCGGCGAACTCGCGTTCGGCGTCGGCAAGGCGACCGAGGGCGGCGAGACTCTGGCCGAGGCGGGCGTGCGCGCGCGGATCCTCGGGCCATTCGGCGAGCGCGGCCTCGAGCTGCACGATCGCCTCCTCGCTGCGGCCGACCTCGCCGTAGGCAGTGCCGAGACCGCGCCGCACCCAGCCGCTCGCAGGCTCGACCGCGAGCGTGTGCTCGAACAAGGTCACCGAGTCGCGCCAGTAGCCGACCTGCCGATACGAGAGCGCGGCCAGAACGAGCAACGCCACCGCGGTCGCCCAGGAGAGGCTGCGCCGCCACGCCGGCCGACCGGCGACGAGCGCGCCGGCACCCCAGGCGATCGCGACGAAGACCCCTAGCAACGGCACGTAGGTGTAGCGATCGGCGCGCGCGTGCAAGCCGACCTGCACGATGCCGCTCACCGGCACCAGCGTGCCGAGGTAGAACGCCCAGCCGACCGCGAGCCACGGCCGCGATCGCACCGACCGCAGCGCCACGATCGTGACGCCGAGGACGAGCACGCCGGCCGCGGCGACCAGCGGGATCGACAGCGGCGCGTGGGGATGGAACGGTGCCAGCCCGGTCGGCCAGACCGTGTCCACGAGATAGTAGACGCTCGAAAGCAGCGCGTTCTGCAGCCGTTCGCCGAGCGTGAGCCGCGCCATCAGCGGCATCGCCTGACCGGTCTGCGCCGAGTAGGCGAGCACGCTCGAGACCGCGACCAGTGCGAAGAACGGCAGCTTCTCGCCAACGAGTGCCAGCGGGCGGCGCGCCGGCGTCTCGCCGACGGCAGGACGCGGCCCGAGCGGCTGCAGCCGACCGAGCGGCCACCAGTCGAGCAGCAGCATCACGAACGGCCAGGTCACCAGCATCGGCTTGGCCAGCAGCCCGAGCACCAGCAGCGCCAGTACCGCAACGTACCGCCCACCGCTCGGCGCCCGCGCGTAGCGCACGTAGGCGACCAGGCACGCCAGCCCGAGGCAGGTGCTCAGCGTGTCCTTGCGCTCGGCCGCCCAGGCGACCGACTCGACATGCAGCGGATGCAGCGCGAACAGCGCCGCGACGGCGAACGCAGCCGCGATCCGGCCGGTCGCCAGCCGCAGCAGGACGAACACCAGCACGCTGCTCGCGGCGTGGAGCAGCACGTTCGTCAGGTGATGGAAGCCCGCCGCAGGCAGGCCGAACACGGTGCCGTCGATCCCCCACAGCTCGACATCGAGCAGGATCGAGAGCCACGTCAGCGGATGGTAGAAGCTCGCGTACTCGCGCTCGCTGAACGCCCAGCACACGTTCTCCCAGGTGATGCCGCCGCGAACGTGCGGGTTGCCCGTGATGTAGAGGCCGTCGTCGAGCGTCAGGAAACCGTGCGACAGCGTCCGTCCGTAGACGATCGCGACGGCGAGCACGAGCAGGCCCGCCGCAAGCCAGTCGAGGCGAGAACGCATGTCCGGCGGCGGAGAGTAGGCGATCGCGCCGCCGTCGGCAGCGGAATCCGCCCACGGCGTTTGCTTCGACGCGCCCGACGCGGTGACCTGGGCGCATGCAGTACGCCGACTACGTGGCCAGGATGCAGCGCGCCGCCGCGCTGGCCGACCAGGGCGACCTCGACGGCGCCGTGTCCGCGTTCCTCGCGATCGTCGAGGCCGACATCAGCGACCTCGACAAGGCCAACATCTGCCTCAACCTGGCGGTCCTCACTGCCCGGCAACAGCGCACCGAGCAGGCCCTCGGCATGCACGATCTCGCGATCCGGTTCGAGGCGCCCCACTCCCGCTACTCCGCGCGCGAACGCAAGGCCGCCTACCTGCATTCGCTCGGGCGGACCGCCGAGGCGCGGACGCTGTACGAGGCGCTGCTGCCCGAACCGTTCGTCCTCGAGCAGGACCGGGAACGCTATCGCCAGACCCTCGCCGCCCTCGCCCCGCCAACCGGGAGCTGAACCCTTGCGTGTTGTTTTCGCCCGGCGAGGGCAGGCCCCGCCCAGAAGTGCCCGGATCCGACAGAGGTCAGATCGCAACCACCTGCTATCAAGAAACCTACGTCGACAGACCAACACCCGAGGGTTCAGTACGCGGCGAGATCCGCGCAGATCTGGTCCTGCAGCTCGCGCCACGGCCGCGCCGAACCGACGAAGTTCTGGCACAGGATCGCGAACGCCAGCCGGCGGCCGCTCCGGGTGTCGATGTAGCCGGCGAGGTTGCTGACCCCGGACACCGTGCCGGTCTTGGCGAACACCCGCTCGGAAGCGGCGGTGTCGCGCATGCGCGTGGCGAGGGTGCCGTCGACGCCCGCGATCGGCAGGCTGCGGCGGAAGAGCTCGTAGGCCGAGCCGCCGCGGCGGTGCATGTCGACCAGGAGGCCGACGAGCAGATCGGCGCTCAGAAGGTCGTAGTGCGAGACGCCGGAGCCGTCGACGGCGCGGAAGCTGCCGGCGTCGAACCCGAGCGCCGCGAGATCGGTCGCGACGACGGCGATCCCGGCGCGCTCGGAATCGGCGCCGAGCGCGACCGGGTCCGGCTGGCGGAACGCGCCGAGGTGGCGCAGCAGCAGCTCGGCGCCGAGGTTGTCGGAGACCTTGTTGGTGTGCACGACGACCTCGGCGACCGATCGGCGGCGCACCGCCTCGGCGGCGCGCGTGGGCGTCGCGTCACCGGCCGTTTCGACGACCGCGACCTCGTCGCGCTCGAGGGCGATACCGGCGCGCCGACACGCGTCCGCGAGCACGTGGCCGCTGAAGCGGGCCGGCTCGGGCACGGTGATCTCGCGCGTCTTGGGGCCGCCGGGGTCGAGGTGGCCGGTGACGGTGACGACGGCGGGTTCGCGGTAGCGTCCACGCGTGACGCGCAGCGGCCGATCGTCACCGCGCACGCGCAGCTCGAGCTCGCCGGCAACCGGTAGCAGGGCGGCCGCGAGCTGCGTGCCGTCGCCCTCGACCTGCACGCGCACGCAGCCGCCGTCGACGATCGCGGCCGACAGCGCCGGCTGGAACGTCGACGGCTCGTCGTCCCACATCCAGCCGACCCCGAAGCGGTCGGCGCGGACCAGCGGATCGACGATGCGCAGCGCGCCGCGCGTGCCGGTCAGGCCTTGCGCGTGCAGATCATCGACGAGCACGCGAAGATCAGCGGTGGCGAGCAGCGGATCACCGCCGCCCTCGAGCGTGAGCTGCCCGACCGGCAGCGCATCGGTCGCGAGCCGGGTCTCGAACGTGCCGTCGGGATCACGGCGGCAGACCGCGGCGGTGGTCAGCAGCTTCATCGTCGACGCCGGTCGGAACAGCCGGCGCGTCTCGCGAGCCAGCAGCGTCGCGCCGGAGTCGAGATCGACGACGAGGGCGGCGACCTGCACCGGGTGGTCGTCGTAGGCCGCGAGCGACGTGGCGAGGCGCGCGCCGGGCGACGCCGCGCAACCGGCGAACAGCAGAACGGGGATCGCAACGACGCACCGCTTCATGGCGCCCATCGTACGGCCGTTGCATCGGAACGTCGCGTGGCGCAGAGTCGCACCCATGCGATGGCAGCTGCCGAAAGCCCTGACCGCGGGCGACGAGGTCGCGGTCGTGCTGCCGTCGAGCGCGATACGCGACGGCGACGCGTTCGCGCGCGGCCTCGACCGCTTGCGCAGTTGGGGCCTGCGACCGTCCGTGATGGCGACGGGGTCGGTCGAAACCGGCACCGACTGGCCGGAGGGCTGTGCGGTCGCCGCTTCGGACGGCGAACGCCTCGCCGGGCTGCAGCGGGCGTTGGCCGAACCGCGCTTCCGGGCGGTGTTCTGCGGCCGCGGCGGCTACGGCGCCGGGCGCCTGCTCACCGAGATCGACTGGTCGGTGCTCGCGGCCGACCCGAAGCCGTTGGTCGGCTACAGCGACATCACCGCCCTGCTCTGCGCCGCCGCTGCCGCGACCGGAACGGTCTCGTTCCACGGTCCGATGGTCGCGACTGCCGCCGCGATGGACCCCGAGGACGACGGCTGGCGGCTGCAACGCGAGCTGTTGTTCGTCACCGATCGCGCGCCGCAGCTGCCGGCGACCGACGAACCGCGCACGCTTCGCACCGGCGCTGCCGAGGGATACCTCGTCGGCGGCAACCTCGCCGTGCTGCAGGCGACGATCGGCACGCCATGGCAGCCCGAGACCGACGGCGCGCTGCTGTTCCTCGAAGACATCGGCGAAGCCCCCTACCGCGTCGATCGCATGCTGACCCAGCTGCTGCAGACCGGCATGCTGCGACGCTGTGCCGGCGTGCTGCTCGGCGACTTCCACGTCGCAGGCACGGCGCTCGCGAGCGTGCACCCGCCGATGCAGCGCGTGCTCGAAGAGCGCCTCGCCGGGCTCGA
>JAGQRB010000714.1 GCA_020425925.1 Planctomycetota bacterium
AGCGGCCCGACGTGGCTCGCCCACCGCGCCGGCGTGCCGCTGCTCGTCCTCGCGGCCGCGGTCGACCGCGCATGGCGCGCGCGCAGCTGGGAGCGGCCAGTGATCCCGAAGCCGATCGCGCGCATCGCGCTGTACTACGGCGATCCGGTGACGGTGCCCGCCGACGCCGACGACGCCGGGCTCGAGGGCATCGCGACAGCGCTCGGCGAGACGATGCTCGCCGACGAGCGGGCGGCGTTCGCCAGGCTCGGAGTCGCCGACGACCAATGACGCGGTAGCGTCGCGTCAGTTCAGGATCGGTTCGACCGCGTTGCTGACGGTGAACCCACCGGTCGCGCCGGCGTCGAGTACGGCGTACTGGGCGTTGAACGTCAGGCTGTAGCCGCCCGGCAGCTGCAGCGCCGTCGCCGTTTCGCCGGCGGCATCGAACGTCACGAACACCGTCGTGAGCACGTTGAGCAGCAGATCGCAACCGTTGCCGAGCGGCTGGGTCGCGCGGCCGAAGCCGAGCGCCAGCACCCCGACCGCGTTCGGCGGCGCGTTCGTCCCGGTCAGCCTGATCGCGCCGCCCTGACCACCGGTGACGTTGGCGTTCTGGATACAGATCGGCGCGCGCCCGTTGCTGCCGGCGCAGCCGGCGCCGTAGCCGTGGTGCAGCCGCGTGATCAGCGGCGTGTTGACGTAGGCCAGCTCGAGGCCGTGGTCGACGCTGTTGCCGAACGCGTAGTTGCCGGCGCGGTAGCCGTTCGGCGCGCCCTCGAACGTGCCGGTCGCGCTGTTGTTGCTGGCGCTGCGCTCGATCAGGATCGCGAAGTCGCCGCCGGGGTAGACCACCGGAGTGTCGAACTCGAAGTAGTACTCGCTGAACGGCGGCGGCGAGACGTTGTTGTGCACGAACGTGCCGTTCGGGATCGACAGCGGCCCACTGCGCGCGACCGTCGGGGTGCCGATCCAGATCGACGAGATCAGCGGCGCCGGGCTGCCCCCGGAGGTGATCGACGCCGGCGGCACGCAGGGTCCGAGCGAGATCGTGAAGTCGGCGTAGTCGAGGCTGCCGCCGCTCTGGTTCGGATAGGGCTGCACCGTGTTGGTGCCGCAGCGGAAGCTCATGCCGACGATCGCTTCACCGATCGGGATGCCGGCGAGCTCGCTGGCTTCGATCGCCACGACGTAGGTGCGCGCGGCGCTGCGCAGCAGGGTGGTGTAGCCGCCGGGAAGCTGGCTGACGAACTCGGCCGCGGTCGGAACCACGATCGACTGGGCCGCGAGCGGCGAGCAGAGGGCGAGAAGGGCGAGCGGGCGGTGCATCATCCCGCTCAGGCTAGCCCCTGTGGACCTTGCCGTCCTTGTCGGGCTTGCCCGCGGCCTTCGGATCGTCGCCGGCCGGCTTCGCCGCGACCGTGATCCAGGTCCTGACGATCTTCGGCGGGTTCGGCACCGGCACGACGCTGCCGTCGTTGCCGCGCGCCTCCATCTTCTCGAGCGTCGCCTGCGCCGCGGGCGAATCGACCACCTTGCCGTAGACCGTGTGGTGGCCATCGAGGTGATCCGCCTTGACGAACGTCAGGAAGAACTGCGAGCCGTCGCTGTTCGGCTCGCCGGAGTTCGCCGCGCTGAGCACGCCGGGGCCGTCGTGCAGCCGGTTCTTCGCGAACTCGTGGTCCAGCGTGTAGCCCGCGTTGCCGGTCTGGTCGTTGTTCGGGCTGCCGCCCTGGGCCATGAAGCCGGTCATCACGCGCGGGAACAGCAGTCCGTCGTAGAAGCCGGCGCGCGCGAGATAGATCGTGCTGGCGACGTGGCGCGGCGCCTCCTGCGGGAAGAGCTGCACCGTGAGCATTCCGCAGTCGGTTTCGAGGTGCCAGAAGTAGTCGCGGTCGGCCGTGAACTCGAGCTCGGGCGGCCGCGGCATCGTCGTCCGCCAGGTCTTCGCCTTCTTGCCGACCTTCTTCTTGATGAACTTGTCGATCGCGACGATGGCGGGATCCTTCGCCGTCAGCTTGTCGTCAGCGGGCACGTTGTCGCTGCCGCGCTTCCTGCCTTGCGCCGGGGCGGCGGCGGCGAGCGCCGCGAGAGCGAGTGCGATCGAACCTCGGAGGAGCGGAGCCATGGCGGGTTGCATACCTCAAAAGCGCGCCGATCGTGAGGCGCAAACCGTTCGAGCTGCTCAGCGCGGCGAGCTGGCCCTGGCCGCCGACCTCCAACTGCAGGAACTGGTGGTAGAGCTGCACGCCCGCGAATGCGGGGTCGTTGGGCAGCGGAAGCGAGTAGTCGACCGCACCGCCCTGGGGCGAATGCAGCAGGATGGCCTCCTGGCTGGCGAGCTGATCGCAGCCCGGCAACGCCGTCGGTGACAGCCAGCCGAGGAACACACCCGGCGACGTCAGACCGACGAGCGAGACCGCGAACGCGCCCGGCGCGAACCCGGTGGCGGTCGAAGCGAACCTCGAGCCGATCCAGGGCAGCGTGGCCGCGGTCAGGGTCACGGGGCCGCTCGAGCCGGCGCAGGCGGTCGGGAGCACGGCGGCGGTCGCCCGGCACGAAGTCGAGAGGCGCACGAAAGACGCCGCAGGCAGCCCGTTCGCGCTGGTGAAGTCACCGACGACCGCGAGGTCGCCGTCGTCGGTCAGCGCCATGCCGAGCACGCGCCCGTTGACGCCGCCCGCGAACGGCGTCCAGTGCGCGCCGTCCCAGCGAGCCAGACCGCTCGGCGAACCGTCGCTCATGGCGAAGGAGCCGCCGGCGATCACGTCGCCGTTGGAGATCGCCGTTCGGCGCTTCGACGAGCGCCCAGACCTCGAACGGCAGCCCCGCGCCGACCGCCGACCATGCGCCGGTGGCGGGGTCGTAGGCCGCGACGTTCTCGACCAGTACGTCGCCGGCGAGGTCGAAGCTGCCGCCGACGATCAGCTGCGGCGGATTCGGCCCGGGACCATCGCTGTCCCATACCAAGGCGGAGTGCGCACCACCCGAGGCATCCGAACCCAGGCCGCGCAGAGCCCAGCCGATGCCGGCGACCTCGTGGCCCCCGTGCCACTGCAGACCGCACTGTGCCCGCGGCGTCGCGATCCCGACCAGCAAACCGGCAACCAACGAACCGAGGGCCGTTGAGGATCGCATACCCGAACGGTAACCAGCGCCGGGCAGCCCGACCACCGGGGTAGACTGGTCCGTCTCTCCACCGATGAACGACACCGCGGCCCAGATCACGCAGCTGCTGTCGCGCCTGCAGGGCGGCGACAACGGCGCAGCGGAGCAGCTGATGCCGCTGCTCTACGCCGAGCTGCACGCCCGCGCCTCGGCGATGATGCGCCGTGAGAGCGAGGCCATGACACTGCAGCCGACCGCGCTGCTGCACGAGGCCTGGGTCCGGCTGCAGGAGTACTCGGCCGGACGCGAGACGACGTACACCGACCGCACCCACTTCCTCCGCCTCGCCGGCAAGGTGATGCGCAACGTGCTGGTCGACCACGCCCGCCGCCGGCGCCGGCGCGCCGCCGACGAGCCGCTCGGCGACGAGCTCGCGATCGCGATCGGCCCGGGCCCCGACGAGCGCGCCGACGTGCTCGACCTGCAGGTCGCGATGCAGCGCCTCGCCGAACGCGACGCCGAGCTCGAGGAGATCGTCGAGCTGCGGTTCTTCGGCGGCCTGACGCTGCAGGAGACCGCCGACGCGCTCGGCAAGACCACGAGCTCGGTGCATCGCGCCTGGGAGCTGGCGCGCGCGTTCCTGCTGCGCGAGCTGAAGAAGGAGAGCTGACGTGGCGCGCGACGACGCGACGTTCGACTGGACGCTGGTGCGCACGCTGTTCGAGCGCTGCCTCGAGCTGCCTCCCGCAGCCCGCGCGGAGCTGCTCGCGGACTCGCCGGCCCCGATCCGCGACGAGGTCGCCGCACTGCTCGCCGAGGTCGAGACCAACCCGGGTCGCCTCGACCCGGAGACCTCACACCGCGCGCTGATCGCCTCGGCCGAGCGCGTGCTGGCACACGGCCGCACGATCGGGGGCTACCGCGTGCTCGAGGTGCTCGGGCACGGCGGTATGAGCACGGTCTACCTCGCCGAACAGGAGCACCCGAAGCGCCGCGTCGCGCTCAAGCTGCTCACCGCCGTGCTCTCGAGCCCGGAGGCGCTGCAGCGCTTCCGCAACGAAGGCGAGCTGCTGGCCCGCCTGCAGCATCCCGGCATCGCCCAGATCCACGCCGCCGGCGTGCACGAGGAACGCACCGCGATGGGCATGCTGCGGTGGCCGTACTTCGTCATGGAGTACGTGCCGGGCGCGCGCACGCTGACCGACCACGTCCGCGCCGAGCAGCTCGGCGACCGCGAGATCCTCGAGCTCTTCCTGGCGATCTGCGCCGCCGTGCAGCACGCCCACGAGCGCGGCGTCGTGCACCGCGACCTCAAGCCACAGAACGTGCTGGTCGACGAAGCCGGCAATCCGAAAGTCATCGATTTCGGCATCGCACGCAACCTGGCGCCGGTTCGCCCCGACGCGGTGCCCGAGCCGCTGACGCGCACCGGTGACGTGATCGGCACGCTGCACTACATGAGCCCCGAGCAGGTGCGCGGCGAGGCGATCATCGACACCCGCAGCGACGTGCACGCGCTCGGTGTGATCCTGTTCGAATTGCTCACCGGCGAGCTGCCGTTCGAGCTCGCAGGCAAGAGCCTGCCCGAGATCGGGCGCATCCTGACCGAGACCGAAGCCCGCCCGCTGCGCCGCCTGCGGCCGGACGCCGAGCAGGACCTCGAGCTCGTGATCGGCATGGCGCTCGGCAAGCTGCCCGACCAGCGCTACTCGACCGCGGGCGCGCTCGCCGAGGACGTGCGCCGCTACCTCGACCACGAGCCGATCAACGCCCGTCCGAAGAGCCTGCGCTACCAGCTGCGCATGTTCGCGCGGCGGCGGCGCGGCGTCGTCGCCTCGGCGCTGGCCGTGCTGCTGGTGTCGACGGTCGGCGGCATCTCGAGCGTCGTCTACGCGGTGCGCGCCCACGACGCCGAACGGCGCGCGGTCGAGGAGAGCCGGGTCAAGGACGACGCGCTGCAGCGCACGTTCGACATGGCCGTCAACACCGTGCTGGCGCTGCCGAATCGTATCGAGGGGCTGCCGCGCGCGACGACGATCCGCCGCAAGCTGGTCGAGGAGGCCGCCCAGCAGCTCGAGTTCATCGAGGGCAACCTGCCGATCGACGACGACAAGCGCTTCGACCTCGCCCGCGCGTTCTTCAGCCTCGGCAACGCCCAGCTGCTCGACGCCGCCGATGCGGAAGGGCCGCGGGAATCGGTGCGCAGCTTCGACCGCAGCGCGGCATACCTCGCGACCATCCTCGCCGACGACCCCGACCACCGCGACGCCCTGCACCTGCAGGCCGATCTCGCGTTCCGCCGCGGCCTCGAGGCGTTCAACGAGAACCGCGACATGGCGGCCGCCAAGGCGTTCTGGGCCGCGGCGAAAGCGGCAGTCGATCGCCTCGACGCGCTGCCGCCGCTCGCCGGCCGCGACCTGCTGCGCCTGCACGCCAACCACGAGAAGTGTCTGGCGTCGATCGCCAACATGGAGCGGCGCCTGGAGGATCAGATCGGCCACCTCGAGCGATCGCGCGAGCTGCAGCTCGAGCGCCTGCAGCGCGCTCCCGACGACATCGACGTCCACGTCGCGATCGCGGGTCTCGACATGGACATCGGCCTGGTCCGGTCCCGACTCGCCGATGCCGAGCAGACGCTCGCCTGCTACGCCCGCGCGGTCGAGCGGCTCGAGATTGCCGAGCTCCACCCCGACGAGGCCGGCCTCCGTCACCTGCGGGCAAAGGCGCGGTCGCGTTACGGCTTCGCGCTGGCCCAGGCCGGTCGCGCCGAGGAAGGCAACCCGCATCTGCGTTGGGGCGCGCACGAGCTCGCGGAGCTGCACGGTCGCGACCCCGACAACGTCTACGTCGCGCGGTCCTACACCCTGTCGTGTTCGCTGCTGGCCGAGCACCTGATGCGCCGCGCCCAGGCCGAGGCCGACACCGATGCGGCGCGGGCGCTGTACGACGAGGCCGCGGCGATCGCGCAGCAGGGTTGCGATGTCGCCACCAGGATCCTCGAACGTTCGCGCGACATGCAGACGCTCTTCGTCAGGGGGGTCTGCAGCGGCATCGTCGAGAAGTGCGCCGAAGAAGCGCGATAGACGTCGGTGCGGGCACCGGCCGTCCCGGGCCCGCGCTATCGTGACGCCGTGTCGCTGCTCGCCTTGCCGATCGTCGCGTTGCTCGCCCAGGATCCGACGCCGAGGACCCTCGGCCACGCCGATGGCATCAAGATCGGCGAGGTCACCGCCTCGAGCGCCGTGCTGTGGACGCGCCTGACCGCCCACGAAGAAGCGCTCGACCGACTCGACGACTGGGACCCGACGCGGCCGCATTGGCTCGTGCCGGGCGCCATCGGCGAGGTCCGGTTCTCGATCTGGCCGGCGGCCACACCCGACGATCGCCGCCACACGCCCTGGACGACGGTCGGGCCGCCGACCGATTCGTGCCACCAGCAACGCGTCGACGGGTTGCAGCCGGCGACGCGCTACGAGCTCCGTGCCGAAGGCCGCTCGGGCGATCTGCGTTCGTCGTTCGCGGGCTCGTTCACCACCGCACCTGCGCGCGAGGATCGCACCGAGGTCGAGTTCGTGATCTCGACCTGCCAGGACTTCCCGCGCCGCGACGACCGCGCGCGCGGCCACCGCATCTACGCCGCGATGCCGGCGCTCGCGCCGGCGTTCTTCGTCCAGACCGGCGACACGCTCTACTACGATCGGCCCGATCCTCTGGCGAAGGACCTCGCCACCGCGCGCTACAAGTGGAACCGGATGTACGCGCTGCCGAACCTGCGCGCGTTCCATGCCCGCGTGCCGTCGTACTGGATGCACGACGACCACGACGTGTTGAAGGACGACTGCTGGCCGGGCCAGCGCTACGGCGAGCTGACGTTCGCGCAGGGGCTGACGATCTGGCGCGAGCAGGTACCGCAGTCGGAGCTGCCGTATCGCACGTTCCGCTGGGGTAGGCACGTCCAGATCTGGTTGCCCGAGGGCCGCGAGTTCCGCTCGCCGAACCGCGCGCCCGACGGCCCCGGCAAGACGATCCTCGGCGAGGCTCAGTGGCGCTGGCTCGAGACCTCGCTGCGCGAGTCCGA
The DNA here is from genome assembly GCA_020425925.1 of Planctomycetota bacterium. Classification (GTDB taxonomy): domain Bacteria; phylum Planctomycetota; class UBA1135; order UBA1135; family UBA2386; genus JAGQRA01. Next base: position 7,166 of record JAGQRB010000714.1, read on the forward strand.
TGCGACGTTCAAGTTCTACGTCTCCGCGACGCCGGTCGTCGGCCCCGATCGCGCCAACAAGAACGACAACCACGCCAACGCCGGCTTCGCGCACGAGGGCGAGCGGCTGCGCACCCTGCTCGCGGCCGTCCCGGGCGCCGTCGTGATCAACGGCGACCGCCACTGGCAGTATCAGTCGATCGACCCCGGCACCGGTCTCGTCGAGTTCGGCTGCGGCCCGGCGTCGGACGCCCACGCCGGCGGTTTCCGCCGCGAGCTGCAGCCCGAGTGGCAGCCGTTCCTGCGCATCCGCGGCGGTTTCCTGTCGGTCCGGGTCGGCGCCGAGGCCGCGGTCGTACGGCATCACGACGTCGACGGCCGCGCGGTGCACGAGGTGACCATCGACGCACCGTAGCCGGGCGCTACTTGACCAAAGTGACTTCGAGGCGATCCGTCGTGAAGACCTCGTTGAAGCCGCCGTCGAAGTGCACGCCCTGGCAGTAGAGCGTGAAGCCGTTCGGCAGGAACTCGGGCAACGCGAGTCGGTAGCTCACGCTCGGGCCGAACGCGACCGGCATCGTCACCAGGCTGCCAGGCCCGGTGTTGGGCACGAGCAGCCAGCAACCCGGGTGCACCAGCGGCACGCCGGTCAGCAGCGTCTGGTAGGGCTGGGTGCCGACGATCACCGTCGCGAGCGCACCGGGGTCGAGATTGGTGAGGTCGATCGAACAGTTCTCGTCGCCGATCAGGACCGTGCCCGACCACGAGATCTGCGCCGAGCTGCAGCCGAGCCCCGAGTTCACCGGCCCCGCCTGCGACGGGTGCGCGTAGCGGTCGAACCGCATGAAGCTCATGCCGACGCCGGCGACGTTGCTGCCGTAGGGCACCACGAACGTGCCGCCGTCGTCGTCGAACGCGATACCGCCGACTACCGTCGTCTCACCGGCGCCCGCCGCGTGGACCGTCTCGCTCCTGAGCAGGTGGCCGCGGTAGCCGAGCGCGGCGATGTAGACGTTCTCGGTCGCGGTGCTGCGATACACCAGCGCGTAGTGGCTCATCGTCCCATGGTCGATGTCGACGCCGCCGAGCTCGATGCGCGGCGTCCCCGCGCTCTCGACGAAGCCGAGCGGCTGCGACCTGATGAACGCGAACCCGTTCCAGTTGCGGCGCTCGGCGAGCAGCGAAGTACCGAAGGGCTCGGTCGGGCGCGGTCCGACGACGGAGGTCATCGCGCGGGTATAGGCCAGCAGCTGGGCGTCGTTGAACCCGGCCAGCCGCGGGGCCATGTCGTGGTTGGCGTTGCCGCGACCGATCGTGGTCGCAGGGCCGACGTTGCCCGACCGATCGGCTCGGCAGAGCTCGATGTCCCAATCGTCGTGCGTGCTGAACATCGGGTTGTTGCCGATCACCTGGTAGGCGACCGTCCAGACCTGCGCGCCGCCGACCCGGACGCTGCCGACCTGCGGCCGTTCGTAGTCCTCGAACGTGCCGTCGCCGATCACGAACGGCGCGCCGGCAACGCCGTTGATCGACGTGAGGTCGATCGCGACGCCCCAGACCTCGCTCGTCGGCGTCTCGTAGAACGTCGCGCCGTTCTCCTGCTGGAACACGACGAGCAGGGACTCGACGCCGAACGGGTTGATGTCCTGGGCGACGTCGGGGCGCCAGGCCTGCGACGACCCGGTCGAGACACTTCCGTACGCGGACTGCTGCGTGAAGTCGCTGCGCAGGTGCTTGTGGAAGCGGAGCTTCCTGGTGCCGCTCGCGAACTGGCGCGCGAAGACGAGCAGCACGCAGTCGGCGTTGCGATGGACGCCGAGGCTCGGATCCAGCGTGGACCAGGACGACGTCTGGTCGATGAAGGTGTAGACCGGGTTGCTGCCGTCGTCGTCGAAGCGGCTGGCGAACAAGTCGGTGTCGGTTGCCGAGACCCAGCGCGTGGCGACGCGCCAGATGTTGCCGGCGACGCCGAACGTGTCTCGCACCGTGTCGGTCGCGCCGATGGCATCGCCCGATACGGCGTAGATCACACCGAGCAGCGGGTCGACGACGAGCGGATAGCTCGCGGCCTCGAGCCACGACGCTGCCAGCCGCAACGTGATCACCCCGCCCTCGAATGTCGACGTCATCGGCATCCGGCGACCACCGGCGTCGACCGCGGTCGCGGCGCCGTAGCTCAGGATCTCGTCGCCGTTGGCGTCGAAGAACGTGATCGCACGGTGCGCCGCCGGCGACGCCGGTGCGACGAGATCGGTCGTGACCGCACCGCGGATGACGAGATCGCCGTGACCGGCCGGACGCCGCGCGATCACGAACGTCTGCTCGAGACCGTTGTCGAGCACGTCGTAGGCCTCGACCACGCCGCCGAGGTCGTACTCGGCGCGATAGTCACCGTAGCTCAGCGTCGGCGCGCCGTCGGCGAGTTCGAGTGCCCCGACCGACGCCGACAACGTTCGCCAGGTGAACGACTGGTTGCGCGGATAGTCGCGGCCGAGGTACGGCACGAACGTCGCCCCGTCGTGGAACGACGCCTTGTAGCGCGCTCCGCCGCCCCAGACGCCGTACGACGTGCCGCCGTCGGGTTCCTGGGTGTGGATCGCCGCGCGCGGCGCCGGTTGCAGAACGGGATCGCCGGGCAGCGAGCGCACGGCCGAGGCGGATTCGTCCTGCTGGGCGAAGACGGCCCCCGCGAGACATGAGGCCGCGAACATCGCGGCGAGACGGTGATTCGAGCAGTTCATCGGAGCGGTTCCTTCAGGGATCGGGCTGGCCGGGATCGGTTGGATGCCCCGGAGATCGCCACGGCCTCGGCGATGCGGACACCCTGCTCCGAAAAGTCGGGCGGCGGCGGGCCGCCCTCGAAATCGGCGAATTCGGTGTCCGCCTCGCGGCACGTCCGGCGCTCGCATCCAGGGAGTGTCGCCACTCTCGGCGACCAACTTCGGGCTCCGGGCCCTAGTCTGGACCCCATCGCTCCGATGTCCCCAACCGACGATCAGGCCGACGCCAGCAACGGACCGAACGACCAGGACGCCCGGGTCGACCGGCTCGCCGACGCGATGGATGCGTTCCTGGAGTTCAAGGGCGGCGGCGACGGCCCCGCGGCGGACTTCCTCGAGCGCCATGCGCCGCTGCGCGATCTGCTGGAGCCGATGGTCGGCGTCGACGATGGTTCGGTCGACAGCACGGCGGGCGGCCAGCGGCTCGCCGGCGAGGTCGTACAGCCCGGCCACATCCTCGGCGACTACCGCATCCTGCGCGAAGTCGGCCGCGGCGGCATGGGCACGGTGTTCGAGGCCGAACAGGTCTCGCTGCGGCGGCGCATCGCGCTCAAGCTGCTGCACGAGCACCTGACCTGGTCGCCGAAGGCGATCGAGCGCTTCCGGCGCGAGGCCGCAGCGGCGTCCGGGCTGCACCACCCCGGTATCGTCCCGATCCACGAGGTCGGCGAATGGCGGGGCCGGCACTACTTCACGATGGAGTTCCTCGAGGGCCGGCCGCTGCACGAGGCGATGCGCCAGCCACGACTCGGCATCCGCGACGACTGCAGCCGTGCCGCCGAGGCTGCCGAACTCGTCGCACGGGTCGGCGATGCGCTGCAGCACGCCCACGACAGCGGCCTGATCCACCGCGACGTCAAGCCGCACAACATCATGGTCGGCAACGACGGCAGCGTGCGACTGCTCGACTTCGGGCTGGTCAAGAACGTAGACCTCGCGCCCGATTCGGTGACCGAGGGCTTCCTGGGCACACCGCACTACTGCAGTCCGGAGCAGGCGGTCGGCGAGTCCATCGGCCCGCGAAGCGACGTGTTCTCGCTCGGGGTCGTGCTCTACGAACTGCTCGCCGGGCGGCGGCCGTTCGCCGGCGACAGCGCCCGCGAGGTGCTCGAGAAGATCGAGACCGCGGACTTCGAGCCCCTGCGTCGGACCGCGCCGAACGCGCCGCGCGATCTGCGGACGATCTGCGAGAAGGCGATGGAGTGCGCGCCGGGCGACCGCTACGCCAGCGCCGGCGACATGGCCGCGGACCTGCGCCGCTTCCTGCGGATCGAACCGATCCTCGCGACTCCGCCCGGCACGCTGATGCGGTGCGGCAAGTGGCTGCGCCGGCATCGCGTCGGCTTCGCACTTTCGACGACCGCATCACTACTCGTGATCGGCGCGCCGATCGCCTACGCGGTGCACGAGTACCGCACGCGCGTCGCCGTCGAACGGGAACGCCGGCAGCTCGACGAGGCCGAGCGCGTCGCCTTCCGCGGCATCTCCGAGACGCTGACGATGCTCAACGAGACGCTGAGCCGGCAGTCCGGCCCGAGTAGCCGCAAGCAGCCACACGTCGATCGCGTCGTGCGGCTCTGCGAGCAGTACCTCGACATCCGGGTTCCGGACCCCGACCGCACCCTCCGCGTCGCGGAGGCCTACCGCGCGATCGCCAGCATCGACCTGCAGCTCGACGATTTCGAAGCGGCGCTCACCGCCTGTCGGCGCGGGATGCAGTTGGTCGAGGAGGCCAGGGCCGGCACCGATCCGGCGAAGTGCGACTGGCTGCAAGGCAGCCTGCTGCGCCAGGAGCTGCTCATTCGACAGTTCCTCGACCCGGGCGGCGGCGGAGCGGAGTTCGCGACAGCGATCGAGCACTGGCGCCCGCTGGCCCGGGACCCCGAGGCGGCGCCGGAGACGGCGCTCGAGTACGCGGAGACACTGATCGCGCGCGCGCGCGCCCTGGCCGACCTCAAACGCCACGTGCGCGAGGCCGAACCGCTCGTCCGCGAAGCACTCGCCGTGCTGACTCCGGAGCGCCGCGCCGCGCTCCCCCGGGCGGAGGCGATGTCGATCCGGGCCGCCAATACGCTCGGACACGTGCTCACCCGCAGCGGTCGGATGGCCGAGGCCGTGCCCGAACTGGAACAGCTGCTGGCGCGTATCGCCGAGCTGCCGAGGAACGAGTTCCTCGGCGCCGAGCAGGTGCTCGCGACCGCGACGATCGGCGAGGCCTGGCGTCGTCTCGGCAAACGCAAGGAGGCCATCGAGCACCTGCGCCGGGCCGTCGACACCGCGGGAGGACTGCTCACCGAGTACGCGGGATCCCTGCAGCTGCGCCGCGCCCAGCAGCGAGCGCGGGTCTCGCTCGCGGGCCTGATCCTGCCGAGCAATGCGGCCGAGGCCGAGGAGATCCTGCGGGCGGCCAGCGTCGCCGCGGCGATCGACGCGCTGCCGAGCGCGCGCACCAACTCGATCGACCGGGCGCTGCGGGTCAAGATCGACGTCCAGCTCGCGAACGCGATCACGATGCGGTCGCGCGGCACGAACATCGAGGAGCCCCGTCAGCTGTTCCTGAGCAGCTGTGCCGAGCTCGAACGGCTCGCCACCGAGCAGCCGGAGCGAATCGAGTTCCGGATGGAGATCGGCGGCGTCTACAACAACCTAGCGGCGTTCGCCAACGAATCCGGCGAGCACGAGGCGGCGCGCGACTTCGCCGAGCGCGCGATCCGATCGCAGCAGCAGGTGCTGGCCGCCGCGCCCGAGAACGCGCAGTCGCGACTGTTCCTGGGCATGCACTACAGCCAGCTCGCACTCGCGCTCGCCAATCTCGGTGACGCGGACGACGCCGTCGCCGCAGCGATCGCGTGCAACAAACACGTCAGCGACAACGCGGGGACGCTGCGCATCGCTGCCACGGCCGCGACGATCGCGTTCGACTCCGGCGCGAACGACGACCACGCCGCGGTTGCCATCCGACTGCTGACGCGAATCGCCGGGTTCGACGCCGCCGAAGCGCGCCGACTCGTCGGTCACCAGCGCTTCGCACCGCTCCGCGGCCGGCCCGACTTCACCGAACTCGAACGGCGCGTGCGCTGAGCCGGCAGGCGGCCGTCGAGCAGCGTCGGCCGCAGCATTCGTGACATGCAGTCACCTGGCCGGCCATCTGCCTCGAGCGTAGCCCCAGCCGAGCCGCCACGCGTTTGCGCGTCACGCACGCCGAACGTAGGGTCGGGTCCGGTCGGTCGAGCCCTCCGTGCTCGCGCGCGACCCCTCGTTTCCCTTCCTGCTCGACGGAGCAAGCCATGCTGAAGTCCGTTCTCCTCTCGTCCGCCCTCGCCATCCTCACCGCGACCGCGCCGGCCCAGTGTGGCGCCCTCACCGCAACGGGCACCGGTGCGCCCGGCACCACGGTCGATCTCACGCTGACCGGCTCGACTCCGAACGCGCTCGCGATCCTCGTCGTCGGCGACACGCTCGGCACGACCTCGATCGCAACGCCGTTCGCGACGCTCGTGCTCGGCCTCGAGTCGCCGTTCCTCCCCGTTCCGATCGGTCTCACGGACGGCAACGGCGACGCCAGCCTCACGATCGACGTCCCCAGCGCCGTGACGCAGGGTGCCGACCTGTTCGGTCAAGGCGTCGCGATCGACTTCTCCTTCGGTCCGACGGGCCCGTCGATCGCCTTCTGCGTCAGCGACACGGCCGCGTTCCACCTCGGAACCTGAAGGCAGCGCCCCGCGCGCAGCCGCCGCACTCGCGGCGGTTCGTCCGGTGCGGTGGATCGGCGAGGGCGATTTTTTCGAATCGCCCTGCAACCCGACGACCCTTGCAGCGATATGTCCCTGTGCGAGAGCAGCGCTGGAACGAATACCAACGCATACTCGAACAAGAGCCACGCGCTGCTCTCGCCAACTCCCTCGCGCAATCGCGCGGGCGGCGGCGCGGCCGGCCCGGTGGACCGGCGCGCTGTCAGAACACCTCGACCGTGGTCGGCGTGCTGGCTTCGACGCCGGCACTCGTGAACGTCACGCCCTGGATCACGAAGTCGACCGGGAACGGGATCGCCGGGCTGGTGTAGTTGCCCCAGCCGGTCGGCGTCGGGATCGGTCCGAGCACGACGGTCGGCAGGCTGCCGTAGTAGTCGGGGTAGCACAGCAGACCCCACGGGAACGGCGAGGACGGCGCGACCACGCCCGGGCCGGCCGGCGCGAAGGAGAACAACATCCAGGTCAGCGGACCGGGCGAGGCGACGTCGACCGACACCGGGTTGCCGACCGGCACCTGCGGGTTCGGTGACTCGGTCACGAAGCGGCAGACCCGCGTGAACGCGAGGCCGTTGACCGAGCTCGCGACGCCCGTCGCGGCCGCCGGCGGACGCAGGCCCATCTGGTTGCCGAGCGTCGGGCCGAACGTGCAGTGGGTGCCGAGCGGCGAGCAGATGCCGTTGTGGATCGTGCCGCCACCGAGCGTGTTCAGCACGCCCGCGCCGGTGAGGTTGCTGCCGGCGAACACCAGGTGCGGCACGGTGAACACGAAGCCGGTGCCGGACGGCATGTTGAACGCGAACGGGTTGTTCCAGTCGACCTCGAGCGCGTCGGTGTCGTCGATCGCGTTCTGGCAGACGCCGAAGCGGTCGGTGATGCGCGCGTTCTGCACCATGAGGTCGACGTCGGCCTCCTTGTAGACCACGACGGCACCGCCGAGCACCGTGCTCGCGACCGTCATGTTGGGGTTCCAGGTCAGATTCGCCGGCGGGATGCAGAGGATGTCGCCGTCGCGCACGAGCGTGATGCCGGCGCCGGCGAGGTTGCAGGTCATGTCGTCCTCGATCGAGAAGAACACGCCGAAGTTCGGCCCCCAGGCGACCGCGTCGATGTCGACGGGCGCCGTCGCCGGCAGACCGAGAGCGATCGCGAGATCCTCCTGGCGCAGGAAGTACTGGATCTGGCCGTCGTTGCCGGCCGTGTCGCGCACGATGCGGGCGACGTCACCGGGGCGGAAGCCGGGCGCGCCGCTGACCGTCGTGCCCATCGCCTGCTTGACCGAGTAGAACTCGGTGCGCTGGTTGGTGATGCCGGTCGGCGTCGCGAACTGGTTGACGAGCAGCGCGTCGATGCGGCCGAACAGGCTGGTCTCGAAGATCTGGTCGTCGTTGTCGGTGTCGCCGGCCTGGGTGTGGAAGGTCGTCGCCGGCGCCCACTTCTCGGCCGAGAGCATGCTGCAGGGCGTCGAGCCCTGCTCGAGCACCGCGATCTCGTTCGGCCGGATGGTCGCGAGCACCGTGCCTCCGCTGCCCGAGAGCGTCTGCTCCGGTTGCGTGGTGGTAAACAGGATGTGGCCACCCTGGGCGGCGGTCGGCGTGGCGAGCACGACGGCGGCGAGAGCGGCGGAAGCGAGCAGAACGGAACGGGAAGTCGTCATTGGTAGGGTCTCCTGGTTCGGGATTCACCCCACCAAGAACCGGGTGCCCGAAAGCGCACGCGGGATTCGCTCTACGAACCCGCGGGCGGTCTCCCGAGCACCTCAGTCGCGCAGCGCGACCGGCCGGGTCGCCACCATCGCACCGAGCAGCGGACCGCTGTCGAAGTGCGCCTCGACGCTCAGTGTCTGCGCCGCGAGCCCGATCGGCAGCTCCACGGCTGCCGGACAAAACGTGCCTCAAGCAAAGCCGCTCGAGGCACTTGCGATCGATCGGCCGTTGCCGTCGCGCAGCTCGATGGCGGCGGACGCGCCGCCGAACCCACGCTCGCGCCGGCCGCGGCTGCAGAGGTTGATGAGCAGCCCATCGCCGGTGTAGAGCCGTACCTGGACCGGCAGGGAGCGTCCCGCCGACGTCGATGCCGGGCACTCGACGGCGAACTCGGGCAGCCCGATCGGATCGATCTCGACCCGTGCGTCCGCGGCGACCGGGTGCCACACCGGTTCGCGATCGCCGTTCGGACTGAACACGAAGTCCCACGGCGCACCCCCTGCGGGATCGGGCAGCCGGATCCGGAGGTTCGTGATCCGGTAGTCGCCGACCGGCACCTCGGCGTCGTCGCCGCGCAGTCCGACGACGAACCCGTCGCGACTGATCAGCGTGACGTCGTAGGCGGCGCCGCTGCCGACCTCGGGCAGCGCGAGCGTGCCGGCGCCGACGAGCTCGGCGAGCGCGACCCCGAGCACACCCTGGCGCCGCACCGCGTAGCGGGTCTCGCCGAGCAGCAGGATCGGCCGGTAGAGGTACACCTCGGTCAGCGCGTCGAAGCCGCCGTCGCCGTTCAGGTCGAGTGCCAGCCGGTCCTCGGGATCGTCGAAGGCGCCGTTGCCGTCACCGTCGAAACGCCGCGCCGCGACGAAGCGATCGTCGCCGAGCCGCGCCTCGCCCTCGAGATGACCGATCGCCGCGACCCCGAGGCAGTCGAGTTCTTCGCACCAACACAGCGTGACCGTGCGCGTCGCCGTCGCCGCACGCGCGCCGCCGGCCGCGGGCGCGGAGGCGAACTCGAGCTCGAGCTGCCACGTCGGGCCATCGCCGGGCACGCGATCCGCGGCATCGAACGCGCGGTCGCGATCGCGGTCGAGCCAGAGCTCGAAGCTGCCGTCGTCGCGCCGCGCGAGTGCCACCGCGATCCGGATCGACGCCGAATCACCGAAGCGGAGCTGCCCGTAGCGGGTCGCAGCACGGAGCTCGACGTTCACGGCGACGTCTTCGGGTGGCGCCCCGGCGAGCGGCAGCGGCTGCAGCGCGGTGATCGGCGGCGCCGCAGGCGGAACGACGTAGCGCCATTCGCCCTGGGCAGCGAGCCGAGGCATCGCGACGGGAGCGAGACACAGAACACCGAAGAGCGCGCGAGGCAGATGGCTCACAGGTCCTCCTTGCCGACGATCCAGAGACCGAGGTATTCATCCGTCAGCCAATCCCAGCGCCCGGGGTCGCGGCGCGCGATCGCCCGCGCGGCCGCAATGCGGGCGGCGTTGGCGACCGTGAGCGAAGTGCCGAGCGACTCCGTCAGCGCCGCCACGGCCGCGGCGCAGCGCTCGGGATCGGCGACGGCGAGTGCCGGGATCAGCGCGCCCCGCCGGCGGCCGATCAGGAGCAGCGGCAGCTCGCCCCAGAGCGGGGCCGCGAGCGCAGCGGCTTCGGCCGGACGGTAGCGGCAGAGCGGCAGGATCAGCTGCGCGAGCCGTTCGGCGGATTCGCAGCGGTCGCCGATCGACGCCGCCGACAGCGGTTTGCCGCGCGCGATCGCGGCGAACGCGAGCTCGCGGACACGATCGGGTGCGACCCGTTCGACGACCGGCAGCAGCGCGGCGGCGACCTCCCCGCGACCCTCGCGCAGCACGAGGTCGAACGCGCGGTCGAGCAGGCTCGCGGCGCGCTCGGGTTCGGTGTCGGCGAACTGCAGTGCGATCAGACCGAGGGTGTAGCCCTGAATGGCCCGCGGTACGTCCTCGGCGGTCGCGAGCCGCACGGCGCGATCGGGGTCGACCCGCGCCATGCGGTGGCAGACGCGCGTCAACCAGTTCGAACGCCATTCGACCAGCGCGAGGACGCGTTCGGCCGCAGCAGGGTCACGATCGGCGAGCTCGTGCGCGAGGTTGCCGTGGTGCCGATCGCGATCCCGCGGCGACCGCGGCTCGATGATCGCGAGCGCGCGATCGAGATCGAGCTTGCCGACCTGTTCGGCCAGCCGGCAGCGGGCGAAGGCCGGCCAGTCCTCGTCGGGCAACCGGTCCGCGATCGGCGCGGCGGTCGCGAGCGCACGAGCGGCCTTTGCGTCGTCGCCGAGACCGAACCAGGCGTCCGCGATCCGCGCGAGCAGCGCGACCCGATCCTGCGGCTCGCCGCTGACCCGGGCCTGGAGCCACGCCGCGTCGAGCAGGGCAGGGTCGCGCGTGCGCTCGGCGATCGCCAGCAGCGCGTAGGCTCGGCTGGCGGCGCCGGCGAACCCTGGCAAGACCGCGAACGCCTCTGCCGGGTCGCGGCGCACCAGCTCGGCGACGATTTCGCGCCGGACCGCGTCGCCGAGGAACGGCTCGTCGAACGCCGCGCGATCGATCTGCGCCAGCGCCGCTTTCGGATCGGCCCAGGCGAGCGCCTGCAGCCCGCGGAGACGCGCGGCGGCGTCGCCGTGGTCGAGCGCGCGCTCGACGAACGGCGCGAGCAGCGTGCTCGCGATCGCACGGGCACGTCCGTCCGAGAGCGGCGCCGGTGCAGGGGGTGGCGCCGCGGCGCGCTCGGAGGGCGTCATCGCAGCGACCAGCGCGACCGTGCCGAGGTCGAGCTGGCCGTCCCTCCGGCCGGGCTGCAGCACGGTGCAGGCCGAAGCGCCATCCGGGCCGACGACCAGCATGCCGTAGGTGAACTCGGGGTCGAGCCGCTGCGCCATTCGCACGACCCCATCGGCATCGGCGCCGCGCTGTCCACCCGGCAGCTCGTAGTCGCGCACGGCCGCGGACCGCCTGCCCCGCGCCGGTTCGACCTCGATCAGGCGCGCGCGCGCGCCGGCGATCGGTTCACCATCCGCGTTCGTGACGCGGCAGGAAAGCGCGGTTCCGGGTTCCTGCTGCGGAACCGACAGCCCGACGAGAAGTCCCAGCGCGGCAGGTGAGCAGCATGGCAGCATCGGCGAACCTCCAGCGCAGCAACGTAGCGCAGCGAGCTGCACTCCGCAGGATCGCCGCGATCGTCGCGCCGAACGACGCTACTGGTAGGTGTAGAGCGTGGTCGTCGAACAGCCGCCCGGCGTGGTCACCACGACCGTCGCGGGTCCGACGCTCCCCGGCGGAGTCGTGCCGGTCAGCACGGTCGGCATCACGGTGTTCAGGTTCATCGGCGCGCCGCCGATAGTCACCGTCGTTCCCGGCGCGAAGCCCGTGCCGAGCAGAATGAGCGTCGCGCCGCCGCTCGCCGGTCCGCTGGCGTTGATCGCGTTCTGGATCACCGGGGTCGGATTGAGGACGGACGTGGCATTCTGGCCGTTGACGTTGGTCACCCGCAGCGGGGCATCGCAAGGCACACCGGGCGGATAGCCGAATACGATCGTGTCCGCGTTCGAGCTCGAGAGCGCCACCGGAACGCCGTTGACCCGCACCGTGACCGCGTTGTTGAAGTTCGCGCCGGTGACGGTGATCGGCTGTCCGACCGCCGCCGACGACGGCGACACGCTGGAGATGATCGGCGGCTGCGAGGGAACGAACGCCAGGATCACCGCATTGGTCGTCGCCAGCGTCGGCCCGAACGGATCGGTGAGCATGATCGCCTGCAACGTGAATGGCCCGACGAGCGCGAGGCCGGCCGGCACCTGCACGCTCCACGGCGCGGTCATGATGGTGCCCAGGGTGATCGACGACGACGCGCACAGCTCGCCGAACGGTAGCGGCAGGGTGGCCGTGCCGGTGGCGGCACCGAACGATCCGAGCAGCGAGAAGAACGCGCCGCTCGTTGCCGGCGGCGGCGCCATCGACAGGGTGAACGAGTCGTTGATCACGCTGTCGACGCGGCGATCGAAACCGCCCGCGGAACCGTTGATCGCGAGCACGTCGACGGGACCGCTGCTCGAGATCGCTACCGTGCCGGCGAAGCACTCGTGGGTGTCGAACTCGACGACGTATGCGATCGGCAGATTGCAGCTGCCGGGCGACAGGTCATTCCAGCGGTCGCCCCGCAATGCCGGCGAGTTGGTGAACAGGTGCATGTGATCCTCGCTCGGCGCGCAGGAGTTGTTGGGCTGACCCGGCTCCCAGTTGGTGTAGGTCATCGCCTCCGAGGTGACCCAACCCCAGCCGCCCGCCGGCTCGGGCGAGCCCGACGCCTGCACCCCACCGATCCAGGGTCCGAGGTTGTAGAGGCCGAAGCTCGCGATCCAGACCGCCGGATCGTCGACCAGCGCGAACACGAACGCACTCTCGGCGGCGCTCGTGATCGTGCAGAGGTAGCCACCGGCCGCGGTCGCCGCGGCGTTGGCGGCCGTCCAGTCGAGTGTCGTGCCCGGCACGAACACCGCGTAGGTGTGACCGTTGCCGCCGAGCTGGGTCGGCCAGACCGCCATGGCATGCTGCGCGGCGACGGGGGCGGAGAGCGCGGCGAGGGCGAGAGTCAGATGGCGCATGGACGTTCGGAGGTCGGGGCCGCGATGGGTCCGCAGCCGATTCTGCGAGCAGGGCGCGATTTCGACGACGACGGGCGCCGACGTGCCCTTCGCCCGCATGTTACCGCAAGCAGCGCGGCGCGGTGGCAGAGCTGGGAGCCTCCGCGTTACTCGCGCTCCGGGCGACCGGAACGCGCCATCCGGAAGCCGACGAATGGCAACCCGCGGTCGGCGGAATCGCCCTCGCGCGCGGCCGCGCGGCAACGACTCGGGCGGCTGACCCAGGACCCGCCGCGCCGCGCCCGGTCGTGGTTGGGGCTCATGGTCGGTGTCGCGCGCGGCGTGCCGTCGGACGGCAGATCGGCGAGGTTCTCCGACCAGCTGTCCATGCACCACTGCCAGACGTTGCCCAACATGCCGCGCGCCCGTTGCCGGTCCGGTGGCAGCTCGGTCACAGCGATGGTGCCGCGTGGCCCAGGTCCGGCTCGCTCGGTCTGGTCGGATTCGGCCTCGCCGGCACGACAGGCGTGCTCCCATTCGGCTTCGGACGGCAACCTCGCGCCGGCCCAACGGCAGAACAGCCAGGCGTCGTACCACTTCACGCCGACGACCGGATGATGGTCGCGACCGGCAGCGTAGCGCCAGTCAGGGCGGAAGGCAGAGTACTGCTGGTTGGTCACGACGTCGCGCGCGATGTCGAAGGCACCGGCGAACACGATCTCGCGGCGCGGCCATTCGCGCTCGTCACTACCGGGCTCGTTCGGGTCACTGCCGAGCAGGCCGCGGGACCCGGCTTCGTAGTGGCACCAATAGCCTCGTTCCGCGGCACCCTCGACCCGGAACCCATCCGCGCCGAGCGAGGGCCCGAAGGCCTCGTGCAGGCAGAGCTGCTCCCGCGCGCGACGGAGCTCCGGATGCGCCGGGTACTCGCGGAGCCTGGACGCGAGGTGCAGATCGATCGACCATAGCAACGACGAATCGTCCGTACCGCGCACCAGACAGGTAATGAGATGCAGTTCGCGGTCGAGGTCGCCGTCGACGTACGCGGGCAGCCGTGAGAGCAAACCGACGCCGCCATCGCGAGGATCGGCGTCGAGGCGCCGCTCTCGGAGGGAATGTCGCAGGTCCTCCCAGGACAGCGTTTCGCCGCGGCTCATCGACGTAGTCTAGGGCTGCCGAGCGACGCGCCGCTCGACTATTCTCCACACCGATGCCCCGCACCATGCGCGCCCCGGCGGTGATCACACGAGCACTGCTACTGACCTTGCTCGCCGCGTGCGCGAGCAC